>CACONV010000001.1 GCA_902628605.1 uncultured Bacteroidota bacterium
TTTAACCTGAATTTGATTTAATTTGGAACCATATATTAAGAGTGATTTAACTTGACCATTTAAGTAGTAATTATTACCCTCTCGTGCTCCAATGTAAAAATGATGATTAGAAAAAGACCCATTGACCGTTGCAGTTGTGTTTGGATAGGGGGAGGATGTAAAAGGAATTAAATTATTATCAATATAAGTTTGTCTTCCTGTTGCATCAACGACCATGCTATGGATATTGGTATGTAAGTGCCAATCATTTAGTATGTCAAACTGATAATTTCTACCACTATTTCCACTAAACCCTCCATTTTGGTTTGTGTGATGAACATTATTATTGAAGGAAGAACCAGCACTTTGAGCAAATAATCCAAATCCCCCAGCTTGATTATTCCAATTAATTGAATGCTCATACGTACATTCAAGTGCATTTGAGTTTTCTGTTTTAAAATAAATCTGTACTGTGACCTTATCGTAAGAACTCAGATTTAGAGAAGAAACTGTTCTTGCCCAATCGTTATCACCGTCAAAATCAAAGTATCCGCTATTGCTATAAGTGGCTCCATTTAAAGTAAAATGATTTCCGTTACCACTAAGATCATACCAAGTATTTCCATTCCCTGGGTAGGAGTTTGAATTGCTTGCATCAAGATACAATATTAGATTATCACTAATAATACTGCTAAAAGAAATATCGTCTGGAACATCATTTACGTCATTTACTGTTACTGTAAAAGCTTTAGCATAATTAGCTGTCCCGTCGTTAGTATTTATATAGATATTGTATGAAGACTTGGTCTCAAAGTCAAATGTTCCACTTGTTTTGAGTGATGCTCCTTGAATTGTAAAATGATTATTGTCTGCATCGTTAGTTCCATTACCAGAGGCTAGAGTAAAAGTGTGGCTGTCTCCACTGTCCGAGTCGGTTGCTGTAAGAGATGCAACGTGTGTTCCAGTAGGTAAGTTTTCGTTAAAAGCAGTTGCGGATAAAACAATATTGGTAGGAGCTGCATTTCCTGAATAATTGTATACTGAACTTATCTCGTTATCTGTCAAAGCTACATTCCATACATTTACTTCATCCATAGAACCAATAAAATAATTGCCTGATTGGTCCATTTGGGCCCTACCAATAGCAAGACCGTAAGTGTTAATATTAAAAATATTTGATTTCGTATTAGTATTTACCAAATTTCCGTCTCTATAAACTTTTCTCTGACTACCATTATAAGTAAAGGCGTAATGATGCCATACACCGTCATAATAATAATTGCTATTTGATGTATTAAAACCTTCATTGCATCTATTAAAATTTATGTTCGATCCAAGACGTATAACGGGACCCGCGTTTGAATTACACTCCTGTTGTCCTAAACCAAAAATATCAACAGTTGCATTGTTGGTTGACTTTATCCACGCGCTAATCGTAAATACATTAGTGAATTCGTTAGCCATACTATTACTAGTGTATATATAATCATTACCATCGAATGCATACGCAGAATTTGATATTCCATTCCTATCAGTTGTCAATGAAGGGTTTCCAGTAAAAGTCCCATTATAATTATTGCCACTTAAATCGTTAGCGTTTCCACTAAAACTGTAACTCCCTATCAAATTAGATGATTTTGGAAGCTGTCCATAACAAATTCGGATTGCAAATAAAAAAAGAAAAATCCAACTATATCTAATAGATTGTTTTGATAAATTCCAGTCAGAGTCCCATAATGTGGAGTTCATTTGAAATAGATTAGTAAATGGCACGAGCTGCTAAAATAATATTTGTGAGAAAGTTATACCAAAGTTTTGTATTTAAATTGAGTGTATTTATCAATTCTACATAAAAACCAAGGGTTTGTTACAAATAATGATTTTAAATACTAGTTTTTATAAACTTATTTCATCTATAAGACCTGACAAAGCGTGATCTAATTCTGTAATAGCGTCTTTATCGTGGGTCCAGAGTTCAATTATAACAGAGCTATAAACATTAATAATTTTAGGGTGGTGATTTATACTTTCAGCATGTTCCCCCACTTTATTAATAAAAACTAGGGCTTCTTTAAAATCTTTGAATTTGAATTCTTTAGTTAGCCTCCCATTAATTTCTTTCCAATTATTTCCCATCATTAAAATTTTACATTAAATAAAAAAAACTCTTGTGAAAATCACAAGAGTTTCTAAACAAAATATTAAAGCAAACGTATTATGATTTCAATTTTCTAAATTTCCTTTTTCGTTTAATTTCTTTAAGATCAATGGTTTCTGTGACCCCTTCTTTTGTTACCTCCGCAACAAAATCACACTCCCCGTCACCGTAGTTAATTATCATTTCTGATTCTCCTTTTACTATTCTTTTTACACCTGAAACAGGAATTTTACCCTTCTTATGCATAAGCTCTTTTGCACAGGCTGCTGTGAAGACTATTGGGGAGGTGATTTCCATTTCATACGCTGTCCCATCCGAATTAACGCCACTTGCATTTCCAGTAACTGACGTGGAAACTCTTTCCTCCTCATTGTACGTTATGTATTTTGTGATACTTTTTGATTTCGTTGAAAAACTTCCGTCAGAATATGTCATTTTACCATTTTCAAGAGTCATTTGAATAGTTTTATCAACTCCCTCTTCTAAATCAACAACCTCATATCTTCTGACACCTTCGATTTGAACATCATTTAAAAAATAATTATCAAATTCAACCTGTCTAAAGCTTCCAATTTGTCCCTTTATCTCTGAATAAGAAATAACTATGGTTCCTGTTCTTGTTTGGCCTCGCTTACCAAAGCAATCACCATCAAAAAAAACAGTTTTCACATTGTTTTCCTCATCAACTGTTATGGTAGCACACTTCCCATAACGGTCTCCTTTAAAATTTCTCTTGGGACCTTTAGCACTCTTACTAGAAAGAGAAATATCTGTAGTTTTTGATGAATAAGACTCTTGGGCAAAAGCATCATCAACAAGTTCTTCTACATCTTGATCAAATACAAAAGCTAAAAAAGCTTCTACAAAAGAAGTAGTGTCAAGATCTGAAACAAATTCATCACTTTGCGTATCACATCTGTAAAAAGACATTATCAATAAAAGTGATAATAAACTGATTAGGTTAAGATTTTTCATAGTACTTATTTATTTAATTATTTGTCATTCAAAATTATTTCAAATTCTGTGCCAAAAATTTAGTATTCCAAACCGTCCCCAAAATTATATAATGGATTTTCAGAATCATAGGGGACGTCTTCCATCTGTTTATTTGCTGCTTCTTGAGATCTTGGTAATTCAATTGGCAACTTCCCACCTGGTTTTTCTTTTCCAAATAATATATCTGCAATCAGATGGTCTTGGGTTCCAAAGTCGACCAAAAGGGCTTCACTTAATTTATCTAATTCGGTTAAAACCGCTCCTCTTTCTAAATTTACTATTGATATAATTTTTTTTGTTTTAGAAAGCCTTTTTAAATCTGAGAGTTCTTCTACATTAAAAAAAAGCCTTCCTTGATGGAAAAAGGCCTCTACCATAGTGCCTTCTCTTATATCATAAGGAGTATCTTTTCTTACAATAATGTAATCTGCATCTTTTGGATTTGAAACAACTTCTGCATATTTGGAAAATTGATCTTGATATCTAAATCCAGATAAGAATAATTTCATATTTGTTTTAAATGGCAAAACTTTATTTTGATTTTTAAGTAAAATAGTGGACTTAACTTGAGCTATCTCCCCTTTTTTAATTTCATCTGGTCTGGACAACTTCTCTGGAATTTTATTTACATCAACAAAAGGATTGTCAAATAGTCCAATGGTAAACTTATCTCTTAAAATCCTTCTAACCGATTGGTCTATTCTCTCTTGTTTCACTTCTTCTTTTTTAACAAGATTAATTATTTGCTCAGTGCTTGATTCTCCACCAATTTGGTCAACACCAGCCAATATTGCTTTTTTGATTCTTTGCTCAGGAGTTAAATCCTCAACTCCCCAAGCTCTCTCTCCACCAGCCAATTCTGGAAGTGGCATTGGGTTTATAATATTCCAATCAGTACAAACCACTCCGTCAAATTTTAACGAATCTCTTAAGAGTTCAGTTATAATTTCTCTATTAAATCCAAAAGCAACTTCCTCTTTTGTCTGACCTACAGGTATCCCATAGTAGGGCATTATTTGACCAGTATTTGCTGGTAATGCTCCTTTTGTAAATGGTATTAGGTGATAATCAAAGTTATTCCCGGGATAAACTTGTTCCTTTCCATAAGGAAAATGAGCATCCTCACCGTCCTTTTGAGGGCCCCCTCCTGAGAAATGCTTTACCATCGTTATAACACTCTTATTTGATAGCGTATCACCCTGAAAACCCTTTATATAAGCATAAGTCATAGCTGCTGATAGCTCAGCATCTTCACCGAAAGTCCCGTTTATTCTTGCCCACCTTGGTTCTGTTGCTAAATCTGCCATCGGATGTAATGCAAGTCTAATCCCACAGGATTTATATTCTTCCCTAGCTATCTCTCCAAATTCACGAACCAAAGTTGTGTCTCTTGTAGCGGCTAAACCTAGTGAGGTTGGCCACCTTGAAAAAGAAGAAGTAAAGATTCCACCTACACCTGTTTCATCTTCTCTAGCGCCGTGTCTTGGGTCAGTCGCAATTGTAACAGGTATTCCTAGTCTTGTTCTTTCAGCCTTTTTCTGTAAATTATTGTTAAATATCCCTATTGCTTTGGGCGTATATGCATGGAGTATATTAAAATGAGTCATCTTTCTTTTTACTATCATTTCAGCATTTGTCTCAAGGGTAAAATAAATTCCTATTTCGAATAGTGGATCATCAAAAATATCTTTATGCAATGGGGGTAAATCTAGAAGATTACCATTTCTTCCCATTCCAATCATTGTAATAAACATTTGTCCAACTTTCTCCTCAATAGTCATTTGCTTTAAGAGATCATCAACTCTGTCTTTTATTAGTTCTCTTGAATCTTCATAGATGTCAAGCTTACCGTTTTTATTTAAATCACGAAAGGTAAAGTTTTCTATAGTTAAGCTTTCCGGTGGTGGTCCTAATAAAGAATAAAGTTCATTTGCTTGATAATACTTAAATATAAAAAGAGACGTTATTAATGATAAAATTAAGAGAAAAAATATACCTGTAATCTTCGAAGCTAATTTTAGCATTATTTACCTTTTGATTATTTTATCCACACTGTATTTCCCCGGACCCAAAAGAAAAATTATAATACATAGTATTAAATATATTAATGCCATTTCACCAGACTTAAGACCATCAGAAAAAAGATGTTTACTGAAGGCAACTACCATTGTAAATCCCAAAAAAAAGGTTGAAGTTCTAGTATAAAAACCCAATACAATAAAAACTGCAAAAACGGATTCGGATAAACTAGCCATGAACCCTAGAGGAACTGCAAGAGAATCTATACCAATTACATCGGTCACAGTACTTCCAAGTTTCTCCCATTTGTCTTGTCCAGATGTTATCTTGCCTAAGCCGTGCAGATAAAACATCAAAGAGCCTGTAATTACTCTTACGAAAAGAGATGTGAAGTCATTACTGTTTTTTGGAAAATTTCTCATTTAATAATAAAATTAAAGTTATAATTAGTTTTTTATTATATAATCTATATGATTTAGTTATTACCAATTTTAGATATTTCGTATATTGTAGTGACAGAAGCAAAATTTAATCAAAATGAGTGAAGTTTTAATTACAGCCATTTTTGCTGCTTGTCTTTTAGGAGGTGTATACATCTATGCGTACTGGGCTACTACTAGTGGTAGTCTTGAAGATGAAAACCAAAACTTTATCCCTGATTCCTGGGAAAAAAACTTCAAGTGGCTTTTTACTGGCAAAACAATAATCATGTTAATTCTAGGCTTAGTTATTGGATACCTTATTGGTTCCAGTACATAATTGCCTTAAAACACTAATTAACTATTTACATTTTCGTACGAAGGGGAAGGCTTGTATTCGCCATCAAAATAACTATCGTCGTCCTTTGTGCAAGAAGTGATTAATGTTGCTAAAAAAACTAAAGTGATAAAATAACTTTTCATTGTAAAAATTTTTATGCGCAAATATATAGTTCTTTTACTAATTTTCATAAAATTCACAACTTGCACCTCCAACAAAGAGCTTGAAGAAATTTTTAACACTGCTGTTTCTAAAAATTTCTCTGGTGTGGTATTAGTTGCATCTGAAGGTGAAATTATTTTTATTGGAGTAAATGGCAAAAGAGATTTTAAAAAAAATATTCCCTTAAAATCATCTGATATTTTTGAACTTGCATCTGTTTCAAAACAGTTTACGGCCATGATGATCATGATTTGTAAAGAAAAAGGGTTATTAAGTTATGATGACCTCGTGGAAAAGTATATAGATATTCCTTACAAGGGAATTTCAATTAGAAATCTTCTTACTAACACAAGCGGACTTCCAGACTATCAAAAGATAATGGATGAAAATTGGGATAAATCTAAAGTTGCGGGTAACAAAGAAATTTTAGAATATTTGAAAAAGTATAAACCTAAAATTCTTTTCTCACCTGGAGAAGAGTACAAATATAGTAATACAGGATTCGTACTTTTAGGAAGTATTGTCGAAAAAGTAACAGGTAAAGACTTTGTTGAAATTTCAAAGAAATGGATTTTCGAACCTTTAAAAATGTATAATACCTCAATAAGATCCAATGAAGAAAAAAAAGAATTAAATAACCTAGCTTTTGGACACAAAAAAGATTCTACAGATAGATTTGTAAATGCAAATAAATTTTTGTCATCTGACTATACCGTATGGTTGGGGAATAGAAAAGGGCCTGGAAGAGTGAGTTCAAATGTGTTTGATTTATTGTTGTGGGACCAAGCACTTTACAAAGAGAAGCTTACGTCAAAAAAAACATTGCTAGAAGCTTTTACTCCTTATACGCTGAATAACAAAAAAGTAAGCTATTACGGTTTTGGATGGAGATTAAATAAAGACCCTAAAAACAAAATAGTAAGTCATTCAGGTAGCAATCCAGGGTATAAAACAAGAATCGTACGTTTAATAGATAAGAGAAAGACAATTATAATTTTAAGCAACAATGACTTTTTGCTCGACGGGCTTGAACAAGAACTAACTACAATATTATCTATTTAAAAAAGTATTTATTTGGCTTTTGCTAGACATTCTATTTCAATTTTAGCATTTAAAGCTAAACCACTGCCTGCAAACGCACTTCTCGCTGGTAAGTTTATTCTTTTAAAAAAATTTTTGTAGACTTTGGACATTTTTGGCCAATCTTTTATATCTACTAGCATACAGGTACATTTAAAAATATCCTCTTTTGTTAGGTTGATTTTTTGTAAAACTGACTCTATATTTTTTAATGTTTGTAACGTTTCTGCTTCGATTCCACCTTTAATCAATTCTCCGCTTGGGAGTCTTCCCACCTTCCCTGAAAGATAGACTACATTATCTACAATTACAGCTTCAGAAAAAGGGTAACCACTATCTAGATTTGCCTGGCTATTTACGTATTTTATATCATTCTGTGCGTAAGTATATATAGCTAGAAAAAAAATTGAGATTGTTTTAGTTATTTTCATGAATGTATTTTGTATTAAATTAATTAATTTAAAATTCAAGCTCAAATTTTTATTGAGTAACTTTAAATGTGAAAATGAAAAAGTACATTTCAGCTATAGTTTTTTTCTTAATTGGTGGCTTTTATGGGTCCTCCCAGCTAAGTAAAATTCACTATATCCCCCCTCTGGCATATGCTGACGATAATATTAATTCTACTCCAAATAATGGACAATATTTATATATTTCTACACCCAGTGCAACAGATGTAAATGTTGTCATTACACCTATAGGGGGTGCTCCCCAAGCGTTTGCAGTAAGGAATGATAACCCCTATAGATATGATATTCAAGGAAACCCAGGAGCGGGACCATCGCAGGCAATGTTGGTGGCAAACAATACAAATCAAACGGCAAGGGTACATGTTGACAAAGGCTACATAATTGAGGCTGTAGAAAGCGAAATATATGTAGCCCTTAGAACAAGAGGGGGGCTTGGTAAACAAGCAGGAGCACTTGTAAGTAAAGGTGGGGCGGCTCTGGGTACTCAATTTAGAGCAGGTATGTATACAAGTTATGACCCGTTTTTAGATAACTATGTTTCATTTATAAGTGTTATGGGAACGGAGGCAGGAACAATTCTTACAATAAACAATATAGATGAAAATGTAGATCTTGTGGATGTAGATGAAGGAGCTTTAGGTTCTAATGCTTTTAATCAATTAAATGATATTGTTGTAAACCTAAATAGAGGTGACACTTATACTCTAGCAGTTCTCAATGGTGCTGGAGGAGATGTTCCGGCTTTATTAGAATACGACGCAGGACACACATATAACTCTGATGGTTTAATTGGAGCAAGAATTACTTCAACTAAGCCCGTTGTTGTAAATTCTGGTTCTATGAATGGTGCCTTTACTGAAGCACAAAATGCTGAAAAAGATTACGGATTTGACCAACTTGTTGATCAAAGTAAAGTTGGTACAAAATATATATTCAAAAAAGGTGATGGAAACAATGGGACAGAAAATGTACTTCTTGTTGCAACCACAGACAATACATCTATCACAATAGGTGGAAATCCAATTACTAACGGTGCTAGATATTTAAAGAGTTTAAGTGTTAGCGGTCTAGATCCTCTTTTGACAACTACTACTATTACATCTGGAGAATATTTTTTGATTGAAGGAGATATGTATGATGGCAATGGTAATATGTATGTAGAAACCTCTAATCCAGTATACGCATTTCAAGGAATTTCTCCTGCAGGTGGGGCACAGGTTGGATTGTTTTTTGCACCTCCTTTAAAATGTTCAAGCCTTGGAGATGTGAATAACATCCCAGATATCGAAAAAATTGGAGACCAATTACTTACAGGAAAATTAAATATCATCTCAAGAATTGGTGCCGTTATTACAATTACAGATAATAACAACACAAATCAGCCCATAGGCACGTTAAATATTGCTACCGCTGTTGGCCCTAGCGCTGTAACTGGAAACGTTAATTATGTTACTTATACAATTACAGGTTTAGTTGGAAATGTTTCGGTGTTTAGTGACGATGAACTATATGTAAATTATTTTAATGTAAGTGGTGCAGCAGCATCTGGAGGATTTTACTCTGGTTTTAGCTCCCCTCCAGCAAAACCTTCTGAAATTAATGATGGAAGTGTTTTCGGATATTGTGCTCCAAATCTGTCACTTCAAGCTGGAAATATGGATAATTTTACGAGTTTTGAATGGATGTTAGATCCAGGAAACGGATACACAAAAATAGTTGGTTATGATAATCAACTAACGGTTTCAACAACAATTGCCGGGAATTACAAAATAAGAGGTTACATTAGTTGTCCTGGGGAACCAACTGAATTTCTTGACTCTGACTTTGTTTCAGTAGTTTTATGCCCACCAGACTCTGACGGTGACGGAATTCAGGATTCTTTAGACGATTGTCCATTTACTCCTGGTTCAGCACTGCTTAAAGGTTGTCCCCAACCACTAATAATCGGAAATAATTACAAGACTTCGGTGGTGACTGGAACAATTCAAATTATAGAAGAAGGTTATTTTTGCTCTCAATTTTTGTCTGGTCATTTTAACACAGCTTACCATTCAGGAACAAATATTAACCCCGAAGTTGGTGATTATATAATTTATAACAATAGACAATTATTTGAGAGCCAATTTGCTTTTGGTGAAAACTTTGCATACATGTATCTACCCGACTTTACAGTAATTGTTGAAGTACAAAAATCGAATGGAGAAATTGTTGCTATGTACCCTTGTAATTAAACTCTCTAGTACATATTCCCCCTGCTTACCTCATTATGTGGTTTCTTCCCATTTTTTATTCTTTGGAAGTTTTCCAAAGCCTGTCTAATTGATTCTTTTGCATAAGTGAGGCTAGCAATGTGAGGTGTAATTTTAATTTTGGGATTTTGCCATAAAGGACTATTATTTGGGAGAGGCTCTTTTTCAAAAACATCTAAAAATGCTCCAGTTAATTTTCCTTCTTCGATTGCCCTTATAATATCATTTTCTACGTGAACAGCACCTCTAGAAACATTTATCAAATAAGTTGGAAAAACAAGGTCATTGAATAATTTAGCACTTAACAAACCCCTTGTTTTAGGTGTTAAAGGAACAGTACACACTAACACATTAATTTTTTTTAGAAACTCCTTCAACTGATTTCCGTAAAACGAAGGAAAAATGGTTTCTTTAAAAGAATTGCTATATCCAAATACTTCAAATCCCAATCTATGTAAAGCATTAGCAGCATCCATCCCTAAATGACCTATACCCAATATTCCAACTTTTAGATTTTTCTCATCAAATTCAAATTGTGCCCAGTGATTTCTTCTCTGTGCATCTTGAAAATCATACCAACATCTTTGATAATTCAAAACTGCCATAAGTATGTAATTAGTCATAGAAAATGCCATCTGAGGATCTACAATTCTACTTATAGGTATATCTTTTGGAATGGCATCATCATTTAGAATGTGATCCACTCCAGCTCCCATGGAAAAAATAAGTTTAAGATTCTTAAATTTTTTCAAAGAGCCCTTTGGGTGTCCCCAAACTAAGACACATTCAATTTCTTCTGGTCTATCTGTTTCGTAACCAATCAACACTTCTTCATTTGGTGCTTGCTTATGAAACTCTATTTCCCATTTTTTTGTTTGTGTTGGCGGAGCTATAATTGCAAATTTCATAATACAAATATTAAAATAAACCTTCCTTTTTTACCTTTTCAATAACCTTTTTTAATTTTTCAGTAGTTTTTTCTATTCCATAGAGTCTTCCAACTTCTGTCCTTCTTCTATCACTTAAAAATTTATAAAGTTCAAAATCATATTTATCATTAAAAACTTTTTCCTGATTCATGGTTTTATGTTTAATCATTTTTGAGTTAAACCAATTTGTGATTTTTTCGGAATTCCCTGCGCCATAATCATATTTAAAAGTAAGAACATCATATATTTCTTCTAAATCATTTCTTAACTCTTCATTTTCAATTTTTAAAATAAGACCTGAATTTATAAGAGAAGTAAAGTACATTTTTTTTGAGTTGAAGTAGGGTCTAGATGCTAAAATTGTTTTCATGTCATCTCTTAGAGCATATTGATTTTGAAAATAATATTGTTTTACTTTCTTAGAATCAATTACGTTCCAATTTACCAAAATAGAATCCGTAACATCAACAACAGATTTTAATTCTGCTCTTGTTGTCAGCAATGAAAAATAATTTTGTTCAAGCTCATATAAAACGTTCTTTGATAAAACTGCGTTATCTTCATTTAGTTTTATCTTTTGTATGTAGCGTTCAACTGAAAAAGAACCAATTATTGAAAAGAAAATTGCAATAGCACTAAAAAAATTAGCTTTCATCAGTAGAGTTAAAAATCTAAAATAAAAAAAGTCCTCAAAAGAGGACTTTTTAAATTAAAAAAATAAATTAAAATTGTTTTATAAGTACCCGTGTAAATGTTTGACTATAGGTAGAATTTGATATCTCCTTTTGAAAAATTGCAAATGCTTCTTGCTCCTTTTTGTTATCCGGACCAAATTTAAAAGCAGACTCTAAATCAGGGTATGTAAGATAAATATACATATTCTCACCATTGTCCGAACCGTGTACAATTTGTCCCATACTTACAAGTCCAGGGGGTTTAGATGATTTCATAAGTTTTCCAAAAGCAGCCGCGAAGCTAGGTTGATTTTTAACTTTAAAAACCCAAGCTTGTCCAATTTGTTCCGGCTTGTCTAGATTAAAATTAAGCAAACCTACGCCCGCACTTCTTCTAGCAGAATTAACATATTTACCCATATTAGAAATATATAAACTCCACTTTGGCCCTTTTAAAGAGCCCCTGAAATCTGCAAGAGACTTTGCAGACTGACTAAACATACTTAAGATGTGAGTGCCTTTAAAATTATTACCCTTCATCGCAATACTAGAAAAGGATACGCTAACATCCTCTGGTATTTTGATACTTGAATAATAATCTGTAACGAGTTTAGCAACATTAGATGCATTACCTCCATCGACGTCAATTATGACATCGAACCAATAAATATTTTGAGAGAAGCCATTGATAGATAATAATAAACTAAATAATAAAAGTAATTTTTTCATTGAATTTTAAATTTATGGTTAATACCATAAATTTAGAAATTATTATTTAGTTTTTGGCACATCAGCACGCTCATAAACGTAAAACATCTTTACCTTCCCGTCTTCAATAAGTGCATCGTGAACTTGAAATACTTTCACTTTTTCTCCCTCTACTTCTAATGTTAAATCATGACCTGACGTTACCCACTGCTTTAAAAAACCTTTTTCATCGGTTAATTGATTTGAAATAAAATAATTTGACTCCCAATTTGGAGAATTGTTTTTAAACCAATTTGATAAAAATTCTAAATGTGCCTCCGAACCGTCGATGAACTCACCTCTGGGACCCCATATTTTAATATCTTCAAAATTTAATTTTGAAATTGCTTCCAAATTCCCTTGATTATGGGCCTTAATATAATCTTCCCAGACCTTAGTGGCAGATTCGGCACCGCCATATAAATCAAGTTTTTTTCCTGATTCATCTGATACATCATATCCTATCCTTTTAGAAACTTCAACTTCTTTTACTTGCTGCTGGCATGAAATTAAAAAAGATATACTTATAAGTATAATTACATTTTTCATTTTATAAATATTTTATTTGATTTACAATATTAGTAAATTATTTACGATCTGTATCCATCACTGCCAAAACCTTCTGACACACCACTTTGACAAAATTGCCTCAAACTTTCCAAATATTTTCCAACACTATAATTCATATTAGCATAAAAATCATCTTGGTCTTCAAATGCTGATTGAGAATATCTAACTCTAGTTTTATCATCATTATCGTCTAATTCATACGTGTACTTTTGACCAATTAATGCATCTAAACTTGTGTCTACACATTCCCATGTTATTTTCTTGTTCTTTTCATATTCTATTATTTGAATTTTAAAATCAATCTCTCCAAATCTAAAGTTGATATTCCCATTTAATTTAGACTCGCCGGAAGTTTCAGTTGTATACCATTTTTGAAGCTTTTGAATATCGGTGAGTGCATCAAATACTTCATCGATAGGAGATTTTATGTGGAATAAATGTTTTATTGTATAACTCATTTTTTTGTATTTATGTTTTTATTACTTGTAATACTAAATAATAATCTCAAATAATCAAATTTTTTAAAATTATTTTAAATGTTTTTTTTGATATATTTACCCATATTAACCATAAATTAAATATTATGAAAAAACTACTATCGCTAATCCTTCTTTTATCGACTTTTGCTAGTGCACAGGTGTATCAAACATTTTCAATGCACTTTGTCAGAGTTGAGGGAGACTTAGAAGCGTTTGAGAAGGTTCAGTCAATTTATATGCAGAAAGTTGCTCAGAATGCTGTTGAAAAAGGAGATATTGCTTTTTGGGCTTTTCTAAGAAGAGTTCGCATGGACAACATAGATGACGAAGAAATAATGAATTATCTCTTTGTCCAATCAAACAAAGATATCACCGCAATGCTAAGTGATAAAAACAGATGGTGGGAAAATGCTCCAAACATTTTATCTGAAGATGAACAAGAACTAGTAGCAGCCTTAGAAAAATCATACACATGGACTGCCGACCACAGACACATTTTCGTTGACGAAGTAAGTATTGCAAATGGTCTTGGAAACTTTATACAATTTAATTTTGCCAGACCAAAAAATTTAAATGGTTTTATATCTGAAAACCAAACTCTGTGGAAAAATTATTTTTCATCCAATATGAAAAAAATGAACATGGTTAATTGGGGTGTTGGAAGACATATTGCCCCTTTATCTCAAAGATGGTCAACAGTTGTTACCTGGGACATGTTCGAGAGTCTTGAAGATTTGATGAAATATAGAATTGGTACAAATCCTCCAACTCCATCAAAATCTAAAATGAGTACTTATAATCCAGAGGGATTTAGAAGTTCGGTAATTTTTCAACCATTAAAATTTGCTGTAAAGCAATAAAATTTTATTTGTATTAACGTCTGCGTAAAATAGCAGGCGTTAATATTTTTTAAATCAATATTTCTATGAAAAAGATATTCATAACAATTGTAATCACATTTATTTCATCAATAATAATTGGAATTTTACCAGCAATCTTATTTTATGTTCCCAGTCAAATTGAATTTGCAAAGCAATTCCCAGACATTGTAAATGCAGAACCTGAACCTATATTTATGTTACTAGGTTCTTTATCTCTTTTAATCTTATGGGTAATAAGTTTTGACAAAATGGGAATAAGTGATTACAAAAGTGGTGCTTTAACAGGTATTTGGTATTCCTTACTTTGTTTTATTTTCTTTGATTTTACTGTTTCAGGGTTAACTAACATTTATTCAATGGAGTTCATAATAACAGACATCTTGCTTTCTGGAATTATTGGTGGACCTCAAGGTGCGATTATAGGTTGGTCACTCGGAAGATTTGCCAGGAAATAACACAGTATTTCTCTGATTTTCTTTGTAAGATATTAAATGTTGGTAGGCTTTTCGTTACAAATAATTTTACCTAATTATATCACTTTATTAAGACTTTCTGTGTTAGATCAATTAGAAATGAATGAAATTGATTAAAAATGGTCAAAAGATGATCAAAAAATGAACAAAATTGACCAAAATTGACCAAAATTGACCAAAATTGCTCAAAAAACGTACAAAAACATAAGAAATCAATCTTTGTAAATAAAAATCTATTTTTTCTGTATGGGTTTCAATTTTGATATATTTGACAATTAATCATAAATCGAAATCAAAAATGAAAAATCTAAAATATATCATCTTATTAATTTTTATACTCCCACTTGTAATAACAAGTTGTGAAACTACAGGGGGTGTTTGGCTTAAAGAGGGTGAAAGGAAAGGTACAGCATATAAGTTTGGTGGCCAAAAAATGACAGATAATCTATTAGCACTTGCCGAAGCTTACTCTGAAAGAGACACGGAAAAACTTTTCACATACTATTCTGAAGAATTTTTAACCGAAAGAAGAAAAGAATGGTCAAAAGAATATTTAGAATCCATGGAATCTTTGAGTATGGTCCCTTATAAAATTATTCCTCTGGTTGGAGAGGATGGTAAATACAAGCAGGTTATTGCTTGGTCAGATGAAGAAAGAGTCTACAAAAATGGATCTTATGAAAAACTAAATCTTATGGAACTTTTTCTCCTAGACGATAAAGGGAAAGTAAATGATTTTAGACAGTGGAAAGCAATAGATTCAGTAAATTTTGGAATGCCTTACGGAGGTAAGTTCTTTGGAAGAGAAAAAAGTGAAAATTCGGGAAGACCATTTGTTTTTTCTAATAGAGGCGAAACTTCTATACTGGAAAAACTAGTTGAAGACTATAATAAAATGGATGTTGAAGGATTTAAAAATGCATTTGCTGAAGAATTTACACTAAATACTTATGATGGTAAAACCATGAAACTTAAAAACAGTGATCTTGGCAACTTATTTAAGCCTTACAGATCTGTCGATTGGAGTCCAATTGCTATTGTCCCAATTAAGATTAGAAATACCGACGCAGCTTCAGGTGTAATGGTTTATTCTTCAGAGAAAAGAGTCTTTAAAAATGGCAGAAAGTGGAAAAAAGATCTTATGGAAATTTTTTACTTTGATTTAGAAGGGAAAATCTCTTCTATGGTGCAATTTGCTAGATAAATTTCAATTTTAATCTATTTAACCCTCTCCCTTTTAGAGAGGGTTTTTTAATTTAAAATTCTAAATAATAGATAGGGGGTCTTTTTATATATTTACAAATAAGAATATTCAAAAGTGGGTTACTTCTTTTCTAACTTAATTATTTATGCTTTTATTTTTTCACTCGTTGTTTTAGCGTATTATGCAATAAGAAAAATTAAAAACAAGTAATAAACAAGTGAATTCAATTTTCTTTGCTTAATCATGCTTCTTTTCCTAGTTGGAATGAAGACTAAACTCATTTAAAACTTTAGGAAATAGTCTTAATTTAATATGCTGTGTCTTTATTTTAGAGTACAAGTTGCTCCAAAAGCTTCAAATAGAGCCTTTGATACCTCAAGTAATTCCTTAGTAAGAGTCTCTCCACTGTCTGGATCCTTCATTCCTTCACAGAGTTGATCAAATGACTCACCGACGATTTCGCAGTTTAAACAAAGGTTGTCTTCATCGTCTTTACTGCAACTTGTCAAGCTTAATGACAAAAAAAATACAATTATTGTTACAATTTTTTTCATGGTTTCTTTTATTAGTTAACCCTCAAATATAAGCTTTTTGATATGTAAATTTGTATTATGAATATCAATTCTAAAAAAATTGAGGTTGCCGTTTTTGGAGCTACTGGTTTGATTGGCAGTATATTAATTAAGTATTTAAAACAATTCTCAAAATTCAAAAAAATTAATTTAGTACTTCGCTCGCCCGTAGACCTAAAAGGTGAAAATGTAAAAATTCATAAAATCGATCTTTTTAAAAAGTCTGAAATCTTACATTCACTAAATACCAGTAAAGTGGTTTTTGTAGCTATTGGAACAACACTTTCTAAAGTTAAGGGTAACAAGGAAAAATATAGAAGAATCGAGTTTGGTATTACAAAAGATATTGCAGACTCCTGCAAAGAACTTGGAATTGATAAATTAATTTTGGTATCATCGTCCGGAGCAAATTTGAAAAGTAAAAGTTTTTACCTAAATCTTAAAGGAAGCATAGAAAAATACATGACCGATTTAAATTTGAAATCTGTTTCTATACTTAGGCCATCTTTATTATTAGGAAAAAGAAATGAGAAAAGATTTGTAGAAAAATTAGCCCAATTTGTAATACCAAAAATTTCTTTTTTCATGCCATCAAAATATAAAGCAATTAAAGCTGAAACTGTTGCAAAAGCTATGTTACAACTGTCTACTACTGAAAGTAAAGGAGTCAAAATTTTTCATTACAAAGAGATAATGGACCTAAGTAATAAATTTAAGATTTAAACAGCAAAGATTTACTTATTTAATAAACAGGGTATAATATCTGTACAAAATATTGGGATTGACTTTTAAATAATGTAGTAAATGAATTATCCCAAAGTGAATTAGAAGTTTAAGGGTACCATTCTTTATAAACCTTCTAGAATCTGTTATGATTTCTCCATCCATGATTTTAAACTCTCCTTTTATGTAAATTTTTTTTATAAGATTTATATCTTCACAAACCTTGTAATCTTCATCATACCCACCACACAAAATGAATAATTTTTTGTGAATAAGTAGTGATTGATCTCCCCCTCTGCAAAAAATATTGTTGTATTTAGTTGCCTTAGATGACAATGATAGAAAAAAGTTTGAGGGTTTGAATTTGAGCTTAAAACAACTTGCTTGATTTTTATTAGTCATTGATTGATAAATAACTTCTTTGAAATTTTTTGGAGGGATACAATCTGAATGTAAAAAATATAGCCAATTATATTTTGCGACTTTTGCTCCTTGATTCAACTGTTTTGCTCGACCTTTGTCATAATTGACTATTTTAATTTTCTTCTGATTTTTTAAAAAATTATTTATAGGAAAATCAGTTCCTCCCTCAACCACAATAATTTCATATTTGGGCAGATTAAAATTTTTTATGTAATCTATTAATTTAAACAGATTATCCTTTTCATTAAGAGAAGGTATTATGATTGAGAGCCCTTGAGAATTTTTCATATCGTAATGAAGAAAGTATATTTGAAATTAATACAGTATTTTTGATTAAGTAAAATATTAACTTATGAAATTTGATCTTTCAACTTTTATTTTCAAAAAATTAGGAATAAATGAAAGTGCATCCATTGCCTTAGAAGCAATAATTTATTCTATCACTTTACTATTTTTCCTAATCATCATATGGATAGTTGGAAGAAAAATTTTAACTGTTTTGTTTATTAAGGTATCTAAATTAACCAAAACTAAATTTGATGATCTTTTATTAAAAAATAAAATTCCATCTACTCTAGCTTACTTCCCGCCAATTCTTTTATCGATTCGTTTATTCCCCATTATTTTAAGTGATGTAAAAGTTATAAGCGGGCCTATCATTTTATTAATGGATCTACTACTTACCTTATTGGTTATATCCATAATTAGAAGGGTACTTAACACCCTAAAAGATTTTCTTAAAACCATACCAAACTTTCGAGACAAACCAATTGATAGCTACATCCAAGTAGTAATGATTTTTGTTTGGTTTGTTGGTATAATGATTATTTTTTCGATAATCTCAGGAAAAGATATTGGTGCCTTTTTAGCGACACTAGGTGCTCTATCTGCAATAATCTTACTAATTTTTAGAGATACTATTTTGGGTTTTGTGGCAAGTATCCAGGTTACTATTAATGACATGGTACGAATAGGTGATTGGATAACGATGAAAAGTTATAATGCTGATGGAGATGTAATTGAGATAAATCTCTCAACTGTAAAAGTTCAAAATTTCGATAAGACAATTACAACTATCCCAACATATAGATTGGTTTCGGATTCATTTGTCAACTGGAGAGGTATGAGTGAATCTGGAGGAAGAAGAATTAAGAGGTCCATTCTAATTAAAGTTTCCAGCATTAAGTTTTTAGAAGACAGTACACTTTCTGAATTAAAAAAAATTGAGAGAATTTCAGATTATATCAATGAAAGAAAAAATGAAATAGAGGAGGAAAATAAAACTAGAAACATTAACAAAAATTTACTTCTTAATGGTAGAAACATTACAAATATTGGTTTATTTAGAAGATATGCTCTTGCATATCTAGATAGTCATCCTGAAGTAAATAAAGATTTGACTTTAATGGTAAGACAACTAGCTCCTACCGCCCAGGGAGTTCCAATTGAAATTTATGCCTTTGCAGCTGACAAAAAGTGGGAAAACTATGAACAAATAATGTCGGACATATTCGACCATCTCCTAGCTTCTATCGCATTTTTTGAGTTAGAATGTTTTGAATATTCTTATCCAAGTAATCCCAAAAAATAAGTTCAAAATTTGCTAAGTAATATTTGTATATTGCATTCTAATCATAAATAAATCAAAATGAAATATAAAATTTTAGTTTTTTTATTGGGAATCATAATTATTAATTGTGATACCAAGCCAAGTCAAGAATGCACGGATTCACTTAATGCAAGTTCGAAAGTTAAAAATAATGTTGAAATGTATTCAAAAATTTGGGATACAGCTATAAACGGAAGAAATCTTGAAGTTATTAATTTAGAAAATTTTGATGTAAATATAAAAACGATTACTGCAGATGGAGATGTTGTTGGAATTGAAGCCTTCAAAGCTTATTACAACAATTATATCACAGGGTTTTCTGATGCTGAATTTAATATCATTGATGCTTTTGGTCAGGGGGATAAAGTAGTCAAGCACTGGAGTTTTAAAGGAACTCACGATGGAGAGTTTTTTGGAATCCCAGCAACTGGTAAAAAAGTTAACTTGATTGGAACTACACTTGTTTTAATGAAAGACGGGAAAATTCTTCAAGAACAAGATTTTTTTGATAATTACTCCTTTTTAGCTCAATTAGGACTCATCCCAACGGATTAACTTTTATATTTACAATTATTAACCATAAACAATATTAAAATGAAAAAGATTTTATCTATTATATTATTATTTTCAATTTATTCATACTCTCAAGTTGGATACTGGACTGCTTACAATTTTCACGTGGAAGAAGGAAGTGAAGAGCTAGTTCTAAAATATTTTAATGAATACTTTTCTAATAATAAACTTGCTGAAGGGGTAACTGTTTCTTTATTTGAAAATCACTTTAAAGACTCAGGTTGGAACTTTAGCCATCAGATTCTATTTGTTGGACCTCTGGATGGTCTAGCCACACAATATTCTACAGCTCCTTCTGATGCTTGGAGTTTGTTTATATTAAAAATGAATAGACACATAACTTTACATAGCTCTTTTATGGGAGACATAGACATATCCTATGGGAATGGTGCTACTAAGGATTTTCCAATTCAAAGAGTTTATTCCTTAGAAGCTAATGATCCAGCGAAATACTTACAGGCTTTTAAAAAGTATAACTCTAAATACAATAAGGCTGAAAGATTAATATTAACTGGAGGATTTTCAGCAGGTATCGACAGAACATATGGAAATACTTGGATTGTTCAAAGCTTTAAAGATTTTAAAGGTGCTTTCGGAGGTCATGCGAAATTGCCATCCAAATACAGTCCTGAAGAACACAGGAAAGCTTGGATGGAAAGTAGAAAAAATAATGGTGGAGTAGAATTGAGAAGATCTTTTTTAAGAATACTCTTAGCAACTTACTAATTTAATATTAGTAATGATATAAAAAACCCTTCAAATTGAAGGGTTTTTTTTAAAGCTACAAGTCATATTTTCAATTCCAAGGTGAACTAAGTTCTGGTAATCTTTGGTGATGCCTTGTCATATTTTCAATTACTGAAATTTGCAATTTTTGTGAATCATCTTCGTATGAGTCTTCACCATACATTTCATTATATTTTTCAACCACTTTTGAAAAATTTGAATTATCTGACGCCTCACCTGTAAAGTTTTTGTGGTGATATCTTACCTGAACCCAATTACCATCACATCCAGATGCGCAATTTAAAGTTGAAACTCTTTGTGGCCATTCAGCAGCCTCAAGCGCTTTAACAAGTCTTGTTCTATACCTCCAAAAATCTGTCCCCATTCCAGGTTTAATTTTATAATACAAAATTCTTCTATGATTAACCCTGGACATATCTTCAGGCGTGTAACTAGCATCTGCATTTCGATACCATATTCTATTACCAACAGATTGGTGTAAAGCACCAGTCGTTTTTTGCCAGTATGCGTTACCAACCTTATCTATTTTGTCAAAATCTTCAACTTTTGGAGCATATTGCATTCTGACAAAATTCTGAGCTTCAGGGCCAGTAAGAATCTGAAATGTAATATATCTGGGTTGTCCTTCTTTACTGTTATAAAGTTTTGTTTTGTTTGCTACAGCAGACATAAATTTTTCCATATTTTTTTGTTCCACTTTTAATAATCGGCTCTGTAAAAATTGAGCTGTTGATACGAAAGAGAATAAAAAAGTAGCGAATGTTAGTATTTTTTTCATTTTAATTTAATTTATGGTTAACAGTGTAAATATAACAAAACATTAATTCCTTTCATCTAACAAATTTTATTCATAATTTAAACCCAAAATAATTTATTTAGAAATGAAAAAAATCATCATACTATGTTCTTTTACTTTTAGTCTATTTATGCAAGCGCAAAGTTTTAGAGGTCTTGACAAGAGTCCTTTAGATATGGTTAATTTCCCAGCTAGTTCGCAGGTTCAAGATAAGGTTCTTCGTATCTTATACAGCCGGCCTCAGCTTAAAAGTAGAAACTTAAAAACTTTAATTCCTAATGGTAAATTGTGGAGGACAGGAGCTAATGAAAGTACAGAAATAACATTTTTTAAAGATGTTAAAATCGATTCAAAAACAGTTCCCAGTGGAAGATATACACTTTATACAATTCCTGAGGAGACTACATGGACAATAATTATTAATAAGAAGGTAGATACATGGGGAGCGTATGCATATGACTCAAGTCAAGATTTACTGAGGGTAAAGGTGCCGGTTGAATACTCAGATGAAACCTTAGAGGCATTTTCAATTACAATCAAAGGAAAGGGTCCGAATGCTTTTCTTCACTTAGGATGGGATAATCTAAGAGTGAAACTTCCAATGAGTTTTTGAAGGTTGAAAAAATTTATCACGTATTTATGAAAATGAAATGGAGTTTTTTTAAGTAATGAATAGATTAAAATTTATAAAAAAAGCAAGTTTAATCTCTACTCTACCTTTTATATCTAGTGCTTACTCCTTACCAAATTTTCATAAATATAAAATAGGACTTCAGCTTTTTTCAGTTAGGGATGCTATGGAAACAAATCCTGTTAATACCCTTAAATCTCTCAAAAAAATGGGATATCAAGATTTTGAAACCTATGGATATGACACTAAAAGAAAAAAATACTATGGGTTTTCTCCAATTGAGTTTAAGACAATTTTAAATGATTTAGGGTTAACGACTTCGAGCGGGCACTACGGTATTAGTGCTTTAATGGAGTCATCCGATTATAAATTATTTAAATATTTAGATAGTTGCATAAATGCATCTTTAACTCTGGGCGACAAATACATCGTTTACCCTATGTTAGACAACAAATACCATTCCTATGAGGGATATAAGTTATTAGTTAAAAAACTAAATCAAATGGGGGAAAAAATCGAAAAATCAGGTTTGAATTTTGCATATCACAACTTTGGTTATGATTTTAACCTCTACGATAGAAAAATGGGTTTAGAATGGATTATTGAAGAAACAAATCCTGATTGGGTAAAGTTACAAGTTGACTTTTATTGGGTTATGAGAGCAAATAAAATTATGCCTAAAGATTTAATTAATCTAGCACAGGGTAGGTTTAAACTATGGCACATAAAGGACATGGACAAAATCACAAAAGACTATACTGAACTGGGCTACGGATCCATAGACTATGCCAAAGTTTTACCAGACCCTAATATTTCTGGATTGGAATATTACTATTTAGAGCAGGGTGGAAATTATAAAATTAACTCTATGGATAGTGCTAAAAAAAGCATTGATTTTTTTAAAAAAAATATTCAAAAATTGATATGAATTCTGATTTACTTACTTAATACAGCAATTTTCGTCTTTACAACCACAAAAATTTAAATTGTAAACATGAATTCCAGCAAGATTCAATGCGCATAAGTAAGATACTAATTCAGGTAATTCAATAAACTTTACTTCCTCATTAAAGAGAACAAAAAACAGGAAACACCAAGAGAACCAAAAAATAGGTTTTATAATTTTACTTGTGGTTTTTTTCGTTGACCGATTTACAGCGATTAGCGAAAAAACAATAAAAATTATATTAATACCTTTCCAAGATGAATATAAAAAATCATTTTGGTTAAATAGACTTGCAAAAGATATATAAATAAAGGGAGTTACAAAACAGTGGATTAAACAAAGAGAGCTTGATAGGATTCCTAAGGTGTCTGAATTTTTAAGTGTAATTTTCATTCGAATCAAAAGTGCAAATATATGTAATTTAAAATTATAGTAGCGCTTTGATAAAAATCAAATTTGATCTATTGAATTTATTCCCAATAATCATAAACCACAAAATCTTCTACATTATCTGCCCAGTATTTTTTAGCAAAAGTAAGATGTTTCGGATGTGGTAAATAAACAGAATCTCTATCAAATTCAGAATTAAACTGCATTACCAAGGCATGAGTAAAACCTTTACTTTTGCCTTCCGGAGATATATTTTTTGAGAACAAAAAATTATTTACACCCTCTATAGTTGACAAGTATTGATAGGATTCCTTTTCAAATAAGCCAGTATCCGCTTTATCTTTAAACTTTAATAAAACTACATGAGTCAACACTTTTTTGTTTTTTTTCATTTCTTGAGAAAATAAAAAAACAGGAATAACAAATAGTAATAAAAAAAGTCTTTTCATTTTAAAAAGGGTTTATAATTCAAGCTTAAGCTTATTTAACATTTCAATTGTTGTCATCATTTTTATTTTATGAACAGAATCTATATAATTCTTATTTGATATTTTTTTTTCAAACATCAAAATAACTTCATCAAATGTATATTTTTTTTCCATTTTATTCCTTTTTAAAAAACCTCTTTATAATACCTTAACCAATTTAATCCTAGTATTTTTTCAATTTCATTAAATGTATATCCTCTTTTCTTTAATCCTTCAGCTACATTCAAATATCGCCTTGGAGAATCTATTTCTGGAATCCAAGGTGGCCATTGTACTTTGTAAGAGGGTTTAAAATTCTTTAATCTAGGCAGGTACCAATTCTCTTTAGTTGCTCCACTTGCTTTGATTCCCTGAATGGCAAAATCTGCAGCAACGCCTACATGGTCGATACCTGCGACATTGATTGCGTGTTCGATATGATCCAAATATGTTTGAAATGTAGTTTCAACTCCTAGCTTTGGTCCAATCATATATCCTAAACAAATTATTCCAATCACTCCACCTTTTTCGGACATAGATTTTAGTTGTTTATCTGATTTAGCGCGTGGGTGATTTTTATATAATGCTTCGCACATCGAGTGGTTAATGGATACTCCTTTTTCGCTATATTTTATTGCATCGTCTGTTGTTTTACTTCCACAATGAGAAACATCGACCATGATACCAAGATTGTTCATCTTTTTCAAAGCCTCAATGCCAAAATCGGATAATCCTGCGTTGGTCCTTTCTGTACAGCCATCACCTAATAGATTTCGCTGATTGTAGGTTAATTGAATCCATCTAGTCCCAGCTTTGTAAAGAGATTCTATATTTTCAATTGAGTTTTCAATCATTGTGGCATTTTGAAAACCTAAAAGAACTCCTGTTTTGCCTTCTTCTTTGGCGCTATAAAAATCTTTTGAAGATTTGGCCAATATTAATTTATTTGAATTTGATTTAATTTTATTCTCCCATTTCAATAAAGATGACATCGCAATTTTAAAATTCTTTGAAGGCAGTGATGCGCTGAAACCGGTATACCCTGATTCATCCAACGCTTTAAACGAATCTTCATTCCAGCCCCTTGGGATTATTAACCCGTCGATAACTATTGCCTTTTGGTAAAATTCTTTTACTCTAGAGGAATTTGGGTTTGAAAATATTGACAGCTCAATATTTACCAAGGGGTATATTGTACTTAGAGATAACGATTTTAAAAATTTTCTTCTTTTGATTGTCATATTTTAATTAATGGAAATTTCTTATATATTATCACATCAAAAAAATTTCTATGCTCTTTATTTATTAAAAAATATCTAAAATTTAACTTTAAACCTCAACTAAAATGAAAAAAATTAATGTTCTTTCAAAATTTAAAAAATTCAATTCTCGCTGGAGTCCTCACTCAATAGCCGAACTAAATGGACAGCAAGTAATAATAGCTAAAGTTAAAGGAAATTTCGTCTGGCACTCTCATAAAGAAGAAGACGAACTTTTTTATGTTATTAAAGGAAAATTAAATATGGAATTTCGTGACAAAACTAAAGAAATTCTTCAAGGTGAAATGATTATAGTCCCTAAAGGTGTTGAACACCGACCAAGTGCTGAAGAGGAAACGTGGATACTTTTATTTGAGCCAGTAAACACCAAACATACAGGAGAAACCATTTCAGATATAACCAAGGTAAGTTATCCTAAAATATAGAAAATAATTGCTAAATACAATTAGTTTTGTCCCTCTAAGATGAATTCTTTATTTTTCTTTTCTGAAATGATATCGTGTAATGAAAATAGCATCTCTTTCTTTATCTGCGCTTTCTACACCTGAACTCACAAACACTAGTTCCCACCCTTGAGCAGACATTTCATTAAGTTTTGATTTAACCATCGCATCATTAGTTGCAATATTATTAAATCTAATCCCCGCAACATTATAAAAATTTAACAGTTTAGTTTCCTCAAATGCTAAAGTCCTAATTTCAGAACGCTTTTTATCTGATTTCTCTTTTTTACCATCTTCTTTTCTTATTGTAGTTGCCTCCCTGTAGTTTACTGTTTCTGTCCCAGATATCATTCTTGAACGACCTAATCCGTTTTGAATAAGTGACTCAACAACAGTAACAGTTTCAAATTCATATGTTTTCCCGGATTGAGATTGATTAGTAAAAGCCATGATTACAGCTAGGGCTCCAATTATTGCAAAAATTGAAATTGCCTTGTTTTTAAAGTTTTTCATTTTAATTCTATTTATTGATTATGTTGATTTTAAAATTTTAAATAATGAAATAAATATACTGATTAAAATAAAATCATTGAAATTTACATTCTACAACAAAAATCAAAGTAATAGTTCAAAATTTATTGAAGGGCTGAGGAGAACTCAAGTATTACTTTGAGAAATAGTGGAGAAGAAGGGACTCGAACCCTCGACCTCTTGACTGCCAGTCAAACGCTCTAGCCAACTGAGCTACATCCCCAAATTATAACTAATTGATTTTAAATAATTTATAAAAATCAAATTGTTTTTACAGTAGTTTACAATTGATACAAATCTATTAAAATTGGTCTATTTAGCTAAATTTTGACAGTTAATTTACAGTAAAATAATAGGGGTATGGTTTTAATATTTCCTTTTTCTACATGGGTTTAGGAGTTTTAATGTACCCTATGTATAATACATTTAAATGGGTGGTTTTCCTTTTTTTGTATATTCTATTAAATATTAAATCCTCTACTGTGAAAAAAATTGCGTCGATTATTTTTTCTTTTATTTTTTGTTTCTGTACTAATTTCAATAACCATGGATCTAATGACCAAGGTCTAGATCCAAACATAATTATAATTTTTATGGACGATTTAGGTTATGGTGACATAGTGAACTTTGGAGCGATAGATTATCAAACACCCAATCTTGATGAATTAGCTAATCAAGGCATGACTTTCACAAACTTCTACTCTGCTCAAGCCGTATGTAGTGCCTCAAGAGCTGCATTATTGACTGGATGTTATCCAAATAGAATAGGAATAAGTGGCGCTTTGTTTCCCCAATCAAAAGTGGGTTTAAATGAAAATGAAGTTACTATTGCTGAAATGTTAAAGGAGAAAGGTTATTCTACAGCGATTTTTGGTAAATGGCATTTAGGGCATCAAGAAAAGTTCAACCCACTTAATCATGGATTTGATAATTATCTTGGCATTCCATATTCTAACGATATGTGGCCGGTTGATTACGATGGAAATCAAATTTTAGATGAATCTAATTGGAAGAAAAAAGCTTACCCTCAACTTCCTTTGATGAAAGATTTTGAAAAGATTGATGAAATTAGAGATTTGAATGATCAGTCAAAATTAACAACATTGTTTACTGAGGAATCTGTCAAATTTATCAACAAAAACAATGACAAACCATTCTTTTTGTACTTACCCCATCCAATGCCACACGTTCCAATTGCTGTTTCAGAAAAGTTTAAGGGGAAAAGTAAGCAAGGTTTATATGGTGACCTTATGATGGAAATAGACTGGTCTGTAGGTGAAATTGTTAAAGCTTTAGAAAAAAATAATATTGAAAACAATACCCTTATTGTTTTCACAAGTGATAATGGGCCTTGGCTAAATTATGGGAATCATGCTGGGTCAACAGGTGGACTAAGAGAAGGTAAAGGAACTAGTTTTGAAGGTGGGCAGAGAGTTCCAACTATAATGAAGTGGCCTAACCTTATTCCCATTGGGAGTGTATCTAATCAAATGGCGTCTACGATTGACCTTTTACCAACCATTGCCAATCTGGTTTCTACAAAATTACCAAACCACATAATTGATGGAATTGACATTACATCTGTTTTAAAGGGAGATAAAAAATCTAATCCAAGAAATAATTTTTACTATTATTATGGGGACAATAACTTGGAGGCTGTAAGAAAAGATAATTGGAAACTAGTACTTCCACATAAAAGTAGATCTTATAAAAATGTTTTACCCGGTGATAATGGATATCCAGGACCTTATTATCAAATCCAAGCAGAATACTCTTTGTATGATCTACGAAGGGATCCTGGAGAAGAATATGATGTGAAGGAGTTATATCCAAAAGTTGTTTTTGAATTAGAAAAATTAGTTGAGAGTGCAAGAAAAGATCTGGGCGATAATCTAACTCGTAGAATAGGTGAGAATAGGAGAGAACCTGGTTTTTCTAATACTGCTGAAGATTGATTTTAATCAGCCAAGATAATATAATCAATATGTAGATTAACAGTTTCTTTGTCTTCACAAAGTTCTCTATCTTTTTTAATTCCAGGTCTTATGTCTGTGTTGCAAAATACTGGCAATTAGTTAGTCTTAAATAATTCTTTTTGCAATGCTAAACTATTGCTGAAATACCTGTGATTTTTCTTCCTAAAATCAAGGTTTGGATTTCATCTGTCCCCAGATAACTTATGATGGTTTCCAAATTCATCAAATGTCTCATAATAGGATATTCACTAGTTATACCCATGCCTCCTAAAATTGATCTCGAAATTCTCGCCACATCGCAAGCCATCTTAACATTATTTAATTTTGCTAATGATATTTGCTCGTATGAGGCAACTCCTTCATTCAATAAAGATCCTAATCTCCACAATAAAACTTGAGCTTTTGTAATCTCCACTAACATATCAGTGAGTTTTTTTTGTATCAATTGAAAAGATGAAATTTCTTTCCCAAATTGTTTTCTTTGCATTGAATATTTATGAGCCACATCGTAGCATTCCATAGCAATTCCAAGTACCCCCCAAGAAACACTGTATCTTGCAAGGTTTAAGCATTTATATAAATCTTTAAAAGTTTTGCATTTATGCAGCAAATTTTCTTTAGGAACTTTCATGTTTTGAAAAATCAGCTCTCCGGTTATAGATGATCTGTACGATAATTTATTTTTAATTTCAGAAGTTGAAAATCCCTCTGTTTTTCTGTCTACAATAAATCCTGACAGATTATTTTTTTTATCCTTCGCCCAGACAATCGCTAAATCACAAATAGGAGCTTGGCCTATCCACATCTTTGAACCATTAATTAAATAAAACCCATCTTTTTCTTCGTAATAAGTTTTCATTGATCTTGGGTCTGATCCGTGATCTGGCTCAGTCATTCCAAAACTTCCAATTAGATTACCTTTAGTAAGAGGTATTAAATATTTTTTTTTTTGATTCTCAGTACCATACTCATATATGGATTTTATAACAAGCGAAGACTGTATAGAACTTAAAACACGTAAAGAGGAATCTCCTCTTTCAAGCTCTTGCATCATTAAGCCGTACGATATAAAATCTAAATTTGATCCTCCATACTCCAAAGGTAAATAACCACCAAAAGCTCCCATATCAGCAAGACTACTGATTAAATGCCGTGGGAATTCACCATTTAAAAAAGCTTTTTCAATTATAGGAGAGAAGTTTTCATTTACCCACTCTCTTGTTGAATCTCTTACTAAAATTTGTTCACTGTTTAAAAGCTTATCTATTTTATAAAAATCAGGAGATTGAAACATTTTTAATTTTTTAAATGATTACATAATTCAATTTGAATTTCTAATAGTATTATCGGAAATTCTTTATTTGTTTTTATTTAGATTGATTCTAAATAACTAAATTTGGTTAAAATATTAATGTATTGCAAATTTTTTTCATAATTATTTAAACTCTTTTCAATTATGAATATTTTAAATTTAATTAAATCTCGACGATCAGTAACTCCTAAACTTTATAATGATATAGAAATTAGTGACGATGAACTTCGTTTAATACTGGAGGCTGCTAACTGGGCGCCAACACATAAAAAAACGGAGCCTTGGAGGTTTAGAGTCTTGAAAAATCATTCCAAGGATAGCTTAGGTAAGTTTCTAGCTAAAAAGTATAAAGAAACTGCAACTTCTTACTCAAAATTTAAGCATTACGATTTTATTGAAAAGGCAAAAAAGTCAGCAGTTATAATACTAATATGCATGCAGCGTGACCCTCAGGAGTCCATCCCAGAATGGGAAGAAATAGCTGCTGTTTCCATGTCCGTGCAAAATATGTGGTTAATGGCAACAAACTTGGAGATTGGGTCATATTGGAGTTCAACTAAATTAATTAATTATATTAATGAATTTACACCATTGGATAAAGGTGAGACATGTTTAGGTATTTTCTACATGGGTAAGTTTGAAAAAAAATTAATTCCTAGAACGCCAGGGCCGATAGAAAAAAAAATAAGATGGATATATTAATAATGTTAGATTTAAAATTTAAATAATGAAACACATAAAATTTGGAATCATGATTCTTTTCTCTTTTTACTTTAGCTATGCTCAAAAAGAGAATGAAAATATTTTTCTTGATCGTGACTTTTGGAAAACTTCACCAAAGGTGACAAAAATAAAAGAAATGATTAATAAAGGTGCTAACCCAGTGGAGTTAAACCGATATGCTTTTGACGCTGTATGTTATGCTATTTTAGAAAATGCCCCTCTAGAAAGTATTATATATCTTCTTTCATTAAAAGGGAATGAGGTTAATAAATTCACACATGATGGTAGAAATTATTTTATGTGGGCAGCTTACAAAGGGAATGTAGATTTGATGCAACATCTTATTCAAAAGGGATCAGACACAAAAATTGTAGATGATCATGGATATAATCCAATCACCTTTGTTGCGGTCACGGGTCAACAAAATTTAAAAGTTTATGATTTACTTCTTAAAAATGGTTCACAGATAAAAGATATGAATCGTGAAGGTGCTAATTCCCTTCTACTTTTAACTCCTCATTTAAAAGATTTTTCTACGGTTAAGTATTTCACAGATAAAGGATTGAGTATACTCGACAAGGATCACCTTGGGAATACGATGATTAGTTATGCTGCTCGAGGCGGCAATAGAGAAATTATAAACAAGTTGATTACTCTTGGGGTTGATTACAAAAACAAAAACAAAAATGATGGAAATGCATTTATGTTTGCGGCAAGAGGCTTTCGAGGTTCAACAAATAATCTAGAGTTTTTTAGATACCTTAAAAAAATTGGCATTGATACAAATATTATCACAAAAGACAATGAAACACCACTCCATGCTTTAGCGTTTAGACAAAAGGACCGTAAAGTTTTTGAGTTTTTTATTGATAATGGCGTTGACCCCAACAAAAAAAACAATGACGGAAACACTGCTCTAATCAATGCTGTATTATCAAGTAACATTGAAATTGTTAAATATCTGCAGGGATACACTAAAAATATTAATCAAAAAAATAAAGAGGGTATGAACGCTTTAATTTATGCTTTCAGAAATGGAGATCCAAAATTAGTTAAATTCCTACTAGAGAATGGATCAAACATTCACACTAAAGACAAAAATAATAGAAATGTTATAGCTCACCTTTTTGACACCTTCTCTTACTCAAATAAGGCAAATTTTGATGAACTTCTGGACATGTCCTTAAAAATGGGAGTTAATCCAAACGAAACTTTTTTTGGTAACAATAATCTAATCCACCTCGCTGCTGAAAAAATGTCGGATTTCCTTCTAAAAAGAGCCATTGCATTCGACCAAGAAATAAATCAAAAAAACAATAATGGCCTTGCACCCCTGCATATTGCTGCTATGAAATCAAGAAACAACAAGTTATTAAAAATATTAATTGAAAATGGTGCTGTTAAGACAGTATTAACTGATTTTGACGAGAGTGCTTACGATCTAGCAAAAGAGAATGAATTTTTAATTGACAACAATATTAATATTGATTTTTTAAAATAAAGAGATGAAAAAAAATATGAAGTTTGGAGAACATATTAGACTATTTAGCGCTGTGGTTTTTACCTTTTTATTCTGTTCTTCATTTGTTTCAGATGTCGAAAATAAATACAAATGTATGTTACAACTTGTCAATTATTCTGGTGAAGGTGCTTACATAGTTGTATCAATAATTGATAAAAAAAATGACTACAAAAAAACAATAAAAGTAATAGGTGATGATGACGAATGGTATCCAGATATAAGTAAATGGTACCCATATTATTTAAAAAATTCTAAGGAGATGGATGGTGTTACCGGTGCAACGATCTCCGGGGGTGAACGCACAGTATTTAGCTTTGATATTGATGAAAAATATTTTGATGGTAATCATAATTTACGTTTTGAAACTGCTGTAGAAGACCAAAAATACGAGGCTGATGACTTAAATTTTAATCTTCAAAAAACCTCAATTGTAGGCCAACACAGTGGAAGTGGATACATCCGTTACATAAAAATATTGAAATTGTAATACTTTTTATTTTTTCTTGAGCCAACAATTTAGGTAACTATCACTACACAAAAATATTTTCAGATTGACTCAATATATTAAATACTAAATTTTAATCTACCTGAGTAAAATTTTTATTAAATATTTCATATTAAATTTTCTGCCAAATAGGTCTTATTTGTATATTGTCTACTAAAATAAATCCATCCAAATGAAAAAATATATTTTCCTTTTATTAATAGTAATTCCTGTAATAAGCTGCGATATATCGTCAGACAATAACCAAGGTACCACCGAAACAAATAATTATATCCAGTGGTCCAACGGGAATGAACTTCATGACGAAATGATAAGAAGTGGAATTAATCACTTCTTAAATATCGAAAGAGAAAAGGCCTATGTTTTTTTTGAAAAGGCAACAAAATTAGACTCTTCCTCTTTTGCTGCACATGTAGTAATCGCGTCTATGTCTAGACCTAATTCAGAAAAACAAGAAATTCACTACGAATTGGCAAAAAAGCATTCAATGAATAAAAATGAAAATTCTAAAAGATTTGTTTCACTGCTGGATATTAAAAGTAAAAACGGAAACAGAGGTATTTGGGGGTCTTCAGCAGAAAAAAACAGTATATGGGAAGAAATGTACGATGCTGAACCAAGGGGAAGGTTTATTCAGTTTTATAGAGCAACCTCAAGCCCAGATTTAAATCAGAGAATTAAAAAATTAGAGGAACTAAGGGAAAAATGGGGGGAACCTAATAATGCAGCAGTGATAAATTACTTGGGTTATTTATATTATCAGTCGGGTAATAAAGAAAAATCAAAAGAAACTTTTATGAAATACTTAGAATTATATCCTGATGGTTATAATTCTTACGATTCAATGGCAGAGTTTTTTATGTTTGAAAAAGATTATGAAGAGGCAAAAAAATATTATGAAATGGTATTAGATGTTTTTCCTTTTTCAAACTCTGCATTAACCTCTTTAAATGAAATAGAAAAATTATTAAAAAATTAAATTTATTTCTTTTGAAAAACATGAAGAAAAGGGTTCTTCTCATATTGTACTCCATAACATTTGGAATTTTAAATTCTCAAAATCTTAAACCTGAAGACACTGAGATTTGGGATCCTGAACCTAAAATTATAACTCCAGGAACTTCTTTTAGAGATGCTCCCTCAGATGCAATTGTTCTATTTAACGGATTGAATTTAAATAAATGGATACACAAAAATGGTGAACCTGCTAGATGGGATGTGAAAGATGATTATTTTACTGTTAAGCCTGGGTCAGGAAGCATTTTAAGTAAAGATTTTTTTGGTAGTTGTCAATTGCATGTGGAGTTTATGTCTCCAATTGATATTGAAGGAGATGGTCAAAATAGAGGGAATAGTGGTATTTTTCTCATGGATAACATAGAGCCTGGAGATGGATATGAGGTTCAGGTTTTGGACTCTTATGATAATAGAACATATTCTAATGGCCAAGCAGGAAGTATATATAAACAGCACATCCCATTAGTTAATGCATCAAAAAAACCAGGTGAGTGGCAGACATACGACATAATATTTAAAGCTCCCCTTTTTAATAAAAATGGAGAAGTTAAATCACCTGCATACATCACAGTATTTCACAATGGTGTTTTGATTCAAAATAATTCAGAAATACAAGGATATATCGAACACATTGGCTATCCTAAATATGAGGCCCATCCCCCTAAGTTACCTATTAAATTACAGGACCACGGTAATCTCGTTAGTTATAGAAATATATGGGTTAGAGAGCTTTAAACCAACGTCACTATTTTAAGTAAGTAAAAAATTTTACCTTGTTTATTAGAATCTTGAAATCAAACTTTGGATTAAAATATTTGTATATTTATTTTGTATGAATCGAATAAACTTCATAAAAAAAACAGCTCTTATGACGAGCGCTGGACTTTTGACACACTCTCCCATTGCATTTGGTAATCCATCTAAAATTATTGGCTCAAATGAAAAAATAAAATTTGGTACTATTGGGGTGAATGGAATGGGATGGACAGATTCAATGGCCCTTTTAAAGGTTCCAAATGTTGAATTGGTTGCCATTTGCGACGTAGATAATAGTGTTTTAGAAAAGAGGAAATATGAACTCGATAAATCAGGAATAAAGGTCAAAGTGTTTTCAGATTATAGAAATCTACTCGATGACTCAGAAATAGACGCGATTATAATAGGTTCACCTGACCATTGGCATCCCTTAATGATGATTCATGCTTCTGAAGCCGGTAAACATGTTTATTGTGAAAAACCAATAGCAAACTCAATTGGAGAGTGCAACGCTATGGTAAAAGCCCAAGAGAGATATGGTAATATAGTCCAAGTGGGACAATGGCAAAGAAGTATGAAGCACTTTCAAGATGCGGTAGATTTTATTTCCTCTGGAGTTCTTGGACCGATTAGAACTGTAAAGGTTTGGTGCTATCAGTCTTGGATGCGTCCTAATCCTATTGTCCCGGACAGTCAACCCCCCAAGGGTGTTGATTATAAAAAATGGTTAGGACCAGCGTCTTTGAAACCATTTAATGCAGGACGTTTTCACTTCCATTTTAGATGGTTTTGGGACTACGCTGGAGGGCTTATGACAGACTGGGGGGTTCATCTTCTGGATTACGCTCTACTGGGTATGAATTCCTCATATCCAAAGTCAATTACTGCAAATGGAGGTAGATTTGCATACCCAAATTTAGCGCAGGAAACTCCAGATACGCTTTTTGCAGTTTATGAATTTGATAATTTCAATTTGATTTGGGATTCTGCTATGGGTATTGATAACGGTTCATATGGACTGAACCACGGTATTTCATTTATTGGAAATTACGGCACTTTAGTGTTGAATCGAAAAGGTTGGAAAGTAATTGAAGAAAAGAAAAATAAAAGTAAAATCGCTAAGCCTTATGTGAGAAAAACAGACAATGGATTAAATAACCACTTACTGAATTTTATAGAATCAATTAGAGCGAATGATCCCCAAAAAGTAAACTGCTCGATAAAAGATGGTGCTCTTGTCGCCAAGGTCGCACAAATGGGTAATATATCATATCGGTCTGGTAAAAAGTTGTTTTGGGATTCTACGTCAGATATTTTTACAAACAGTAGGGTCAATGAAGATTATGTTACTAATAAGTATCACAATGGATACAGCTTGCCAAAATATTAAAAAGGTTTATAATGGACATTTATGAAATTTGTTTTTTATTGTCAACTTTTTGGGTTGGGCCATTTTGGTTTGCGATGCTTATTAATCCCCGAGAAGAAAAGACCAAAAGAATGTTGAAAGGGCCTTGGTTTTATCTTGGACCAATTATAATTTGGTATTTTTTGATGGCCCTCAATCCACAAGGTTTAATTGATCTAGCAGGAGGTAGTAACAATGACGAAGGGTTTCTAATTGGTCTAGCTAATGCTTTAGCTACTAAGCCTGGGGTGACTGCAACTTGGGCTCATATGGTAGCCGGGGATTTTTTTGTGACTAGATGGATTTGGTTAAAATGTATTGAAAATAATGCAAATAAATGGATTATGAGATTGTCAATCTTTTTTGGAGTAATGCTTATGCCGATTGGGCTTGCCATCTATGCAATTTTTGTTCCGAGTAAATCTAAAATCAATTAATTATCAAAAAGTCCCTCGGATAGATATTTGAGACCTGTGTCGCATGCAACAGCTACAACTTTGGATGATGGCCCTAGTTTTTTTGATATTTGAATAGCTGCTGCTACGTTCATTCCGCTTGAAGTACCACAAAAAATCCCCTCTTTTGTAGCTAGATCTCTTGAAGTTTGTCTTGCAAGAGATTCATCTATTGTCATAACACTGTCAACTAATTTTGGATCATAAATTGCTGGTACAAAGCCAAGCCCAACTCCTTCCACGTTGTGTGATCCTTTAATTCCTTTAGACAACACTGGAGAGCTAGAAGGTTCAATTGCAATAATTTTGGATTTAGATTGAGCTTTTTTAAAAGCTTTAGCAATCCCCATCAGGGTCCCAGCTGTACCAATCGTGTCGCAAACAGCGTTGATGTTTCCTTTTACTTGCTTTAAAATTTCTTCTCCCAATGGGATAAAACCCTTTATTACATCATAGTTTTGAAGTTGGTTTGTGAAAAATGTATTGGATTCTCTTGAAATATTTTGTGCTGTTTTTACCATTTCATTTATCAATTCTTTAGTTATTTTTCCATCTTTACTTTTTAATACTTTTACCTCAGCACCCATTGATTTCATTAAATCAATTTTTTCTTTCCCAAAAACATCTGCAGTGATTAATTTAAACCGATATCCCTTTAAAGAACAAACAAATGCTAATCCTGCTCCTGTGCTGCCTCCAGAATACTCAACAACAGTCATCCCTTTTTTTAAAAATCCTTTTTTTTCTGCCCCTTCAATCATAGCTAATGCCATTCTGTCTTTTTTTGAACCTGTTGGATTGTAAGCCTCAAGTTTTACATAAATTTCACCACACCCTCCCTTAGGTAGGTTCTGAAGTTTAACTATTGGAGTGTTCCCTATTGTTTCTAAAATGTTACTCACAAACTAAAATTAATTAATTTAACTCTTTAAATTTAAGGATAACTTTGTAAGTTCCTGTATGAGAAAATTCTTTCTGTTTTTTATTCTTCTTTTTTGTAGTTGTACAAGTTCATATAAAAAAATTAAAGTTGGTAGTAAAAACCCTAACATCATAATTATTTACATGGATGATCTGGGCTACGGTGATGTTAGTTCTTATGGGAAAGGAATTTTAAAAACTCCAAACATTGATAAATTGGCAAATGGTGGATTAAAATTCTTAAATGGATACTCATCTTCTGCCACATGCACACCAAGTAGGTATGCAATGCTAACTGGAAAATATCCTTGGAGAAATCCCAGGGCTAAAATAATTACTGGTGGTTCTCTTATAATAGACACTACCGAAATAACTCTGCCAAAAATGCTCAAAACTAACGGTTACAAAACTGGAATTGTAGGAAAATGGCATCTAGGTTTGGGAGAAGATAAGATCAACTACAACACAATTATTTCTCCTGGACCAAATGAAATTGGGTTTGATTATTCATACATTTTAGCTGATACTCAAGATAGAGTCCCCTGTGTTTACATAGAAAATGGAAGAGTTGTAGGACTAGATTCTAATGATCCAATAAATGTAAATTTTGATAAAGACGATTATGGCTTGCCAACGGGGCTAAAAAATCCTGAGCTTACAACTATGAGATGGCATCACGGTCATAATGGGTCAATAGTTAACAGTATTCCTAGAATTGGATTTATGGAAGGTGGAAACAAGGCTAGATGGATAGACCAGAACATGGCAGATACCTTTTTAATTAAAGCAAAAGAGTACGTAATTGAAAATAAAGATGAACCTTTCTTCCTTTTTTATTCTCTACAACAACCGCACGTTCCTAGAACACCCAATCCTAGGTTTGTTGGAAAATCTGGAATGGGACCCAGAGGAGATGTAATTATTGAGGCTGATTGGTGCATAGGTGAAATATATAAAACTCTAAATGACAATAAACTATTGGAAAACACATTGATTATTTTTTCAAGTGATAATGGACCAGTTCTTAATGACGGTTATTATGATTATGCTGTTGAAATGCTTGGTGATCATACACCGTCTGGGGGTCTACGGGGGGGTAAATACAGTTTATTTGAGGCGGGTACAAAGGTACCTTTTGTTGCTTATTGGAAAGATAAAATTAAGTCGGGTGTGTCGGATCAAATAATTTCTCAAATAGACTTATTCAACTCTATTTCTAAAATGATTGACTCTGATATTAAAACTGAAGATGGTAATGATTTTTCAAATCTAATATTAAACAATACCGGAAAGGGACGGAACGACCTTGTAATAGAGGCTATGGGAAGAACCGCTTACAGAAATAAAGAATGGGTGATGATTCCACCTTATAAAGGTCGAAAAATTGCAAAAAATGTTCAAATAGAACTTGGTAATTCAACTGACTACATGCTGTTTAACTTGGAAAAAGACCCGTACCAAAAAAACAACTTAGCTAAGGAAAAACCTGAAAAGTTAAAATTTATGATTTCAAGTTTTGATAAAATCAAAAGATATTAATTTTTCCTAGGGATGACTTTCAAGTACAAGCCTTATAAACTCTCCAACTTTACTTGGTTCTATCCATCTTGTAACTACAACGATTTTTTTATCTGGAATCACAACTATGTAATTCCCTCCAAATCCAGCAGCATAGAAGACATTTTCAGGAACTCCCTCCCAGTATCTTGAAGTCCCTTTTTTGTTAAGCCACCACATGTAACCATAACTTATGTTAGCAGGTGAGGAACTAGTGGCCTTTTTAATCCACGATTCACTAATTAGTTTTTTCCCTTTCCATATCCCATTATTTAAAAAAAGTAATCCAAAGCGTGCATGATCTTCTGTACTAATAAAAACTCCACCACCTGAGTGCCCACCTCCCGATACGGACTGAACTCGGTTCCCATCTATTTCCACCCATGAATTTTTGTAACCATACCATCTCCAGGAAGTTGAGGCTCCAATTGGGTCCATTATAAATCTTTTAAGGATTTTGGGCAAGGGTTCTCTCCACACATGAAGTAAAGAATAGGCTAAAAGATTTACTCTCACATCATTATATTCATACTTTGTCCCAGGGGTCGTGTATAATCTATTTTTCCAATCATCAATTTCGCCTTCCTCCGGTGGCCTGTCAGCCCAATCATGTAAACCCCATAATGTTCCAGACCAATCAGATGATTGATTTAATAGATGTTCCCAGGTTATCTGACTATTATGCTTTCCATCAAAAGAATTGTCCCAAACTAAATTTTTAACTATATCCGTTGGTTTAAATAATCCACGATCTACCGCAAGACCTGCGACAGTTGAAAGGTAGCTTTTGGTCACACTAAATGTCATATCTACTCTTTTTGTGTCCCCCCAAGATGCAATTTGGTAGCCATTTTTTAAAATTATTCCAGAAGGAACTCCTCTTTTCTTTGTTGGACCGAGAATTTGATGATATGGCTCCTTCGAAAAGCCCTTAAGTATGGCAATTCTCAAATCTTTTTCTCCAGAATATTCATTTAATTCAGCAAATGAAATAGCTTTTGATAATTTACTTAAACTAATATCATATTCTTTAGGATCTTTATTTTCCCATTTAGAGTTAGCAGCTGGAAAATAAATTTGTCCTACACTGAGGTAACATGAAAAAATTGAAAATAAAATGCAAACTTTATGCGATGAGAGGTTTTTCATTAGGCTTTAAATTTAATAATATTTAGGGTTTTTAACAGTTTATTCGTAATATAATAGTAGTATCAATTAAGATGAACATTCAATTTCGTTGCTTATCAATTTTATTATTTTCACTCTTTATTTTGTTACATGGTTGTGTTAAAGACAAAGAGCAAAAAAAGAAACCTAATGTTATTCTAATTTTAGCAGATGACCTAGGTTGGACTGACCCATCATTTATGGGTTCCAAATATTATCAAACTCCAAATATTGACAGACTAGCAGAGAGTGGATTAACTTTTTTTAATGCTTATTCATCTGCCGCAAATTGCTCACCGAGTAGGGCTACATTGCTATCTGGCAAATATCCAACTGACCACAAAATTTTTACAGTTGGAATTTCAGAAAGAGGGAATAAAAAAACCAGAAAATTAATTCCAGCAAAAAATGATACAATTATAAAAGAACATTTTTTTTTAATGCCAGAAATGTTTAAAAGTATGGGGTATAAAACCGGTCATTTTGGGAAATGGCATTTAGGGCCAAAAGGATATTATCCCGAACAAAACGGTTTTGACGTAAACTTTGGCGGATACGAAAATGGAGGCCCAGGGAAGGGGGGGTATTTTTCTCCCTACAACAATCCAAAAATAGAAGATGGCCCAAAAGGTGAATATTTGACAGACCGCATTGGGAATGAAGTGATAAAATTTATTAGTGAAAATCAAAAAAGGAAATTTTTTGCCTATGTCCCATTTTATTCTGTCCACACACCGATTGAAGCAAAGAAAGAATATGAGAAAAGTTTCCAAAAAAACGTGGGTGACCAATATCATAATAGGCCAGATTTTGCCGCAATGATCCAATCCCTAGACGAAAATGTTGGAAAAATTATAGACAAAATCGAAGAATTAAATTTGACGGAAAACACACTTATTATCTTCACTTCGGACAATGGTGGGGTTAGAGCTATCTCAAATCAGTTTCCCCTTAGAGCCGGAAAAGGTTCTTATTACGAGGGGGGAATAAAAGTGCCGTTAATCTTTTCATGGAAAAAAGTAATTAAAAAGAAAAGTAAATCTTACGAGAGGGTTTCAAATATTGACTTTTATCCAACCATTAAAAAAATTATTGGTTATGAAAACAAAATTGAATTAGAAGGGCAAGATCTTAGCCCTATTTTTGTAAATAGAAAATTAAAAGAAAGATCTCTTTTCTTCCATTTTCCAATTTATCTCGAGCCATATAATGTTTACAAAGATAATGCTAGAGATCCCCTTTTTAGGACAAAACCAGGATCGGTAATTATAAAAAATAATTGGAAATTACATCACTACTTTGAAGATGACTCTCTAGAGCTTTATAATCTAAAAGAGGATATATCCGAGTCTAAAAATACTGCTAGAAAAAACAAAAAAATAGCAGCTGAACTTTATGAGGAATTGAATAATTGGAGAAAATTAAATAGAGCTTATATCCCTAAAAAAAAGAACCCATATTATGACAAGATGTTTGTTGATAGTTTGCTAAATTTAATAAGTAACAAAAAAATAAAAGGTAAGATTCCAGCTAACTTAAAATTATCTAAGTTTTATAAATGAAAATAAAGACTATTTGTACAACTTTATTCGCCTTATTCCTTTTATCATGTAGCGAAGAAAAGAATTTAAAAAATTTACCCAACATAATATTTATTTTGGCAGATGATCTTGGATATGGAGAGATTGGAGTTTTCGGACAAAAAATTATTGAAACGCCAAACATAGACAATCTTGCTAAAAGTGGAATTATTTTAACAAATCACTACAGTGGGTCTCCTGTCTGTGCTCCAGCAAGAGCAGTTCTTTTAACTGGGCTACACACTGGTCATAATCCTATAAGAGGAAATGATGAATGGAAAGAAAGAGGAAATGTGAAAAGTTTCGAGGCCATGCTCAAGGATCCAAAACTTGAAGGACAAAGACCTCTTCCAGACTCTATACAAACCGTCGCAAATTATTTAAATTCAAATGGTTATAAAACTGGAATGATTGGTAAATGGGGACTCGGTGCTCCAAACACAAACAGTGTTCCTAACAAAAAAGGCTTTGATTTTTTCTATGGCTACAATTGTCAAAGGCAAGCACATACTTTGTATCCTACTCACTTGTGGATAAATAATAAAAGACACATGCTAAAAAATAAAATAGTTGATAAAGGGCCGCTATTAGATAGCATGAACCCAAATAATTCTATTAGTTATAAACCTTATAATCAAACTGATTATGCTCCTGCATTAATGCACAAAGAGGCCTTAAATTTTATTGAACGGAATAGAAATAATAATTTTTTTCTTTATTATGCGAGTCCACTCCCTCACCTTCCTCTTCAAGCGCCTGAAAAGTGGGTTAATTATTATAGAAATAAAATTGGAGATGAAGAGCCTTACCTTGGAGAAAGTGGGTATTTCCCTAATCAATATCCTAAAGCCACCTATGCTGCTATGATTTCATATTTAGACGAGCAAGTGGGCGAAATGGTTGATAAGTTAAAAAACATAGGTGCGCTTGATAACACCCTTATAATTTTCACAAGCGATAATGGTCCAACACATGTAAGTCAGGTTGACATTGATTTTTTTAATAGTACAGGTATTTTTGTTAACTCTAAAAAAACTGTCAAAGGTAGTCTAAATGAGGGGGGTATAAGGGTCCCAACAATTGCCTCTTGGCCGAAAAAGATCAAAGCTGGTGTCAAGTCTAGCCATCCAAGTATCTTTTATGATTTTTTTGCTACCGTTGCTGATATTATTGGTAATCCTTTACCTTACCCAATAGATGGTATAAGTTATTTACCAACCCTCGTTGGTGGTAAGCAACTAAAACATGATTACTTGTATTGGGAGTTTCCAGAGAAACAATACAAGGGTCAGCAGGCTGTTAGAAAAAACAAGTGGAAAGGAATACGGAAGAATTTGTTATCTGGAGACTCAAAACTCCAACTATATAACTTAGATAATGATCCACAAGAAATTGTCGATTTGTCTGAAATTTATCCTGATACAGTCGCTGACCTAATGTTAGTTTTGAAAAAAGCTCATGTAAAAGCCTCATTGGAAAAATTTAATATGTCCATCTTGGATAAAACAAAATAATTATTCTTTCCATATGACACTATTTTTACCATATTTTAGATAGAAAATTGTGAGGACAAATTTTAGTAGTTAAAAATATAGAATCACATTGCATCAACAACCGTTCTAAAACCAGCATGAATTGAACTTGTGTCGGGAGATGACTTCATTCTCATTGAATTTCTATAACCTGTACAATAAGATTTATTACATAAAAAACTCCCCCCGCGCATTATTTTTTTTGGAAGGTAGGGCTCATTTGGGTCATAACTAGTTGGCGGCCCTACAGGGTTGTCCGCAACTTCATATTGGAAGAGTTTGTAATAGTCAAAAGTGTACCAGTCATAACACCATTCCCACACATTCCCAGATATGTCATATAATCCAAATTTGTTTGGAGGATAACTTCTAACGGGAGCCAAAAATTCAAATTTATCCTCCATTGTATTTTTGTAAGGAAACGTACCGTCCCAAGTATTTGCATAAGTGGGAATATATGGATCGTCCCCCCATGAAAATAGTGAGTTTTCTACACCTCCTCTTGAGGCATATTCCCATTCTGCTTCAGTGGGGAGCCTCTTCCCAGCCCATTTACAGTAGGCTTGTGCATCAATCCAACTAATGTGGACAACAGGGTAATTATCTTTACCCTCAATTGAACTTCCAGGGCCCCAAGGTTTTTTCCAATTAGCACCTTTTGATAATTTCCACCACTGAGAGTAGTTGTCTAAACTGACAGGTGAAGACGTATAATTAAAACATAGTGATGATGGAGACAAAAGACTATCGTGGGGTTTAGGAATGTTTGGGGGTAAATCCTTCTTCATTTCATCCCAATCAATTTTTTTTTCTGCTGTAGTTACATAACCTGTTTCATCAACAAATTTTTTGAATTGAGAATTGGTTACTTCAGTTTCATCAATCCAAAATGAATTAATTTTTACTTTATGCTTAGGGTATTCGTCTTCAAAACCATCATTGTTATCCGCACCCATGTTAAATGTCCCTGATGGAATGAGAACCATTCCTCTTACTAGCAGAAAATCTTCCTTTGATTTAACTTGTGAAACAATTTTGGTTTTGTTTTTTACAACATGATTTCTATCATTTGTTTGATTATTTGAACATCCAGATAGAACAAAAAACAAAAAAAAGAATAGTATTACCGATGGCACTCTTTTCATTTTAAATTTTTATTTTTAATACTATAATTTAATAATTATATATCAGAAAATCCGCCTTACTTCTTTATTCTGCCCTTTTTGTTTTTTCAATCCTAGGTTGTAAGAAAGAACTAGCAAAAAGACCAAATATTGTTTGGCTTGTTGCAGAGGATCAGTCACAGTATTTCCTCCCCTTTTACGGAGACGAAACAGTAAGCCTTCCCAATGTTGGTCAGCTACTTGAAGGAGGTGTTATATATGACGAGATGCATTCCCCATATCCCGTGTGTGCTCCTTCAAGGAGCGCAATAATCACCGGTATGTATCCAAGTTCTATAGGTACAGGGAACCATAGGGCTTATCATCAAAAAAGAAAAGTGAGACCAGATTCCGAGTCAGAACTTGAGTTTCCTTATTACTCATCAAGATTAGCTGAGGCAATCAAACCCTTTACGCAAATTTTGAGAGAAAATGGATACTTTTGTACAAATAATTCCAAAACAGACTACAACTTTAAATTAAGGAAAGAGGCATGGGACGAGTCAAGTAAGGGTGCGTCTTGGGAAAATAGGAAGAAAGATCAGCCTTTTTTTGCTGTATTTAATTTTGGTGTTACACACGAGTCTTCGATATGGAATAGAGACAAAAAGAAATTAAAAGTAGATCCAAATAATTTAAATGTACCTCCAGTTTTTCCAGATGATTCTATTGCTCGACATGCTCTTGCAGTTAATTATTCTAATTTGATAGAAATGGATATCCAAATGGGTAAAATTATAGATAAATTAAAAAAACAGAGTCTTTATGATAACACCTTTATATTTTTTTATAGTGACCATGGCGGGCCTTTCCCAAGGCATAAAAGAGCTATTTATGAAACAGGGACAAAGGTTCCTTTAATTGTAAAATTTCCTAAGGGGTTTAAAACAGAAGAAAAAAGAAATAATGATATGCTAAGTTTTATTGACTTTGCACCAACAATCCTTTCTATAGCTAATATTGATATCCCTAAAATATATCAAGGCAAACCTTTTTTGGGTTTTAAAAAATCTTTAGAAAAGAGAAAGTATTTATTTACGGCAAGTGATAGATTTGACGAATTAACCGACCGAATACGAGCTGTGAAAAGTAAAAAGTTTAAATACATTAGAAATTATAATACAGAAAAGCCTCATGCCCTAAATGTGGTCTATAGAACTCAAATGAACTTGATGAAACATCTTAATGAATTAAATAAAACTAATTCTCTTTCTGAGAAACAGAAACTTTGGTTTCAAGCTCCCAAAAGCCCAGAAGAGTTTTATGATTTAGAGAATGATCCATTTGAATTAAATAATTTAATAGAAAATGAAGAGTTCTCATCACACATCTATGAATTAAAATTAAAACTTGACTCCTGGCTCATGAATATAAATGACTTGGGTGGAATTCCAGAAAAAGAACTTGTTAAGATTTTAGTAAAATGATAAAAAAAGTTGTCAAAGCAGAGCTTTACTAAATTAATTAAACTAAATAAATACGATAGGTTATTTGTTATCTATATCCATTGTTCGTTGGGTCTGAATCCAATAAAACTGGGTTTGTAAGTATTTCATTCAAAGGAATAGGATACTTTACATGTTTGGACTGAATATTTGTTGCTGCACCTTGTGCATGTTTAGTAACCTTTGTGTTCCTAACCGTTTCCAAAAGTATTCCCCATCTAATTAAATCTTGCTTTCTGTGTCCTTCTGCAAAAAGTTCATACTTCCTTTCATCATACATTTTCACTCTAAATTCTGCCTGAGAAAGACCACTCCATGGGCTGTCTGGTTCAAATGCCCTCTCACGAACTTTATTTACATATTGATACGCATTTTCCGGACCGTTAAGTTCATTTTCGCTCTCTGCAGCCATTAAATAGATATCCGCAAGCCTTATTAGAACAATATTTTCAGACTTAGCATTTCTTGGTTTGTCAATATTTAGGTTCATTAATTTACCAACGTAAACGTATTTTAATTGAATACCTTCATAATACTCCAAAAAAGTTGAATCATATCTTAGGTCCCCGGCCTCCCATTTACTCCGCTTACCTATATCAGGACATGCAATAACTCCTCCAAAACCTGTAAAAGACTGATTATTCGCAGCTAGAGCAATATCAAGTGCATTTTTATCGGCTTTGTTTTTAGGGTTATCTTTAGCACGTGGGTTGTACTCTTCAATCCAAAGGTTTGTTTGTAAATTTCCACTATTGAGCCCTCCGCCAGTATTTAAATAATTCGTTCCAAGTGCCACATCCCCAGCGAAATCCACCCAGAGGATGTGTTCGTCCTTTACCTCATTATCTGAAGTTGTTTTATCATATGCATAAACATCTGAAAAATTATCCATCAACTTATGAGGTGAGTTATTAATTATATCCACGCACTCAGCTAGACAAGAAGACCACTCTTTGTCAAATAAATGAAATTTAGCTTTTAATGCAGCTGCTGCCCATTTTGTCATTCTACCTAGGTCCCCACCAGAATATGAGTCTGGTAAATAGTTTTTTGCAAGAGTAAGGTCCTCTTTCATTCTTGTTCTTATCTCATTCATTGGAGTACGTGGTATAACAGAAAGCTCGTCGGTTCCTAAATCATCTGTAAAAAAAGGGACATCGCCGTAAAACCTTGTCAAATCATAATAGGCCATTGCTCTTAATACATATAATTCTCCTAGGAGCTGATTTTTTTCCTCTACAGTTAGTGCTTCTGCAGTTGAAATATTGGAAATAGCAGAATTGGCATTTCTTATTAATAAATAAAATTCCTTCCATGTCGCATGTAAATCACCATTCCCTTCTGTGTATAGATAATTAAATGGAGTTTGAATAATTTTCCTTTGAGGACAAACTTCATCCGTCCCGTATTTTACTGCCCCTCTATAATTTCTATTTCGATATAAGTTCTGATTATTTAATGTGACATATACTCCATTTACCGCCATTTGAGCTTCATTATAATTATTATAGAAACCTTCAGGAGATAAACCACTTCTTAGATCTTCGTCTAAAAAACCTTTCTCACAATTTAATAAAAATACAATTGAGATTAGAGTCAAACGATTTATTTTAGTGAGTTTGCAATTAATGAATTGTTTATTTAGTTTGTTCATAATCAAAGGATTTATAAAGTTAGATTAAAACCAAATGCAAATGACAAGTTATAGGGGTAACCTCCATTAGCCACACCTTGTGCCAAACCATCACCGTAATTACTTTGCTCAGGATCCCCATGGGTAAATTTAGTGAAGAGCAACAAGTTATTCCCAGTTAAATAAATACTAGCTCTTTTCATCCCGCGGATATCTAAATCATATGTTAGGGTTACGTTTTTTAATCTTAAGAAAGAACCATCTTGATACGATACGTCACTTCGTTGTTGGAAGTTACCAAAGCTTGATCCTGCTCTAGGAATGTCTGAGCTTTGATTCGAAGTAGTCCACCTTTCCTTTACAATTGGTAATAAATTACTTCTTGGGTCTCTTCCAAAATATCCTAGGTGATAAGCAGCATTTAAAATCTCATTCCCGTAAGATCCATGGAAAAAGAAATCGAGAGTAAAATCTTTGTAGGTAAATGTGTTTCTAAGACCTCCATAGAAGTCTGGATTAGGATCTCCATGTACAATAAAATCAAGTTGATTAATGGCGCCATTCCCATCTAAATCAACGTATCTAGGTCCTCCCAAGACACTTCCTACAATACCGTCGGCATCAATTTCAGCAGCAGTCTTATAGGTTCCAAGATATGTAGCACCAAGATAAGCAGGTGCAGGATATCCAGGAATTATTCTAATACTAGGCCCTGTTGATTGACCAGGTGCAGTTAAATTAATCCATTCTTGTCCATCACCAATTGAAATTACTTTGTTCTTATTTGCAGAAATAGTCAAATTTGTACTCCATGTGAAATCAGGTTTGTCAATATTTAATGAATTAATGGTAAACTCAAACCCTTTATTTTCTATCTCACCAACATTTTCTAACCTGGTTTCTCCAGCTGTTCCTGGAATGGGTCTGTTGAGTAATAAATCTTTGGTCCTTTTATTATAATAATCTAGTTCAAAAGAGTATCTATTATTTAAAAAACCAACCTCTAATCCAATATCGGTTTGTACTGTTGTTTCCCAGCCTAAGTTTGAACTGGCTAAATTTTCAAGCAATACAGCATTAGAAACTTGATTATTTAAAAAATTTACATACGGGGTGAATCTTGACAGAGAGTTGTATGCCGGTACGCCTTGTTCACCAACAACACCGTAACTTACTCTTAATTTTAAATTACTTATGTAATCAACACTTTGCATAAAACTCTCCTGACCCATTCTCCAAGCAGCACCAACAGAAGGAAAAAAAGCATATTTATTACCTTTTTCAAAAACAGAAGACCCATCCCTTCTTCCAACAAGGGTAAGTAGGTATTTGCCCTTATAAGAGTAATTTATTCTTCCCAAAATAGATTCAAATGTTCTTTTTTCATAGTTGCTGGACACAGCATTTTGACTCGGATCAGACCCTAGAGCAAGATTGTTGAATGTAACTACATCATTTACAAAACCATAAGCCCCTGATCTAGAAGACTCAAATGTGGTTATTTGAGATGTATATCCAGCAAGGACTTTTAAAGAGTGTTCGTTAAACTCCTTGACATAAGTTATCGTATTTTCATTTAATATATCTCTGCTATTTCTTGAAATGATATTGGCCTCGCCATCTTGACCTTTTGCAACTCTATCTGGCAAGATTGTCGAAAAGTATTGGTTTCTTTTACTAAAATCAAGTCCCAATCCAATCGTGGATCTTAATGTTAGTCCAGGAATAATATCATATTCCAAAAATGCATTGGTCAAAAGATTTGTAGTTAATGTATGATCAATTCTTTCATTCACATCTGCCAATGGATTTCGAAAGGGTGTGTTTGCCACAGGGTTTACGCCATTATAAGTGCCATCGCTATTGTAAACTTCTAAAAAAGGAGGCATTGCGTTTTGAACCCCTTGCCAGTTAACTTTGTTGTTTTCAATTTTCCTATCAGATAAGTTAAGTCTAAACCCAGTTCTAATTTTTTCGTTAACATTAAAGTCCATATTAGCTCTAAGAGTATATCTATTAAGACCTGATGATTCAATTATAGATTGTTCAGACCATCTATTTAAAGACACATAATAGTTGGATTTTTCAGAATTACCACTCAGTGTTATATCGGTATTATTAACCTGTCCATTTCTTGTTACCAAATCTACCCAATTTGTATTAGGAATAGTAGCTGAATCAAAAAGCGGATCTATGGATGGATCGTTTTCTCCGTAACCACTAGCTCCATAAACCAAGGTTTCTGCCTCATTCCAGTAATTTGCAAAATCAGTAGAATTTAAATACTGAGGAGGATTTGCTATACTACTAAAACTTGTGTAATGATTTATTGACACGTCAACATCTCCAGATTTTGCAGACTTCCCATTTTTAGTTTGTATTAAAATCACACCTGCAGCTCCTCTGGTTCCATAAAGGGCCAGAGAACTCGCGTCTTTTAAAACCTCGATGGATCGAATATCATTAACGTTAATGTTTTGAAGATTAAAATCGGTCCCGGCAATAAAACCATCAATTACAAAAAGTGGATTGTTATTACCTTGTATTGAACTTAATCCCCTAATACGAATTGTAGGAGCAGATGATGGATCCCCGTCAGGAGCAGTAACTTGAAGACCCGCTGCTCTACCTTGAAGAAGATTGCTAACACTTGAAGCTGGCTGGTTTGACAAAGCATCCCCAGAAACTTTTGCAATAGATGAAACCAGATCTTTCTTTCTGGTTGTTCCGTAACCCGTTATAATAATTTCCTCCAATGATCCTTCCTTAGGGGAAAGAGATACATTAAAACTATCCCCATTAGATACATCAATTGACTGGTCGCCATATCCAACAAATGAGATGGTTAAAATGGCATCATCATTTTCTAATTGAATAGAAAAATTACCTTCAAAGTCCGTTGTTGTTCCATTGTTAGTACCTGCTTCCAAAACATTTGCACCTGTCAATGGTAACCCCTCATCGTCAAGAACTTTACCTTTTATGCTTCTCTGAAAATTTGATCTTGAGTGTTCAATTTGATAAATAATTGAGCTTGACTGTTTGGTCTCAATTATCTCATTATTATTTATCTTACTCGCATGAGAATTATGTGTAAATACACAAATACAAATAAAAGCAAAAATTAACCTCACATTAAGTGTTTTTTATAGATATATTTAAATGTTCAAAATTATAAAAGATTCATTTACTTTAGGAATTAAAATTTAATATTCTGAGGGTTGTAATTATTTATTAAATAAATTGGTATTACAAGCATGAATCTTTAGATTATTCAAAAAATAAGGGGTTGTAAGTAGTATGAAAAAAATGTTGACATATTTAATATTATTCCTCTTGGGATTTTTTGGCTACAAGGGCATATCTATTATTTACAATAAATTTTTTAAAAACAGAAAGAGCAATATTGAAGGAAATATTAAACTTAATTTAAAAGAGGACAAAGTTCTTTCCGCCCTGGTGTACTCAGCAATAGGTGATTTTAGCCATACAGATGCAATTAAAGCATTTAAAGTTGAAATTAGAAAGTTGGGGGTTCTCAACAATTGGAATCTTCAATTTAGTAATGATCCTAATCTATTTAATGATAAGGATTTAAAAAATTTTGATGTTATAATATGGAATAATTCTACTGGAAATACATTAAATAAAAAACAAATGAATTCTTTTGAAAATTACATTGAAAGTGGTGGTGGCTATGTTGGAATTCACGGTGCAGGTGATAATTCGAAAGACTGGAAATGGTATTATAATGTTCTTCTAAAAGCAAAATTTACTCATCACCCAAATATGAAATATCAATTCCAAAGTGGAGTCTTAGAAAAAAAATGTACCTCTAGTTTTACAAATTGTCAAAGATTACCAGCCAAGTGGGAAAGAGAGGAGGAATGGTACTTTTTTGATGAAAGCCCTCAAAGAAATGGCTCTAATATTATTTATAATTTGAATGAAAAAAGTTTATTGTTAGGAGATATAAATGAAGATGGAGCTCCTATATCAAAAATGGGTAAAGATCATCCAATTGTATGGACAAATTGTGTTGGAAAGGGAAAAGCATTTTATTCTGCAATGGGGCATAAAGGAAAATATTTTTTGGAACCACTACACATGGATTTAATTAAGTCAGGTATCCTTTGGGCTTCAGATAAGTCCACCGAGTGCAATTGATTTTTGTTAAAGGATAAATATTCTTGAATAAATATTTAGTTCAATAATTCAAAGGAGAGAAGGAATCTATTATTGATTTTAGCTGCTTTGGATTTCCAGTCATTTCCCAACTACCAAGAGATACTGGTATATTTCCAATACTATTTATAGAATCAAAAAACTTTTTGATTGTAAAGTTAACCTCATCATTTTTAGCTTCTTCCATCATCATTTCTTCTATTAAATATTTCCCAGTTATGTAGCTTGTCCCGTATCCGGGCTGTCTTAAATAAAGTTGCTGTTCAAAAAGTAAAAGTTCTTTTTCTGTTTTCATCCATCCCCTGGGAGTATATTCAGAGTGTATCTTACCAGCTTCTTCCATAGTCAACATATTGGCATGTGCATATAAAGATCCTAAACCTCTTGCGGCTCTCTGGGCAATCAAAATATAGACGATTTCTCTTGCTCTCGGATTTTGATCGTATAACCCAGCGTGCATAAAAAACTCCTCTACGGCAGTAGCTAAACCCTCGTTTCTAGAATCAAAAATATTATACAGAAGTGCCTTTTCCCTTATAGGATTTTTATGAGGTTCTACCTCCATTCTTTCAAGTTCAAACCAATGATAAAAGTGAGAAAAAAGTGGTTTTGGATCCAAGTGGGCAGTGATCCAAAAAAAATTCCTTTTTTCATCTGGAATATACTCTCCAAGGTGTGATTGTAATGATCTTGAAAAGTATTCTTTTACTGTGACTATTTGATTTTGATCCAAAAAATCTATCAACTCTTTTGCAGCATTTTCAGCTAGTTTTCTATAGCTGGAAGGCGAGTCAGCAGGTTTAAGTTCAGGTAATTTTCTGTTCCGATGTTCTTCTAATTTCAATGATGACCAAGCCCTTGCTAATTCTCTTTTCAATAAAAACACTTCATCCTCCCAAGTCATAGGCACTAGATGAACATTCTGCTGATACCATGTATAATTTTCTTTACCAATTCCAGATGGGCCATTCTTTTTAAAAGCCTCTTTTTTAAGCCATTTTACAAAATCATCTGTGGAATCTTTTGCATTTTTAATTTGTATAACAAGTTCTTTATCTATAGATACTCCAGGTTTAAAATTTAAGTCCTCTAAAGTTTTTGATTGCTTTTCAATATCTCTAATCCCAGCTATCCACAGATCCCTGGCATTTCCTGTGAGGTTTTTTTTGGCTTGTTTATTAAACTTAGGAATCAATTCTAAAGAAGAAAGAAGTTTAATTCTGTCTTTTTTATTTAATGGGAAATTGTATTGCCATAGTTCAACAGTAAAATGAGGGGTTGGTCCTTCATGTGCAGGAACATCACTCTTATAAGTCCAAATTGATTTATAAAATGCCGGATCTCTTTCCCAGGGTTTTAAGATTTTATAGTTAAATAAATATCCGTTCATTTCTGCCCACAATAAATACCAATCTACTTTATCTTTAACTGGCCATAAATCAATTGAAAATGACTCAAGTTTATTTCTTAATTTTTTGTACTGTTTAAAACGAATATCGAATGTATTTTTGGAATAGTCAGGTACACCCTCATTTAATGGAGGTATTTCAAAACTCCTCCACTCATTAAATAGTTCTAAAAGCTGAAGATTTGCTTTATCTTTTTCCCCTTGGGCATTTGCAAAGAATAAAAACATAAAACAAAACAATACTCTTGAAATTTTTGTTTTTAGATTTGAAATAATCATTTTTTCTTGGATCATAAAATCTAAATTATCAAATTTCAACTACATTGTAGTCAGCCCAGTTTTAAATTATGTATAATTACTTATTTTTAAGTATGTAAGATGAACAAAAACTTTGTTTTGGAATTATTTGGAATATTGCTTTTGCTACTGACTTTTTGTTCATGCAAAAGTAATTTGGACCAAGAAGAGCCCATTCTGGAAACCAGAAAAGGATTACATAGCCGAGGTCTTGTCTACCAAAATCAAGTAAGAGAATATTTACTCTATATCCCAGAATCCTACAATGAAAGTGTATCCATGCCCGTAATGCTAAACTTCCACGGATTTGGCGGAACAGCAGAAAGGCATTTACGAAATGCTGATATGAGATCACTTTCTGAATCCAAAGGATTCATTTTAATATATCCTCAAGGGACCTTGCTTGGAAATTATCCTCATTGGAATCCAAGCCCAATTGGAGAAGGTAATAAAAGTAGTACCGACGATTTAGGATTTATAGATAAACTTTTAACTACTCTTCCAGAAAGAATAAATATTGATAGTTCTAGGATTTATGCTTGTGGCTATTCGAACGGTGGTTTCTTATCTTATTCGCTAGCGTGTAATTTAACTACTCGAATTGCAGCGATAGGCTCTGTTGCAGGCACCATGCTTACTGATACTTACGAAAACTGCGGGGCGAATGAGCCAAAGCCAATGATAAATATTCACGGAGCTAAAGATCCTATTGTCCCATACCAAGGTAGTACAGGTTTAGTTTCAATTGACAATGTTTTAGATTTTTGGTCAGAATTAAACTTTGCAAAAAATTTGGAGACGGATTTTTTTGAAGGGGTTGAGAATTATATATATAAAGACTCTTTGGGAACTCCTTTGGTTTCACATTTTAAGATAATTAACGGTTCACATACTTGGGACTATAACTCTTTATTATCAAATAATACCAGTACTAATGAACTGATATGGGAATTTGTTTCAAAATTTGATATTAACGGATATATTAAGTAGTTTAAATAAATTTATTCACTTATAACCTTGAATATGAAAAGATATATTTTTCTTCTGTTAATTGCCCTTTTTTTTAATACTTCCTGTACAAATAAGAAAATAATATACCCAGAAACAGATATTATCCCTGTGACTGAGAGTTATTATGGTGACGAAATTTTAGACAATTATAGGTGGCTTGAAGATGATACAAGTGAAAAAACAAAAGATTGGGTTGAAAGACAAAATAATACCACCTTTACGTATCTTAATCAAATAAAGTTCAGAGAAGATTTAAAGCAAAGATTTGAAAAAATATGGAACTACGAGAAACTATCTTCTCCTTTTTTTGAAGGTGATTATGTTTACTATTATAGAAATAACGGTCTTCAAAATCAATATGTTTTATATAGAAAAAGAGATGGTTATGAAGAGGTTTTCTTAGACCCAAATAAATTCTCTGATGATGGTACGATATCTCTTTCTGGACTTAGTTTTTCTAAAGATGGCAGCAAAGTTTGTTATTCAATAAGTGATGGAGGAAGTGATTGGAGAAAGATAATTGTGATGGATACGGAGTCAAAAGAAGTTATTGAAGACACCCTTGTAGATATAAAATTTAGTGGTATTAACTGGAAAGCAAATGAAGGTTTCTTCTACTCAAGTTACGATAGGCCAAAGAAAAGTGAATTAAGTGATAAAACCGATCAGCACAAACTTTATTATCATAAACTAGGAACAAAACAAAAAGATGATAAAGTTATTTTTGGTGGAAAGGATAATGAAAAACACCGATACGTGGGCGCCTCTGTTACAGAGGACGGCAAGTATTTGATTATAGATGCTTCGAAATTTACCAAAGGAAATATAAGTTTTTTAAAATCCTTAAAAGATGAAACATCCCCTTTGATACCCATTGATGAAGACTATAGTACAGACAGCTATCTTGTACACAGTGAAAAGGATAGATTGTTTTTTGTTACAAACAAGAATGCTAAAAATAATAAGGTTGTATCAGCAAAGGTTAATAGTCCGAACGAAAAGTTTTGGAATGACTTTATTCCTGAAGAAGAAAGCGTGTTAAGTTTGTCATACTCAGCAGGTTATTTTTTTGCCAAGTATATTGTTGATGTAAGGTCCAAAATCATAAAGTTTGATTTGGATGGTAAAAACCTAGGTGAAATTGAACTTCCAAGTATTGGGACTGCTAGTGGGTTTAGCGGTAAAAAAGATGATAAAGAGGTCTACTTTACCTTTGCCAACTACAATTCTCCAAGTATAATTTATTCACTTAATCCTAAAAATAATCAAACTCAAATATATTGGAAACCAGATATAAATTTTGATCCAGAAAAGTATGTTTCGAAACAGATTTTTTATAAATCGAAAGATGGAACAAAAATACCCATGACAATAACTCACAAAAAGGGCATTGAGTATAACGGAAACAACCCAACCATTCTTTATGCATACGGGGGATTCAATATCAGTATATTACCATCATTTAGCATTTCCAATGCGATATGGATGGAATTAGGTGGGGTTTACGCTGTCCCGAATCTCAGAGGTGGTGGAGAGTACGGAAAAAATTGGCATCTACAGGGTGTAAAAATGAATAAACAAAATGTATTTGATGATTTTATTGCAGCAGCTGAATATTTAATTTCAAAAAAAATTACAACCTCCGATTATTTAGCAATTCGTGGTGGTTCAAATGGTGGTTTGCTAGTTGGTGCTACCATGACCCAGCGTCCTGAACTAATGAAAGTGGCTATCCCGGCTGTAGGGGTATTAGATATGTTAAGATATCATAAATTTACATCTGGAGCTGGATGGGCATATGATTACGGGACATCTGAAGAGTCTGAGGAAATGTACAGATATTTGAAAAAATATTCACCCGTTCACAATGTAAAAGATAACTCCAATTACCCCGCCACGTTAGTTACAACAGCTGACCATGACGACAGGGTTGTCCCTGCTCATTCCTATAAATTTATATCTGAACTCCAAAAAAAACATATTGGTGATTCACCAGTTTTAATCAGAATTGAAAATAGAGCTGGTCATGGAGCAGGTACACCAGTTAGTAAACGAATTGAGCAATATTCTGATATTTACGGATTTATTTTATACAACATGGGGTACAAAACCCTCCCTTAGTTTTATATGAATAATATAGAAACTGCTAAACAAATAATTAAGCAAGAATTAAATTCCAACATAAAAAAAGTATCCCAATTAGGAGGAGGTAGTATAAATTCTGTGTTCTTAGTTGAACTGGAAAAAACCAAAATTGTACTCAAAATTAATGATTCGCTTAAATTCCCAGGAATGTTTGAAAATGAAAAAAAAGGGTTATTAAAATTAAATAAATCTGGAGTTAAAACACCACAGGTAATTTTCGAAAGAACAAAGGACAACCTGGCTTTTTTAGCTTTAGAATATATCCCAAATGGAAACTTTCGGAATTGGGAACTCTTTGGAGAAAGACTGGCTGTTCTTCACATGAATAAAAATGAGTTTTTTGGTCTTGATTATGACAACTATATTGGTTCTTTGAGACAAATAAATAAGAAGGAGGATAATTGGAAAGGTTTCTATTCGAATCAAAGACTTCTACATCTTACAAAATTTGCATTTGATAAAGAATTGCTTAGTAAAACGGATTCAAAAAAAATGGAGGAAATTTGCTTAAAATTGGACATGTATATACCTTTTACAGAACCATCACTAATTCATGGAGATCTATGGTCGGGGAATTTGATTTTTGACCAGCAAGGAAAACCAGTATTTATCGATCCTGCTATTTATTATGGACATCCAGAAATGGACTGGGCTATGCTTTCTTTATTTGGGAGTTACCCGCAGACAGCGATGAAAAGTTATTGCAATATTATTTCCTTAGAAAATAATTATTTTGAAAGAGAAAAGATATATCAATTATACCCTCTTTTGGTTCATCTTATTTTATTTGGTAGAGGATACTACAGGGATATTTCTGAAATCTTGAACTTTTATAGTTGATTTAATATTTAAATTAAAATTGTCAAAATTTTAAGATTATATTTATAGTAAGCATATTGTAATGGGCAAGCAGATAATTTTAATTGGATTTTTTTTAGTTATTGTGGGTGGAATTTACTTGATTATTGAAAAAAATGAAATCAATTATGATAATCCCTTAGATTTTAAATTTGAAAAAGGAAATACGAAATTTTATTTCCCACTTGGATCATCAATTTTATTAAGTGTCGTTCTTTCTCTAATTTTTTATCTCTTTAGGAAAATGTGATGAAATATTTTATTAGAAATTTTGGGTTTTTCATTATTGGATTGGGTATTACTCTGAGCGTTTTTGAATTTTTATTAGAAAATAGTGGTATTGTTCTTATTTTTGGATTAATCATATTAATTGCTTCCTACTTTATTAAAAATTAATTAGTGTTTTCGAAAAAAATCATTCTTATAATTTTATTTGTCTGGAGTTTACCAAGTTTCTACTTTAGGAGCAGATTCAGAAAAATTGTATATCAAACAGATGATTGGAAAATTAACATCAAGCCTCTTTTTATCAAAGAGTTGAAGGGATTATTTTTTAAACTATACCCAAATGATGAAGTGTATCTGAAAATTAGAAGGAATTATATCATCTATTTAGTTATTTATTTTGCATTATTTATTTTGTATTTAAAATTATAACTTTAAAAATATTATGAATAAAAGAGAATTTATTCAAAAATTTGGTTTGGTGGGTTTAGCTACTTACTCTTTACCGGGTGATATTATTTATGATAAGAATAAATTTAATTTACCTCCCTTTAAGACTGAAGATGATTTGTGGAAAACCGTAAGAGGTCATTACTCCCTAAAACCAGATTATATAAATTTAGAAAACGGTTACTATAATATCATCCCCAATCCAACTCTATATAAATACATTGAACATGTTAAAACCATAAATTTTGAAGGATCCTATTATATGAGAAATAGTCTTGAAGAAGATAATCTAAAACTTAGAAAAAGGATTTCAAACTGGTTGTCGTGTGATAAAAAAAATATTATTATTACTCGAAATACAACTGAATCATTGGACCTAATAATTGGAGGTTATCCATGGGAAAAAGGGGACGAGGCAATTTATGCAGAGCAGGACTATGGTTCCATGAAATTAATGTTTGAGCAGGTCTCTAAAAGATATAATATCAAGACCAAAGTGATTTCAATTCCAAATCATCCATCCACAGATGAGGAAATTATACGTCTATATGAAAGTAAGATTACGAAAAAAACGAAATTACTGATGGTTTGTCATATGATCAACATAACTGGTCAAGTACTTCCTATAAAAAAAATTTGTGAGATGGCTCACAGCTATGGTGTTGAGGTAATGGTAGATGGAGCTCACTGTATTGGCCATTTTGATTTTTCTATTGGGGATTTGAATTGTGATTACTATGGTTCAAGTTTACATAAGTGGTTGTCAGCTCCATTAGGTGCTGGTTTACTATTTATTAAAGAAAAACATATTGCAAAAATTTGGCCTTTGCTGGCTGGACATTCAACCGGTTTCAATGGAATAAAAAGATTGAATCATTTAGGAACAAATCCAGTACATGTACATTTAGCTATAAACAATGCTCTTGATTACATAGAATGGGTGGGAATCAAAAGAAAAGAAAAAAGACTCAAAAAACTTCAAAACCATTGGATAGAAAATTTAAAAAATGTTTCAAATGTAGAAATAAATACCCCTTTGGCTTTCACAAAAAGTTTTGGTATTGGAAACGTTGGTATTAAGAATATTCCTCCTAAGATTATGGCCGAACAACTTTTAAAAAGGTTTAAAATTTTTACCGTTGCCATCGACTATGCAAATGTAAAAGGATGTAGGATTACACCAAATATTTATAGTTCAATCGATGAAATTGAAATTTTTATTGATGCAGTAAAAAAACTGGCTTCTTGATTTTAGCTTTTAAATTTTATAGTAAGTCTATAACTTTTATTTGTTTACTCGCGCTGTTATCTGCAGGCTTTTTTTATGCGCAAGATGGGGATCTGCTAATCCAACAATACGACAAAAACTCAATTGATCTCGAGTTTTATAGAAAATTAAATTTTGAGGTTTTTTTAGAACCGGGTATAACTAACACGGTTGATAGAGAAACTTCCGGAAAAATTAATCTGAACTTTGGGACCAACATTCACTACCGTTTTACTAGAAGCTTTGGTTTGTCAACAGGGGTTTATATTAGTAAAATTGGTTATCAAAACAATTTGGAAACAAATAAAAGTATTGACAATTTAAAGTTTGTCACAATCCCACTTTTTATTAAACTCTACCCGCTTAAAAAGATTAACTTTTTCCTTGGTGGAACATATAATTTTTACCAAAATGGATTTAATAAGCTAGACAAAAATGCAGAAAAAGTTGAAATAATTGATGGGGTCTTCGTTAACTCTATGGGCGTTTTTACAGGCATAGAATATATAATTAAAAAAAGAATATCATTTTCAATTAGTTATAAAATTCAAAAGAGAAACTACAGAAATTATCAGTCAGAAACTCAAAACTTTAATGGGTTTTATGGAGCTTTAAATATTAAAGTATTAAATCCAGAAAAGGCAAAAAACAGATTTAATGGAATTAACAATTGATTCAATTTAAACAACTATTAAAAAAAGTAAGTGACAGATATTTTGCTATAGTGATGCTGTTCTTCTGGTTGTAAAAAATTATCAGGTGTGCGGTTTTTGTATATGTAGATGAACTTCCAATTTTTAAACTTATAACTAAACCCTAAATCAAATATTAGCCTAAAAGTTTTAGATCTAGCAGTAAATAAGGCTTGCTCCTTTTGGAATCCTTTTCCTGAAAGCATAAAATCATGAAAAACAAATAAAGGGTTAAGCCCAAAATATATTCCTAATTTGTCAGAATTTACGTATAATGGATTTGAAATTTTGTCATTTACATTTACGCCATAATTTACTCCAAAATTAGTTTCAAAAGCTATTCTTTGAGTACCCAACGTAGCTTTGACTTTTCTATACATAAATAAATTTGGAGTTATTTCATTTTGAAAATAATAGGAAGTAAAAATATTTAAATGTAAAGCATTAGGAATCTGCCCTTCCCAAGTAGGTATATCCGCATTTATAATTTTTTTGTGATAAAAGTTTTGCATTCTATCAGCGAGTGACCATTCCCCCGTCAGACCAAATTGAAATCCATATTCAAAAAAGCTGTTATTTTTTTTCTCTATTTGTAAAACATGTCTCAAGAATGTCCACCCGCCAAAGGGATAATTATAATTTTCAAAATCTTTAGAATCGGTATCTGATGGAGTATATATTTCTTGACCTAACTCCCAAATTTTAAATTTTTTTATTGAGTCTTTTTTAACAACCTTACCTGTTTCAATAAATATACCGCTAGAGTAGTATTCATCTGTGAGGAAGTATAAATCGTTCTCAACATCTAAATTTAAATAACTTGATTGAGCAATTGTTAAATTGCATATAAGAAAAATGCAAGTATATTTTAAAGAATTAATTATTGAGTTTTTAAAAACCAAGATCTTCAAGATCTTCATCTGTTCCAATTAATTTGTACTTATTTGAATCAAATTTTTCGCAATCTATTGGTATCGTAACTATCTCAGGCGCTTCAAAATCGTCTTGAGAGATACCAAGGTTTTGATTTTCATAAACATCCTTCATATATAAAGCCCATATTGGAAGAGCCATTGATGCTCCTTGACCAAAAGCTATATCTTCAAAGTGAATTGACCTGTCTTCACCCCCTACCCAAACTCCAGTAACTAAGTTAGGTACAATTCCCATAAACCATCCATCTGATTGGTTTTGAGTAGTACCTGTTTTGCCAGCTATAGGGTTTTTGAATTGGTAGGGATAACCTGTTACAATCGTTTTGTAAGCATAGTTGTTTTCCTCAGCCCCACTGTGCCTTAATCTCTGACCCGAACCACTTTCTGTAACTCCTTTCATTAAATTTAGGGTTACGTAGGCGGTTTCTTCACTTAATACATCTTTTGTCTCAGGAACTACTTCGTAAACAACAGTCCCATTTTTGTCCTCTATAGTAGTTACCATAATAGGTTCAACATAAATTCCTTTATTTGCAAATGTACCATATGCTCCAACCATCTCAAATAAGCTTATATCTGGGGAACCTAAAGCGATTGATGGAACTTTTGGCAAATACGATTTTATTCCCATTTTTCTAGCTAAACCTACTACAGGCTGAGGGCCTACTTTATCCATTAATCTTGCACTAATAGTATTAACTGAATTAGCCAAGGCGTTTTTTAATGTTCTCATTTTTCCATATTTGTCTCCTGAGTTTTTGGGGCACCAGGCCTCTACGTTGCCGTGTTTAAAGGGCTCAATACAAAATAGCGCATCAGGGAGAATTTCACATGGAGATAACCGCAATTGGTCAATCGCTGTAGCATATAAAAAAGGTTTAAAAGTCGAGCCAATTTGTCTTCTACCTTGCTTAACCTGATCATATTGAAAATGTTTATAGTTAAAACCTCCAACCCATACTTTTACATGGCCAGTCGATGGCTCCATAGACATCATTGAAGCTCTTAAAAAATGTTTATAATATCTTATAGAATCTAAAGGAGACATTACCGTATCTCTTTCCCCTTTCCAATCAAACACTGTCATTGGCGTGGGTGTTGAAAATGACTCACTTATTTCCTGCTCTGATTTTCCATTTAACTTCATCACCCTCCATCTTTCAGATCTTTTTGCTGATAGGTTAAGCAGAGTGTCAATTTGACCTTCTCTTAAGTCTAAGAAAGGTGCAGTGGGATTTAGCTCAATAGTATTTTGTTTGAAAAATTCTTTTTGTAAGTTGCTCATGTGGGTATTAACAGACCTTTCAGCAATATCTTGCAGTCTAGAGTCTATTGTAGTATAAATTTTAAGTCCGTCCCTGTATATATCGTAATACTCGCCATCTTGTTTAGGATTTTCCTTCACCCACTTTTGCATAAAATTTTGAATGTAAGCCCTAAAATATGTAGCCAGTCCCTCCCTATGTGAGTCAGGTGTAAATTTGACAATTATTGGTAGCTCTTTTAATGAATCCAACTCATTTTTTGATAAGAGTTCATTTCTAAACATTTGATTAAAAACAATATTTCTTCTATCTGTTGTTAATTTAAGTCTTCTCCTAGGATTGTAAAGTGATGAGTTTTTAAGCATTCCCACTAAGGTGGCAGATTCTTCTAACAACAGGTCCGCTGGTTTTTTATTGAAATAAATCTTTGCTGCTGACTCAATTCCGTCAGCTTGGTAGCCAAAATCGTAAATATTCAGGTACATTGCAATTATTTCATTTTTAGTAAATCTTCTTTCCAATTTTACGGCTAGGACCCATTCTTTTACTTTTTGTATGATGGCTTCAACTTTATTTCTTGAACGAACACCTACAAACAATTGGCGGGCTAACTGTTGAGTAATTGTGCTAGCACCCCCCTTTTTCCCTAAATAAAAAATTGCTCTTAAAGTGCCTTTGAAGTCAATACCAGAATGACTGTAAAACCTCTCATCTTCAGTTGCAATTAAAGCTTCAATAATATTATCTGGTAATTGAGAAAAACTAATAGGAGTCCTGTTGTCATTCAAATAAAATTTACCCAAAACAACGCCATCGGATGAGTAAATAGCTGTTGCCAAATTTGTTTTGGGATTTTCTAACTGTTCAATTGAGGGCATTTCTCCAAGTTTACCTGTTGCAGCCGAAATGAATACAATTGCCAAAAATAATATCGGGATTAAATATATAATCCACAATAAAACTATATATCCTGTGTATTTTTTGTTTTTTTTTAACTTCTTACTCATTTGATATTTTCTCAATTGACAAGCCAAGGGATAAAATCCCAAATAAATTTTTATCTCCTTTGATTTGGCCAATTTTTCTGTTTGCCTGCTTTATTTCAAAAATATAAGGGGGTGAGAAAAACGGTTTCCAATTTCTCTTCCATGATAATTTACTCTCTTTAATACTAGAGAATCCTTTACCAAGCCACTCTCCTTTATTGTTCGCCATTACATATTCTAATGTATCCGTTTCGTAAACTTTTTTATTTGATTTTAAACTTGCAATAAGAAAAATATTTGAAAAGGGGTAGTCATTGTTGTTTCGTACATAAAAGAAAATGTTAGAAGAAAAATCAATGGTGTCAGTTATTTCAAACTTGATTGGTTCTTCAAGATTCCAACCATTTAAAATTTCTTTATCAATTCTTACTGTATTTCTGTCAAAACAACTCAATAAGAAACAAAATGTTAAAATCGATATAATCCATTTCATTGTATTCATAAGATGAATGATAATTTTAGGTTTTTTTATAAATTCTTTTACTTGTTTTTTCTCCTTTTCTTAAATTTTTTTGTTCCTCTAAACTAAGATTATTAATATTTAGACAATCAATTGAACAACATCCATTCAATGATTCATTGCATCTGTCACATTGTATAAATAACAAATTACAAGCAACATTTGAACAGTTTACATGATTATCAGATTTTGAACCACATTGATGACAATTTGAAATTACATCATTTGTTATCTTCTCAGATAAACGATTATCGAAAACAAAATTTTTACCTATGAATTTATTTTTAAAATTGTTATTTTTTACTTGATGGACATAGTTAATTATACCACCATCAAGCTGAAAGACATTTTTAAAACCCCTAAACTTCAAATAGGCTGAAGCCTTTTCACATCGAATTCCTCCAGTACAATAAAGAAGTATTTTTTTATTTCTATTTTCATTTTCGAATTTCTTATCTATAAAATTTATTGATTCCTTGAATGAATCAACATTAGGAGTTATAGCACCAATAAAATGACCTATCTCACTTTCATAGTGATTCCTCATATCAATGCAAGACGTTCCTTTTTCAGACAAAATTTTATTAAATTCTATTGCATTCAAATGCATGCCCACATTAGTTGGATCAAAATTTTTGTCTTGAATCCCATCTACGACTATTTGTTTCCTTATTTTAATTTTAAGTTTAAGGAAGGATTTTATGCTGTTTTTAATAGCGAAATTTAATCTTATTCCTTTTAGAGGGTCAATTTGATCTAATTCAGATGTAAAGAAACTTAATTTTTTCTTTGGTAAAGAAAGTTGTGCATTAATTCCCTCAGCAGCAACATATATTCTCCCCAACACTCCTATTTTAGACCACGAAGAAAACAAGTAGTTTCTAAAAATAGATAAATTTTTAATTTTAAAATATTTATAAAAAGATAGTATAAGTCTTTCCTCTCCAGACTTCTCTAGAATCTCTATACTCTCGGTGTTACTTAATCTGTTATACAGATTCATTTTAAAAATTTATTGCAAATTTAAATTAAATTGATAATACTTTAAAAGTATGTGACATTGTTAATAATACATTGATTTACTAAGTTAGGAAAAGAAGATAAATTGGTATTTTTAAATAAAAAAAATTATGAGTCAAGATAAGTCTGCTAAACTGAAATCTCTTCAATTAACCCTTGATAAACTTGATAAAACTTATGGTAAAGGTGCTGTTATGAAATTAGGGGATGAGGTTGTTGAACCAGTAGAGGCAATTTCTTCTGGTTCTATAGGATTAGATATTGCATTGGGAATTGGTGGTTATCCAAGAGGCAGAGTAATCGAAATTTACGGCCCTGAATCATCAGGTAAAACTACATTGACCTTACATGCTATAGCTGAATGTCAAAAAAGTGGTGGAATTGCTGCTTTTATTGATGCCGAACATGCCTTTGACAGATTCTACGCTGAGAAATTAGGTGTTGATATCAGTGAATTGATTATTTCACAGCCTGATCACGGAGAACAAGCTCTAGAAATTGCAGATAATTTAATCAGGTCTGGTGCAATAGACATAATAGTTATTGACTCCGTTGCCGCACTTACTCCAAAGAGCGAAATCGAGGGAGAGATGGGGGATTCAAAAATGGGGCTTCATGCAAGACTTATGTCACAGGCCTTGAGAAAACTTACTGGCTCTATAGCAAGAACCAATTGCACTGTTTTCTTTATTAATCAGTTACGAGAAAAAATTGGTGTGATGTTTGGAAACCCTGAAACAACAACTGGAGGAAATGCCCTAAAGTTTTACGCATCTGTCCGTTTAGACATAAGAAGATCAACACAAATAAAAAGTACTGAAGCAGAGGTATTAGGAAATAGAACGAGAGTGAAAGTTGTTAAAAATAAGGTTGCTCCGCCATTTAAAACAGCTGAATTTGATATTTTATACGGAACAGGTATTTCAAAAATAGGCGAGATAATTGACATATGTGTTGAGACTGAGGTAATAAAAAAATCCGGCTCCTGGTTTAGCTACGGAGAAACAAAACTAGGTCAAGGTAAAGAATCTGTAAAAAAGTTATTAGAGGATAATCCTGAGTTATTAGAAGAGCTTGAGAAAAAAATTATCAGCTCTAATAGTTAGTTTTTTTTATATTTATTTCTTTTGTTACCGCTTTTTCATGAGTTTTTAAAGAATCCTCTTTGAGTCCTCTAAAGATAACTCTCCAAACTTCCTTCTTAAAGTCATTTAATTTATTAATATTTTTTGGTGGATATATTTTTTTAAAAGTTTTTACTCTTAATTGTCCAGGATATCCAAATCGAGGATACCAAGGGAATTTGCGCTTGCAATCTAAAAAACTCATAGGAATTATTGGAATTTGGTGATCAATAGAAATCTTAAATGCTCCCCTTTTAAATTCATTTAAAAAAATTGTATCATCGGTATATTTAACTTCAGGGAATATACAAATGCTGTAGCCTAAACAAAGTTGCTTGTCTACCCTTCCGTATACTCCCCATCTGCTTTTTTTGGAACTTCTATCTACCATGACAGCAGCTCTCTTGTATATATATCCGAATATTGGAATTTTTACTAATTCTTTTTTGCCAACGAAAACAAAAGGATTTTTTGAAACCTGAAACATCACAAAAGGATCAATGTAACTAGTATGATTTGCAACTAATATAAATGATTCACCAACAGGGAGCTCTTCTTCATAATCAACTTTGGTGTAAAAACCAGACAGAAATAATATAAATGGTGACCAGACATATCTAGCACACCAAAAAATAAAATTGTATCCTTTGGGATGAATAGCAGCAATAGCCAAAAAAGGGAATAAAAAAATTACAGGTATAGAAGCTAGTAGATAAAACCATGCCCGCCAAATATACAGAATCGTTAATCTCATTTGATCAAATGTAGAAAATAAAAACATTTATTTAAAAAAATTAACTTTGTCAAAAACAATTCCAATGGCCAGAGTATTAACAGGTATACAAAGTACGGGTGTTCCTCACTTAGGGAACATCTTGGGGGCAATCATTCCGGCCATTAAGAGATCCCAAATAAAAGGTAACGAATCTTTTCTGTTTATTGCTGACTTGCATTCGTTAACACAGATAAAGAATTCTGATGAATTAAAAAAGAATACTCTAAACACGGCAGCAGCTTGGTTGTCGTTTGGTTTAGATACAAAACATACCGTTTTTTACAAACAAAGTGATATACCAGAAGTAACCGAACTTGCTTGGTATTTAAGCTGCTTTTACCCCTACCAACGTCTCACATTATCACATTCTTTTAAAGACAAATCACAGAATTTAAAAGACATAAACTCTGGATTATTTTATTATCCTGTATTAATGGCAGCAGATATTTTACTTTACGATGCAAACATAGTCCCTGTTGGAAAAGACCAATTACAGCACTTAGAGATAACTAGAAATATTGCTTCTCGATTTAACAATCATTTTGGTGATACATTTATAACTCCAAAACCTGAACTTGAACAAAATTCTAGTTATGTTATTGGAACAGATGGAAACAAAATGAGTAAGTCGAAAAATAACATAATAAATATTTTTCAAGACGATAATCTACTTAAGAAACAAGTAATGAAAATTAAGACCGAATCAATAGCAATTGATCAACCTAAAAATCCAAACAATTGCAATGTTTTTAAAATTTTTTCATTAGTTGCTAATGAAAAAGACATAAATGTCTTGAAAAAAAGGTATTATTCTGGTGATGTTGGATTTGGTGAGGCCAAGGAAATTCTTTTAAATGAAATAAAAAATAAATTTAAAATTCAAAGGGATAAATTTAATTTTTTGATAAGTAATACAGAACTCGTTGAAAAAGAACTTGAATCTGGTTCTAAAAAGGCAAAAGACTTTGCAAATAAAGTATTAAAAAGGGTTAGACTAAAACTAGGATATAACAAATAAACCTATTAATCGACAATTTTATTTATTATCTTTAATGAGTGGATTTAGTTAAAGAGATAGAAGAACTACTATACTTTCACGAATGTGTGACCGTTCCTGAATTTGGCTCATTTTTGGTTAGTAATTCGAACGCAAAAGTTGATTTAAAAATAGGGAAATTTGTATCTCCTAAAAGAAAGGTCTCATTTAATTCTCTAATCAAACAAAACGACGGAATTTTAGCGAAATATATTTCGTCGAATAAAAAAATTAGCTATCAAAACGCGCTGGAAGAAATTAATCAAAAAATAAAAATATGGTATGAGAAAATAAAGATTGATACCTTGATTTTCAAAAATATAGGTGAATTTTATTTAAACGCTGAAAACAAAATATGTTTTCAAGCCTACAATACCAAAAATTTCTCACATAATTTTTATGGGCTTGAAGATTTTAAAAGGTTGCCAATAAACGAGAGCGAGTTAAAAATTATTATGAATAAAGAAAAAAACACTAAAAATATTATTATGGACAACGATAAAAATGAAAACTTAGCATTTGAACCAGAATCAAAAGATTCAGGGAAAAAAGGTAAATTTAAAATAGTGGCAATAATTTCCTCCTTGGTTGTTTTGTCAGTTTTGGGATACTATTTTGGTAATGAATATATTCAAAATGAAAGAATCCGTTCAACTGAAATTGCACAGAAGAAAATTAAAAACAATGTACAAAAGGCCACTTACGACATAGGGTCAATTTCCTCTCTAGAATTAAATGTTAAGGCCAATATAGAAACCGTTGAAGATGATTCGGTTTTGGTTGAACAAGGCGACTTCTACAGTGTAATTGCTGGAAGTTTTAGAGATGAACGAAACGCTGAAAAACTTTTAGGTAAATTAAAATCTGAAGGATTTGACGCCTCTTTTGCAAAAAATAGTCCCTCTGGACTTTTTAGGGTTGCTTATGGAAGATTGAAAACAAAAAGAGAAGCGTATCAATTATTAAATTTCGTGAAATTCACGCTAGAGCTTGATGCCTGGTATCTTGTTGAGTAAAAATTATAACCTGTAAATCCATCCCTTTGGATTTAATGGAGTACTTGATTGAAAAATGCTAAATTTTAATTCTGTTTTACCAGTGTTAGGGTTTGTAAATACCCTTCCAATTTTTTCTTTTGCCCCCAAATTTTGTCCTTTCTTAACATAAACACTCTCTAAATTTGTATAAGCTGTTATGTAATTTCCGTGTTGAACTAAGACTGTAGGATTACTTCCCTTATAGCTTAAAACTGTCATTACGATTCCTTTAAATATAGCTCTAGCGTCAGCCGTTTGGGTTGTAGCTATTGTGACACCATTACTTTTTATTTTTGTAGTCCTAACTATGGGATGTGTTTGTGTTCCAAAATTTTGAATTACTACACCTTCTTCAACAGGCCAAGGGAGTTTCCCTTTATTAGCATAAAAACTTTTTCCAACTAATTTTGCTTCTGGAGTAATACTAAATTTTAATGTGCTAGGTTCTGTGGATTTTTTATTTGCGTTTGCAATAGCAACTCTTATTAACCGTTCAATTTCTTTATCAAAAGCTGCAATTTTATTCTCTTTTGCTCTAATTGTAGCCTCTAAATTTTTCTGCTTTTTTATTAATTCACCGATCATTAACCTCTGATTTTCTTTTTCCTTTTGGTAAATGAGTTGAGATACTTTATTTTCTTTAATTAAAGATTCCTTATTGACTTTTTGTGAAAGTAACTCTATGTTTAATCTGTTAAGTAAATTTGTTTTTTTAATTATAATCTCACCTTGTTTTTTTCTGTGTTTTGCGTACTGATTTAGATATTTAAATCTATTATATGCTTGATAAAAAGATTCTGAGGAAAATAAAAACATTAATCTGCTTTGACGACTTTTGCTGTAATAAGATTTTCTGATCATATTTGAATAATCATCTTTTAATTTAACGATTTCTACTCTCAAAACATCTATATCTCTTTGATTAACATTTATCTTTTTGGAGATTAAATTGATTTCTTGATTTCCAACCTTAATTAATTTGTTACGCACTTTAATTTTAACATCTAAGTCTTGAATTTGATTGAATACAGATTTCCTTGTAGTTTTATTAGAGAATAAAATAGAATTAATCTGTTTTATTTCTCTAACCAGTTTTGCTTTTTCTTTTTCTAGTCTTTTTTGTGTTTCTTGCTGTGATAAGCAAGTATTTAGATTTACAAATTGGAGAATAAAAAGAAAAAAATATTTCTTCATAATTTTATTTTATTATACCCATCAGGGAATTTAAAAGGAGTTGTAAGCTCTTTTGGGTAATCAACTCTAATAAATTCTAAAATTATTGAGATTAACTCACCATTGACAAATGAGCTAATTTGAATTTCCTTCGGTATGGTTTTACCGTTCACCTTTTGATATAACGGATACTTTATACTTAATATACTACTTGTATTATCAAGAAGAAGAAATCTTTGTTCTCTAATTCTGAAACTCTCGGTGTCAAAAAAGTACGTGGATCTGTACTTTTCGGCAGTTGTATTAATAAAAACATAATATTCCGGATTGTCTATTCTTTTAATTTTTGATTTGTTAAGATTATCAATTGGATTTCCAATAAATATATTTTGAATATTCTGAAGTGTAAAATTTGTTCCTAGGATAGATTTTAAGAATTCGTAATCTCCTTCGTAATAGTTTTTTTGAAATTTTTCGTAAAAAAATATTTTTTCATTTGTCATTAAAAGTTTTGCTACTGGGACGAAAACATTCGCACTCATCCATAAAAATTTATCGTCTTTAAATCTAAGATTAATACTTAAAGATTGTTTAATTTTCTTACTTATATAGGTTGCCTTAATTCGTGCTCTAAGTGAGTTTATTTTTTCTTCAGATTTTTCAAAGTTTTCAATCAGCCTTTTAACCTTTATAGATTCTATAGGCTTTTTGCTTGGTAAAACTGTCAAAGATTTACATCCAATTATAATTGATAAAATTAATAAGTGTTGAAAAAATCTAATCATATGAATTAACTTAATCCCGTACTTCCAAATCCAGACTGCCCTCTTTTGCTTTGACCTATTTCCTCAACCAATTTCCAATTAACATTTGAAAAGTTTGAAATAACCATTTGGGCTATTCTGTCTCCCGGATGAATTTCATATTTTTTATCTGATAAATTAATTAAAATTACACCTACTTCACCCTTATAATCTGCATCTATAGTGCCCGGTGAATTTAATACTGTTATACCGTATTTTAGCGCTAGTCCTGATCTTGGACGAATTTGCCCTTCAAATTTTTCTGGTAGGGATATTTTTAGACCAGTTGGAATAAGAATTCTCTGGAAAGGATTTAAACATATTGGTTTCTTTATATTAGCTCTTAGGTCTAGTCCTGCTGAGTTCGAAGTTGCATAACTTGGAAGGTCGTAAGGAGAAGTGTTTATAACTGGTAAATCAATCATTTTTTACCTAAAAATATAAACTTAATTGGTAAAAATAATGAGAAAAAAAATTTTTTAAAAAAGTTATTTGCCTTAGTTACTTTTTGAGTGCTTCTGCACCCCCCACTATTTCTAATATTTCGTTGGTAATTGAAGCTTGACGTGCTTTATTGTATGTTAATTTTAATTGATCAGCGAGTTCAGCTGCATTATCGGTTGCTTTATGCATTGCAGTCATCCTTGCCCCATGTTCGCTTGCAAAAGATTCTCTTAAAGCCTTATAAAGCATAATTTTTATTCCTTTTGGGATAAGATCTTCAAGTATTTTTGACTTGTTTGGTTCATAGATATAATCACTTAAATTTTCAATTTTTTCTGAATCATTAATTCTGTAAGGTAATAAGGTATCAATTGAAATAATTTGGGTGGCTGCATTTTTAAACTTATTATAAATTATCTCAATTTTGTCGTATTCACCAGATACAAACTTTGAAATATATTTATCAGCAATTTCACTAGTCAATTTATAGTCAAGGTTATCAAATAAATTACTATGATCATTGGCTATTGTAAAACTTTTGGTCAATATATCATTACCTTTTTTCCCAATGGTTACTAGATCAACTTCTCTATCACCATTATCATATAAATAATTTTTTGTGGTCTTAATTATGTTCGAATTAAAACCTCCGCATAGTCCACGATTTGAAGTAACTGAAATTAAAAGGCGTTTAGGGGAAGTCTTTTCTCCCACCAAAGGGCTTGAAAATCCTGGCATTGTTTTCAAAATATCTGAGATAACACTAAACAAGTTTTCTGAATATGGGCGCATAGAAATAATGGCTGACTGAGCTTTTTTAAGCTTTGCGGCAGAAACCATTTTCATGGCTTGGGTGATTTGCATCGTAGATGAAACAGATGAAATTCTACTCCTTATTTCTTTTAAATTTGCCAAGATACTATTTGAATTGATTTGATATTTTTAAACATACATCCTCTAGAGTTTTGAAAATAGCTTCATTTAAAATACCATCTTTGAGAGATTTCAAAACTTTTCTGTGGCTTTTATTCAACTCTTTAATATAAGCCGCTTCAAAATCTTTGATCCTATCAACAGGAACTTCTTTTAATAAATTTTTGGTTCCAGCATAAATTATGGCTATTTGGTCTTCTACTTTAAATGGATCATTTTGAGATTGCTTTAAAATTTCTACATTTCTTTTACCTTTCTCTATGACATTTAATGTGGCCGCGTCCAAATCTGAACCAAATTTCGCAAATGCTTCTAGCTCTCTAAACTGGGCTTGGTCTAATTTTAAAGTTCCCGCAATTTTTTTCATAGATTTAATTTGAGCTGATCCACCAACTCTAGAAACTGATATACCAACATTTATAGCAGGTCTAACACCTGAGTTAAATAGATCTGATTCTAAAAATATTTGGCCGTCTGTAATTGAAATTACATTCGTTGGAATGTAGGCCGATACATCTCCTGCTTGTGTTTCAATGATTGGGAGCGCTGTTAAGGAACCCCCTCCTTTAACTCTAGATTTTAACATCTTTGGAAGGTCATTCATTTGTTGGGCTATTTTATCATCCCCAATAATTTTTGCAGCTCTTTCCAAAAGTCGAGAATGCAGATAGAAAACGTCACCTGGGAATGCTTCCCTTCCTGGAGGCCTTCTTAATAAAAGAGAAACCTCTCTGTAAGCAACTGCTTGTTTTGATAAATCATCAAAAATAATTAAGGCTGGTCTTCCAGTATCTCTAAAAAATTCTCCAATTGCTGCTCCAGCCATAGGAGCATAAACTTGCATAGGTGAAGGGTCTGAAGCATTCGCAGCAACAATTGTGGTGTAAGCTAGAGCTCCCTTGTCTTCTAAGACTTTTGAGATAGCCGCAACAGTAGATGCCTTTTGTCCAATAGCAACATAAATACAATAAACAGGAACCCCTGCATCAAAAAACTCTTTTTGATTGAGTATGGTGTCTATGCAAACAGTAGTTTTCCCAGTTTGCCTGTCGCCAATGACGAGTTCTCTTTGCCCTCTTCCAACTGGAATCATGGCATCGATCGCTTTTACACCAGTTTGAAGAGGCTCACTAACTGGTTGTCTATATATTACACCTGGTGCCTTTCTTTCAAGTGGCATATCAATTAAATCTCCTTTTACCGGACCTTTACCGTCTATAGGATTTCCAAGAGTGTCAACAACTCTTCCAATAATTTTTTCACCAACTTTAATTGAAGCAATTTTTTTAGTTCTTTTTAAACGATCCCCTTCTTTTATTTGTTCTGAAGAGCCAAACAAAACAACCCCAACATTGTCTTCTTCCAAGTTTAGAACCATTCCTTCAAGACCAGAGTCAAAACTTACAAGCTCCCCATACTGAGCGTTTGACAAACCGTAAACTCTTGCTATTCCGTCACCTACTTCCAATACAGTACCTGTTTCTTCGAGAGCGCCAGAAAAATTTGCGTTAGAAAGTTCTTCTTTAATAATTGATGATATTTCTGATGGTTTAATTGATGCCATATTTTAATATTAAATAAATGTATTTTCTTTTTTTAAACTTGTTTTTAATTTGTTAAGACTTGTGTTTACAGAATTGTCAAACTGGATATCTCCAACTTTTATTATAAAACCTCCAATTAGTTTTTTGTCGATAATATTGACAATCTTGATTTTATTTTTTGTTATTTTTTTAATAACAGGTTTTAAATTCTTTTCAATTGTATTAGATATTTTTTGCGCCGATATTAAATAACATGTCACTATTCCACTGTTGATCTTATAAAGCTCAATAAATTGATTTAAGATGTCATCAAAAAGATATAGCCTGTTTTTTCTTGCCAGTATTTTAATGAGATTTTTTAAATTCTCACTTGCGTTAACGCATATATTTAACAATATTCTTTTTTTCTTTTGGTTGGGTACAGTTTTATTTTTTAAAATCTTAAATAAATCGGAATTGTTTGATATTATTTCTATTGTTTTTTCGCTTTCAATAACAATTTCCCCCAAGATATTAGTCTTTTGGCTATATGCCAAATAAGCTTTTGCGTATCGAATAGCTGCAACTTGTTTAATCATTTTAATTCAATTTCATCAATCAATTTTTGAACATAATCGTCCTGTTTTTGCTTTTCGCTTAGCTCCTTCTTAAGAATTTTTGATGCAATTTCAACCGATAAATCAACTACTTGAAATTTTAAGTCTTTCAATATTAAGTCTTTTTCCTTTGTTATTGACTCTCTTGCATTTTCAATTATCTTTTCTGACTCGAGCTTTGCCACGTTTTTTGCATCTTCAACAATTTCTCTACCCATTTTCTTTGCATCTGAAATTATAAAGTCCCTCTCCTTTTTCGCTTCGTTTAGTATCTTCTCATTGTCAGACTTGATTTTTGAAAACTCATCCTTAGCCTTTTGAGCAGATTCTAGAGACTCTTTTATAGAATTTTCTCTTTCATTAAGGGTGTCAAGAATAGGTTTCCATGCAAACTTCTTAAGAATTAAAATGAGGCCAATAAAAATTAAAAGTTGCCAAAAGAATAGGCCAAAAGAAAATTCATTTATTAATTTTTCCATTTAGTTCCAAGTTTTAGAGGTTTTAAAAAATGCCTACAATACAAACATAGCTGCAAAACCGATTCCTTCAACCAGAGCAGCTCCAATTAGCATTGCAGTTTGAATTTTTCCATAAGCGTCTGGTTGTCTACCAATGGCTTCCATAGCGCCTCTGCCGATGCCTCCTATTCCAATTCCTACTCCTATAACTATTAAACCTCCTCCTACTATTGCTGGGATTTCCATAATTTATAATAATTTAATTAAACATTCATTTTAAAAATAACCTAGTGGTCATGTTCTTCAACAGCAAAACCAAAATATAATGCTGATAAAATTGTAAATATATATGCCTGCAAAAGTGCAACTAAAATTTCAATTATTGAAATAAAAAAAGCCAATAAAAATGATAATCCCGACCCAATAAAGTTCCTAAAAAGGAAAATCATTGAAATCAAAGTCATCATAACTATATGGCCAGCTAAAATATTCGCGTACAACCTAATCATTAATGTAAAAGGTTTGATAAATACGCCTAATAATTCAATAGGGGCCATTATGATTTTCATTGGCAATGGCATTCCAGGCATCCAAAAAATATGCATCCAATAATCTTTGGTTCCACTTATTGTAGTAATTATAAATGTCAATAGCGCCAAACAAAATGTTATTGCTATGTTTCCAGTTACGTTCACACCAAGGGGTGTTAGTCCCAAAATATTACAAAACCAAACAAAAAAGAATATTGTTAAAAGAAAGCTCATAAACCTTTTGTAGTGCTTTAGTCCTATATTGGGAATCGCAATTTCATCTTTTATATAGACAATTAAAGGCTCAAAAAATCTTCCAACTCCAGAAGAAATCAATCCATTTTTTTTATAAGATTGAGCCAAGTTTCTGAAAAGAAAGAACATTAATATTGAGACGAAAATTATACTTACTACACTTTTGGTTATTGAGAAATCTATGGGTTTGGGGTTTAAAGGGTGGCCATACTTATCATAATTAATCGTTCCTTTCGAATCACTTTTATATATTTTATCATGGTGAAGTACGTAATAAGAGTCATTTATGTTTACGACTTCCCTTCCGTGGTCAAATTTTGAAGACATAAAAAATTTGAATCCTTTGTCATAAATAATTATTGGAAGTGGAATCCCAATATATACTTTTCTATTTGTCTTCTTGTCTTTGTAGGAAAGTAAACCGAAATCATGAGAATCTTGAACATGATGATGAATGTACTCGGTAATTTCTTGTTTTAGATTTTTATCACCACTT
>CACONV010000002.1 GCA_902628605.1 uncultured Bacteroidota bacterium
AAATGAAAAAAGCAATAATCATATGCTTCAGTTTAATTTTGTTTTTTTGTCAAAAATCAAACAATTTAGAAATTGGTAAAAAAATTGGCCCTATAACAAGTTTTGATTTGGCAAAAGGGGTTCTTTACGAGGTAAATATTCGACAATTTACAAGGGAAGGTACTTTTAATGCCCTTGCTAAAGAACTTCCGAAAATAAAAGATCTTGGTGTAAATATTTTATGGTTAATGCCTACCTATCCTATCTCAACAACAAAAAGTAAAGGACCTTTGGGAAGTTATTATGCTGTTTCGGATTACATGGGTGTCAATCCAGAATATGGAACACTTAATGATTTGAAATCTCTTGTAAATAAAGCGCACGAAATGGGGATGTTTGTCATTTTTGATTGGGTCCCTGGACACACTGGTTGGGACCATATATGGATTAAAAAGCACCCAGAGTTTTATTTAAAAAATGCTGTAGGGGAAATTATAGATCCAATTGACCCCAGAACCGGAAAGTCATTTGGTTGGACCGATGTTGCAGATCTCAATTACGATAATTTTTCTATGCGTAAAGCAATGAAAGAAGCAATGCTCTATTGGATTAAAGAAGTTGACATAGATGGTTATCGTATTGACCAGGCTTATGCAATCCCAATGGATTTCTACGAAGATGTTTTACCTGAAATCAAAAAATTTAAACCAGTTTTTATTCTTGGTGAAACAGACGCTAATCATCCTGGTGGTATGAAACATTTAGAAAACTTTAATGCCTCTTATGATTTTCCTGGACACCACTTAACTAAAGATATTGCTAAGGGACACAAATCAGTTGTTGATTACAGAAAACACCGTGAAAACTTTATTTTACAACACAAATCTGAGCATTTATTACTCAATTTTGTAAGCTCTCATGATGAAAATGCTTGGGCAGGTACTGTTGAAGAGTTGTATGGAGAGGCAGCACACACAATGATGGCACTAAACTATACATCCCCTGGACTTCCGTTTTTATACAGTGGTGTTGAATACGATTTAGACAAACGCTTACTTTTCTTTGAAAAAGACAGTTTCCCGAAAGTAAAAGGAGAAACCTACTATTTATTGAAAAAACTAGGAGAACTTAAAAATACCCGTGCTGCTTTAAATTCGGGCAGAGAAGCGGGCAAATACACTCCAATAAAAACCTCTTTATTAGAGAAAGTCCTTGCTTTCGAAAGAACTAAAGAAGGAGATACAATAGTTTTTATAGGTAATATGTCAGGAGAACATATAGGATTTAGGTCACCGTATAATGGCACATTTAAAAGATTTAAGGATGAGAAAACAAAAAGACTGTCTTACTCTTATGAATACCGAATGAAGCCTTGGGAATTTTGGATTTTAAAAAATTAACTTGAAAGGGTAAAAACTCTTAACGTGTTAAGATTTTAATTTGAATTAATGGGATTTTATCTAATCTCTTTTCAATACGTTTTTTTTCTTCTCTCTAGTTTATTGACATAATCATCAATTTGAAATGGTGAGTCGGAGTCGTAATACTTTTTTTTCTCATTCAAACTTTGCTGATTGATTTCTGAATTGATAATTAGTATATTTTTTTTTAATTCTTTGCTATTTAGAATACCATTTCTACTACTGTCGATATAAACAGATCTAACTCTTTCAAGAAAACTATTTATGTTATCGCTGTTTGGCATTTGAATACCAGTGGCTAGATGGTCCGTTACAAATAAATTTCTGTTTAAAATTTTCGATGAATTAATAATTATTTCGGTTGGTCCTTCATGAATAAAACTCAATTTTTTTTTGGAAATAAATTCCTCAAAATTTACCTCCATCTTAAATTTTGGATCGTAGAATCTGGAACTCAAGATTTCTTTTAAAAGTGTATTTCTTTGCCTTGCTGTATACTCTTTTCCAAATAGAAAAATAGTTGGTAATCTAGCATCGCTCACAGACACATTTCTAAGTTTTATTTTAGATCCTTGTTGTGCGTTTAGTTCAGAACAAAAGACTAAAATTATGAAAATTGAAATAATAGATTTCATATTAAAAGTAAAATTACCATATCATTTAAATCAACTTCCAATTATCTTACTTTTTATAAAAAAGTCCAGGCTACTTGGGCTTTTTAATGACCCATAATTGATAACTTCAGATGGATCTCTCCCTAACAATATTTTTTTAACGGGTATTTCAAGTTTTTTTCCGCTCAATGTGTATGGCACTTCCTTAATTGAAATTATTTTATCAGGAATATATTGAGGTGAACATTTAATTTTTAGTTGATTTTTAATCTTATTTTTTAATTTAAAATCTAGCTTTTTATTTGTGACTACAAAAAGGAACAATTGTGAATGATCCTTTTTATTGGGTAAATCTAGAATTATTGAATCAACAATTTCATTAAGCTTATCTAAGGCACTATATATTTCAGATGTCCCAATTCTGACACCCTTCCTGTTCAAAGTGGAATCTGAACGCCCAAGTACTTTTATTCCTTTAGTTTCACATTTTTGTATCCAATCTCCATGAGTCCAAACCCCCTTAAATTTCTCAAAATAGCTTGCTGTATAGACCTTATTTTGATTATCACCCCAAAAATAAATTGGCATACAGGGCATTGGATTCGTAATAACTAGTTCACCTGTCTCATTATTTACTTTTTCTCCTTTTTCATTCCAACATTCAACTGAAGCTCCTAACATTTCGCATTGCAAGTAACCCGCGTAAACAGGTAAATTAGGATTTCCTCCTAAAAATGCAGAACAAACATCAGTTCCTCCACTCAAGGAAATAATTTGGACCTCGGGAAGCTTTTTTTGCAACCAACTGAAAGCTTCTTTTGAAAGGGGAGACCCAGTAGAACCGATTGATTTAAGTTTTATTAAATTATTCTTATTTATATCTTTTAATCTATTTTTCATGCTTTCAATAAAAAATGACGCTCCGTGTCCAAAATGGTCGATAGATTTATCTGAAGCAAAGCGCCATTGAACCCCAAGGTCAGGATAGTTTGGAGATCCATCATAAATACATAATACTCCTCCACAAAGTAATACACCTAGCGCATAATTCCACATCATCCAACCTGTTGTGGTATGCCAAAAAAAATGATCTCCGGGTTTTAAATTTTGGTGAAGTGCAATTGCTTTATATTGTTCCAGGAGCATTCCACCTGTACGATGAGTTATTGCTTTAGGTCTGCCGGTAGTTCCAGAAGAATACAAAACCCAAATTGGATGGTCGAATTCTACCGCTAATGATTCTAATGAAATAAATTTTTCTGTATTTAAATTCCATGATTCAAAACCTATTTCAAAACAAAGAATAGAATTAATTGTTGGGATTTTTTTTTGTATTGACTTAATTCTGTCAGATAAACAATATTTTTTTCCATTATATGTATATTCTTTTGCTCCAATCAATACAACTGGATTTAATTGTCCAAGCCTCGAAATAACGCTTTCAACTCCGAAGTCAGGAGAACAACAACTCCAAATTGCCCCAATAGAATTTGTGGCTAAAAATGCTGCGACTGTCAGAGGATGATTTGGTAAATATCCTACAATACAATCTCCTTTTTTTACCCCCTTATCTAGCAATTCCTTTTTAATTTCGTTCGCTTTGAAGAATAATGAATTCCATGTAATACATGTGTCTTCTTGTTTTTCATTTCTGTAAAGAATTGCTTTTTTATTATTTTGAAAGTTTCTTTCAATGTGTTCAGTATAGCTTAGGCAAGAATCTCCAAACCATTTGGTTTTAAAAAATGGATTTTTATTTTTAACTACATAAGTGTGAGGTGTTGCGAATTTTATATTAAAAAATGATGCGATACATCCCCAAAATTCGGATAATTCTGTCACAGACCATTTATGTAAAGCTTTATAATTTTTGAAAATCCGACTAGTTTTATTTGACGCAAAATCCTGAAATGATTGCATCCTATTAGAAGATGCATTTGTGGAAGTGGGTTTCCAAATTGGAGAATTATAATTCACTCTTAGAACTTAAATTTCTTTACTATTAAAATAAATTTACATCAAAAGTTTTTTTATTCCTCGACCATTGGTTTGTCAATATTTTCTATTTCTATACCAATATTTGTTCTATTTGAAGTTAGCTTTGTTATGTCCCTATCGATCTTTTTAAATTCTTTATTAGTTACATTATACTGATTTACAACGGTGCCTATGCTATTCCCAAGTTTTTCATGATACGTTAGATAAGCATTTAGGTGATTGCCTAGTTTTTCAATATTAATTTGAATCTCATTAATTGATTCTTCAACTTTCATATTATTTAAGGCTTTATTTGTAACCTGAAGCATAGGGAATAAACTCATTGGTGAAACAATCATTACCTTTTTTTGATATGCATATGAAACAAGATCTCGTTGATTAATTTTTAGCGACCCAACTTTATTATTTAAAAGATCTTGGTAAAGACCATCAGCTGGAATAAACATATAAGCATAGTCAACAGTTCCTTCATTGGGTCTTATATATTTAGAAGTTTCATCAATTCTATTTTTGATGTCACTTTTAAATTTTTTTTCTAAATCATTTAATTTGTCAGTATCCGTTTCATCACTTTCAATCATTTTGTTGTAGTTATCAAGAGAAAATTTAGCATCTATTGGTATAATAAATTCTCCAACTTTAATTACTGCATCAACCGCTTCTCCGTTGTTAAAAGAATACTGCATTTGAAAAAGCTCAGGAGGTAAAACATTGGCAAGCAAGTTTTCGAGTTGAATTTCTCCTAGAATACCCCTTTGCTTTTGATTACCTAAAATCTTCTCAAGTGTTTTCATTTGATTAGCAAAAGTCAACACCTGTTCATTTGTTCCTTTTATCTTTTCAAGTTCCTTTGTCAACTTATTGATTGTGTCAGAAAAACGTACTTCCATATTTTTCTGATCTAGTTTAGAATCTTGAAGATGTTTGCTTAAGTTTTGAGCAGAAGTAAGTTTAAATTCTTCTATAAAGGATTCCAATTTAGATTCAATTTCTTTGGTGCTGTCTTCATATTTTTTGTCAATCTGTTTTTTTATAAATAAAAAACCAACAATCAGAGCCGAAATTAAGATAAAGATTAGGAGGGATTCCATTATTTAAATTTAGTGAAATACAACTTTAAAAACGTTAAATTAAAAATAAACATAAGTTCAGACACAAAAAAATTAGTTTGAATTTTACAGTAATGAACTCAACATCCATAACTTTATTATTAAATTTTTATAAAGTATGATTTCAAGATTAAACTCATCGCAAAGTATTTTTTGTATGCTTTTATTATCGTTAATTATTTTTTCTTGTGGTTCAGATTCAAAAAAACTAACTGCACTTGAAAAATATGTCAAAACCCCTACTAAATATTTTTCATATGAAATTAAAGATTCATTGTCAGGAGACAAGTGGAAAGCATATCACGTTAAAATGTATTCAGGTAAGTGGCTTGATGAGTCTCAAGTGGATCAGCCATTGTGGTGGCATTGGGTTGATATAATTATTCCAGAAGATGTAGATCATGAAACTTCAATGTTATTTGTAGGAGGGGGCACCAACAAAGATGAAAAGTTTTTATTGGACAGCACCGCTGTAGGTTTTGCACTTAAAACTAACTCTGTAATTGCAAATGTAAGTAATGTCCCATTTCAGCCTCTTAATTACCTCGATGTTGAACAAAAAGAATTTTATGAAGATGATTTAATTGCCTACGGATGGGATAAATTCCTTAAATCTGGGGCAGAAGATTCCTCTTTATTTTGGCTTGCTAGATTCCCCATGACAAGAGCTGTAGTTAGAGCAATGGATGTTATACAAGAAATAAACAAATCGGAAAAATCCAATATCAATTCTTTTTTTGTAGCTGGTGCATCAAAAAGAGGATGGACAACATGGACTACTGCTGCAGTAGATCGAAGAGTCGTCGGTATTTCTCCAATTGTAATTGACATGCTTAACGTTGTTCCTAATTTTGATCATCACTATCAATGTTATGGTGAGTTTAGTCCTGCAGTGCAAGAATATGTGAATTATAAAATTGTAGATTGGATGGATTCACAGGAATATGATAAACTCATTGCTCAAGTTGAACCGTATAACTTTAAAGAAAAGTTCACAATACCAAAATTCGTAATTAATGCGGCTTCTGATGAATTTTTTGTAACTGATTCTTGGCAATTTTATTGGGATGATTTGCCGGGAGAAAAGCATTTAAGGTATGTCCCAAATGCAGGGCATAGTCTTGAAGGAACATACCAACTAGAAAATTTAGCTTCCTTTTATTACCGCTTTCTAAATGATTTAGATCAACCTAATTGGACCTGGAAAATTAACAACGATACTATTTTTGTAAATATCGATCACGGTCAGAACTATAAAATAGCAAAATGGGAGGTAAATAACCCAAAAGAAAGAGATTTTAGAATCTATAAAATAGGTAAAACGTGGCAAAAAATAGACATTAAAACTAATAATGAAGGGTATTATGCTATTCCTGTAACATCCAATGAGGGATATACTGCGGCTCTTGTTGAGGTTATCTTTGATTCCGAAAGTGACCAGCCTTTGATTTTATCTACGGGCACAGTTGTTACTCCAAACAAATATCCATTTGAAAAGTATACACCAGAGAAAAGTTTAGGGACAAAAAATAATTAGGTTTTATTTATATATCAAAATTATACTTTAAATACATTAATAAAACTTTCTATAATGAACCTTTCTTTTGGCTTACATTTGAAGTTTGGAATGGATAATATATTTAAGAAGAGAGAATAGTTGTATGTTAAAATATTATTTAGGACAGACTCATTTACGTATTATTAAAACCATAAATGAATGATTTGAAAGGAAAAAAAATCAAAAATAAAGAGGTGTGTATAGCCTGCAATAGTTCAGAAATACAACATTTGTGCACTAATACTGCTATGATGCACGAGAGTAGCAGAAAATTTAATTTTTTCATCTGTAAGATGTGTAAACTTGTTTTTTTAAATCCTCGTCTATCCTTAAGTGAGCTTAAGGATTATTACACAGACTATTATTTACCTTATAGAGGGCCCTCTGCTTGGGGGAAATATGAAAAATTAGCTGCAATAAGTCAAAAACGGCTAGATGCAAGAAGATTGAAGATGTTAAAGCTACATTCGTCACCAAATAGTGTAAATAGTATTTTAGATATTGGATGTGGTAATCCAACATTTCTTGAAGCTTGTAGTCGTTTATTTAAATCTTCATTGCATGGAATAGACTTTTCAGACAACGGATGGAAAAAAGAAAAAGAAAGATTTAAAAAATTAAACCTTAAAGTAGGAAGCATTGATGATATTGAAACAAATTTAAGTCCTGATATAATTTCACTTTGGCATTATTTAGAACATGATTATTATCCAAATAAAACTCTTAAGAAGTTGGCTTTAATATCTAGTCCAAAAACCAAGTTATTTATTGAAGTTCCGAATTTTGACTCTATTAGTCGGAAAAAGTATAAGGAAAATTGGGCTGGGTTTCATACACCTAGACACACTTTCCTTTTTTCACCAAAAAATATTGAAATGCTATTAAATCGAAATGGATGGCAGGTAGATTTGATTGATTTAAAAGGGACATTGAACTGCTATATTTTAAGTTGGATGAGTGAAATGGAAATTCAGGGTTTAGACTGGAAAAATAGTATGGAAAGTCAGTTCTGGAACTATTTTATTGGTTTATTAAAATACAAACTCAAACATATCTTTACAAAAGAATCAGAGGGAGTTATGACTTTGGTAGCTAAAAAATTACCTTAAAAAAAGCAAATAAGTTTATAATCTGTGAACGCAATATTTGCCAAACTCATTTACATTTTAGAAATTTAAATAAAACAAATTATATGAGATGTTTTATATTACTAGCTATAGGTATTAGATCATTCGTCACCTTTGGCCAATCAGATTATATTTTATCTGATTTAGATTCATCAAAGACCGATTATGCAAAAATCGCCATGCAGATATGGGAGTACGCAGAAATGGGATATCAGGAGGAAAAAAGTAGTGCTCTTTTACAGAGTAAACTTAAAGAAGCCGGCTTTAAGATACAAGCTGGTATAGCAGGGATTCCCACTGCATTTGTTGCAGAATACAAAAATGGAGGACCAATCATAGCGATTCTTGGAGAATACGACGCATTACCAGGCCTCTCGCAAAAAGCATTACCCTACAAAATTACCAACGGTGCAAGGGGTGGACATGCTTGCGGACACCATCTTTTTGGAACCGCATCTGCTGCTGCTGCTATTAGTTTAAAAAAATATATTAAAAAATACAAAGTCAAAGGCACTATTCGCTATTATGGGTGCCCTGCAGAAGAGGGGGGGTCTGGAAAGGTTTATATGACTCGTGCTGGTTTATTTGACGATGTTGATGTTGCCTTGCACTGGCATTCTGATGATGAAAACTCAGCAAATCCACGTCCTGCCTTGGCGAATAAATCGGCAAAATTTCGTTTTTATGGACGATCTGCTCATGCTGCAGGAGCTCCCCAAGAGGGACGCTCAGCTCTAGACGCGGTCGAGGCAATGAACTACATGACTAATCTTATGCGTGAACATATGGACATATCTGCCCGTATACACTATGTAATCACACATGGAGGTGAGGCACCCAATGTTGTCCCAGATTTTGCTGAAGTATATTACTATTCACGCCACCCAAAACGTGACAAAGTAATTGTTTTGTTTGATAGGATCGTTAAAGCTGCAGAAGGGGCTGCTTTAGGAACAGGGACCAAAATGGAATACGAAATGATTGGAGGCACTCATGATTTGCTTCATGTACCAACACTTCAGCAAATGGTTCACCGTAATTTTACTAAAGTAGGTGGATTTAAATATACCGATCAAGAATTAGAATTTGCTAAACAAATTGCAGAAACGCTTAAGAAACCACTTGATATGAAATATATTCACAAAGTCGCACCATATGATACAAATCCAGAAGGCATTGGTGGTTCAACAGATGTGGGTGATGTTAGTTATATAGTTCCAACGGCTGGCCTTCGAGGTGCAACTTGGGTTCCTGGTACACCGGCTCACAGTTGGCAAGCAGTTGCAGCAGGGGGAACGAGTATCGGTCTTAAAGGTATGATGCAGGCTGCTAAGGCAATTACACTTTCAGGTATAGAATTACTTGAAACGACTGGATTAATAGCTAAAATTAAAAAAGAATTTAACGAAATTAGAGGAGAAAATTTCAAATATATACCCCTTTTAGGTGACCGAGAGCCTGCCTTGGATTACAGGAACTAATTAAATATTTTCCGCATAAAAATCTAGTTTTAATATCTTCATTTGTAGGATGACATCTAAATAATAAAAATATTTAAGCCAATGAAAAAATTACTTTTAAATATAATCCTTATACTGACAACGATATCTTTAACAGCACAAAGATCTTTATTTAATGGTAAAAATCTTGATGGGTGGAATATTCACGGAAACGAACTATGGTATGTTGAAAATGGTATATTAATATGTGAAAGCGGACCAGATAAAGGATACGGGTATTTATCAACTGAAAAATTTTACGATGATTTTGATTTAACTGTTGAGTTTAAACAAGAGGCCAACGGGAATAGTGGCGTTTTTGTAAGATCGACATTTGAAGGTACCAAAGTAAGTGGATGGCAAGTTGAAGTTGCACCTCCAGGAAGTGATACAGGAGGGGTTTACGAATCATATGGACGTGGTTGGTTAGTTAAGCCCGATAAAGAAAAAGATAAGGTATTGAAAATGGGTAAATGGAATAAAATGCGCATTAGGCTTGTGGGCAACCAAATTCAAAGCTGGCTTAATGGTACCTCGATGATTTCATTAGAAGATGAAATGATTGGTAAAGGAAAGGGTTCAATTGCACTTCAAATTCATGATGGAGGTGGAATAAAAGTTCGTTGGCGAAATTTAGTTGTAAATGAACTATAGTATTAGTCAATTAGATAGTCATGTTGAATTGACAAGAAATGACTTAAAAAATGAATTTGACACTAACAACAGAAAGGTCAGAAAAATAGTAATCAAGTAGATTAATGGAACAAAGTTACAACAAGGATTTAATATTTAGAAAGGCAGGAAAAGGCGATATACCGAATATAGTAAAAATGTTAGCTGATGATGAACTTGGTTCCAAAAGAGAAGATTATAAAGTTCCATTACCAAAGAGTTACTATGATGCATTCCAAAATATTTTTCAAGATAAAAACCAAGAATTAATCATTCTTGAGAATTTTAATAATGAAATAATTGGTACACTCCAACTTACCTTTATACAATATTTGACATACCAAGGGGGTTTAAGGGCTCAAATCGATGCAGTAAGAATTCAAAAGAAATTTAGAGGAAAGGGGTTTGGGAAAAAGATATTCAAATGGGCAATTAAAAGAAGTATAGATAAGGGAGCCCATTTGGTTCAATTAACGACTGATAAACATAGACCTGATGCAATAGAGTTTTATAGAGCATTAGGATTCAGAGATAGTCATATGGGAATGAAATTAAATCTCTTGCAATAAGTATCGAGTAAGAATGAGAGTTAATGTAAAAACAAGATTTCTTAGTAAAAAGGAAATAGAATTTAGAATAAAGAAGGACGGGATTTAAGTTAGAAATTGGAGTTGATAACAATCCCTTTCAATACAAAAATCCTATGGGATAAAAGTTGGGATATGAGTTAGCAGAGAGGAAGGGATTCGAACCCTCGATACGCTATTAACGCATACACGCTTTCCAAGCGTGCGCCTTAAGCCACTCGGCCACCTCTCTTTTTTAAACTTAAATCTCAAAAATACATTAAAAATTAAATACATTCCTAGCGTTTGTTGTTGTTTGATCAGCAATTTTTTTTAAAGGAAGGTTATAGATTTTAGCGACTTTGTCTGCAATAATTGTTAAATAAGAACTAGTATTTCTTTTCCCTCTGTGTGGGTGTGGAGCAAGGTACGGAGCGTCTGTTTCTAAAACTATTGATGTCAGTGGAATTTGATTTAAAAATTTGTCTATACCACCATTTTTAAATGTTACAACACCTCCAATACCTAACTTAAAATTTAAATCTATTATTTTTTCAGCTTCTTCTTTTGTCCCAGTAAAACAATGGAATATTCCAAAAAGATTGTCTTTTTTAAAATTTAATAAAACTTTATATACTTCATCAAATGCATTTCTACAATGAATTACAATTGGTAATTTATTTGACAATGCAATTTCAATTTGTTGAATAAAAACATCTATTTGATTTTTGAGATTTTTTTTGTTCCAATATAAATCTATACCAATTTCTCCGACAGCTGAAAATTCATATTCATCAAGCATTTTTTTAACATGATTTATTTCAATCAAATAATTAACATCAATATGCGTTGGGTGGAGCCCCATCATCAATTTGATTTCGTTTGGATACTTATTTTTTAATTTAAACATCCTATTTGTGTAAGAACTATCAATAGATGGTAAATAAAATTCTTTTACACCAAGATCAATTGATTTTTTTATTTCTTCATCAATATCGAGATCGAAGTCCTTTAAGTATAAATGAGTATGAGTGTCTATAAAATTCATAATATAAAGTTATGTATTTGAATATCAAGAATACTCTAAATTTTTATCTTTAATGTAATCATCCCAAATAATTGAAAATAAAAAAGAAAAAAATATTACTTGAGATTACTGCAAGTAAACACTTAGTATGTAACCTCAAAATAAATTATAAAAGGGCCAGATTTTTAGTCGATACTGGTGCTTCAAATAGTTGTTTTGATATCTTGAAAAAAGAAAAATATAATATTGAATCTAAAGGAAAGGAAGTTGAACTTACATCTGCTGCTGAAAAAAAAATGGGAGCTATATCTAGTGATAATTGTAAATTAACATTTAATCTTCATAAAGTTTTAGATGTTACTCTTATGCTAATAGATATGAGTACTATAAATAATGCACTTGAAGAACAAAAAGAAAAAAAAATCGATGGAATTTTGGGGGGTGATATTTTAAACGAAATAGAGGCAAAAATAAACTATAAAAATCTATCTATTGAATTTGTATAGCTCTATAATTCTAATGATTTTTTTGGATTATTGTCCATTAATTTTTCAATAGGGTTCTCAATTGCCTCTTTTATTGCAACTAAAAAACCTACAGACTCTTTCCCATCAATTATTCTGTGATCGTAAGAAAAAGCTAAATACATCATAGGCTGTATTAATACCTTACCGTCAATAGCTACAGGACGTTCAATTATATTATGCATTCCTAATATTCCTGATTGAGGTGGGTTTATTATAGGTGTTGAAAGCATTGAACCAAATACACCTCCATTTGAAATTGTAAATGTGCCACCGGTCATTTCATCAACAGTGATTTCACCTTCTCTTGCCCTTAAAGCTAATCTTTTAATTTCAGTTTCAATTTCTTTAAAGGTCAATTTCTCAGCACCTCTTAAGACAGGAACCATTAAACCTTTTGGGCCTGATACAGCAACACTTATATCGCAATAATCATATTTAATTTGAAAATCTCCATCTATCATTGAATTAACGTCTGGGTATTGTTTTAAAGCATAGACAACAGCTTTAGTAAAAAAACTCATAAATCCGAGACTAACGTCGTGCTTCTCCTTAAATGAATCTTTAAATTTTTTTCTTAAAGAGAATATCTCGCTCATATTAGCTTCATTAAATGTGGTAAGCATAGCCGTTTCGTTTTTGGCACTTACCAATCTTTCAGCAACTTTTCTTCTAAGCAGAGACATTTTTGATTTATCAGAATTTCTCTTAATTCCATTCGGAGGAGTACCCATTGAGGCTTTCGCATTAACAGCGTCCTCTTTAGTAATTCTTCCACCCTTTCCAGAACCAAGAATATCTATTGGGTTTATTCCCTTTTCGTCAAGTATTTTCCTAGCAGCAGGGGATGAGTGGTTAGAAGCGTAGGTTTTTTCAGTGATGACGGGCTCCGTTTCAACACTTGGGTCTATTTTTTTTTGAACATTCTCATTTAAAGACTTGGGTTTGCTTTTGTTACCGGTGGCTTCTGTGTCAATTAGACAGACAACCTGTCCTACTTCAACAGAATCACCTTCTTCTGCTTTTAAAGTAATAACTCCACTGGCTTCCGCAGGTAAATCAAGAGTGGCTTTATCTGAATCTACCTCAGCAATAGCCTGATCTTTTTCAACAAAATCTCCATCCGAAACTAACCACTGAGCAATTTCTACTTCAGTTATTGATTCCCCTGGAGAGGGAACTTTCATTTCCAATTTCATAACCGTCTAGTTTCTCTTTTTTTTATGTTTTTTCTTTAGTTTAAAATTATCTTTTTTTTCATCAAAAACATAATCTATCACTTCATTATGTCTTTTGTTAAACCTTTTGGAACTTCCGGCTGCAGGGGCACCATAAAACCTACGTGAAACGCAACGAAACCCTTTTGCTTCAGGAAGATGCAATAGTAAATGACTCCAAACACCCATGTTCTTTGGTTCTTCTTGAGCCCAAACAATATCATTTACTTGAAAATACTTGTCTAAAATATTTCTTATTTCTTCAATTGGTAACGGAAATAATTGCTCTATTCTTACAAATGCGACATCTTTAATTTTTCTTTCTTCTCTTGCTCTATATAAGTCATAATAAAATTTACCTGAGCAAAAAACTAATTTTTTAGCTTGTTTAGAATCTACATAACAATCATCAATAATCATTTTGAAATTTCCATCAGTGAAATCCTTTACTTTTGAAACCACAAGTGGGTGCCTCAGTAAACTTTTAGGGGTAAAAATTATAAGAGGTTTTCTGTAAGTTAACTTAATTTGCCTTCTTAAAAGATGAAATAAATTTGAAGGAGTAGAACAGTTAGCAACAAACATGTTGTCCTTAGCACATAACTGTAAATACCTTTCAACTCTCGCTGAAGAATGTTCAGCACCCTGCCCTTCGTAACCATGGGGAAGCAAAAGAACTATACCATTTTGAAGCTTCCATTTATCTTCAGCTGCAGAAATATACTGATCTATCATTATTTGCGCTCCATTAGAAAAATCTCCGAATTGTGCTTCCCATATAGTGAGTGAACCAGGTGTTGCCATTGAATAACCATAATCAAAACCTAAAACTCCGTATTCTGAAAGCAAAGAATTATAAATTCTAAATTTACCCTGATTATCTGATATCTTATTTAATAATATCACGTCTTCTTCTGAATCCTCAGCTTTAACTATTGCATGACGGTGGGAAAACGTTCCTCTTTCAACATCTTGTCCTGAAATCCTTATATCGTGACCCTCTAAAAGGAGACTTCCGTAAGCTAGCATCTCTCCCATCGCCCAATCCAAAGAATCTTTTTCAAAAAACATCTTTTTCCTTTCATCAATTAATTTTTGAATTTTTCTAAGGAATTTTTTTTCAGAAGGTAATTCAGTTATTGCTCTTGCAACTTTGAATAGTTTTTCACTAGAAACAGATGTGTTGATTGTAGTCAACATTTTAGACTCATCTTCCCTTTTGTAGTTACTCCATTCGTCAGCCATAAAAGGTGTTATTTCAGTAGTCTGTATTTTTTTTGAATCCTCTAAATCAGATTCTAGAGATTTGCTATACTCATCTTCGATTTTTTTAAGGTAATCCTCACTTATTACTCCCTCAATAATGAGTTTTTCAGCGTAAATCTGCTTTGGATTTTTATGATTACCGATAGCCTTGTAAAGTTGAGGTTGTGTAAACCTAGGCTCGTCTCCTTCGTTATGACCATATTTTCTGTATCCTAACAAATCAATAAATACGTCTTCACCAAACTCCATACGATAATCTAAAGCAAAAGATACTCCATGGACGACTGCTTCAACATCATCAGAATTGATATGCAAAACCGGACACAAAGTAACCTTAGCAACGTCAGTACAATAAGTGGATGACCTTGCATCTAAATAATTTGTTGTAAAACCAATTTGATTATTTACAACGATGTGTATTGTTCCGCCTGTTCCATAGCCTTTTAATTTGGCCATTTGAACTATTTCATACGGCAGTCCTTGACCAGCAATAGCTGCATCTCCGTGTACAATAATTGGTAATACTTTTTTTGTATCAAGATTATATTTTTTTTCAAGTTTAGCTCTAGAAATTCCTTGAACAACCGCCCCTACTGTTTCCAAATGAGAAGGATTTGGAGCCAAGTTTATGTTAATTTTTTTTCCATCGCCATTAGGATCAATTTTAGAAGTCCAGCCTAAATGATACTTGACATCCCCATCAAAAACAATTTCATCATAATCTTTACCGTCAAATTCAGAAAATATGTCACGACTAGATTTTCCAAAAATATTTGTTAATGTGTTTAATCTACCTCTATGAGCCATCCCCATCACGAACTCCTCTACTCCTTTGTTGTCAGCTTGCATTATTAGTGCATCTAAGGCAGGAATCAATGATTCCCCCCCCTCTAGAGAAAATCTTTTTTGACCAACATATTTTTTATGTAAAAAATTTTCAAACGAAACAGCTTGGGTTAATTTTTTTAAAATATGCTTTTTCTGTTGAACTGTAAAGTTTGGTTGGTTATTATTTTTATGCAATTTATCTTTAATCCACCTAACTCTCTTTGGATTCCTAATATACATGTATTCAATTCCAATTGAGTCACAATAAATATCCTGGAGATGTTTTACTATTTGAGAAAGTGTTGAAGGTCCTATTCCCATTGTTTCTCCAGCTCCAACAGTCTCATTTAAATCATCTGCGGATAAACCAAAGTTTTTTATATCAAGATTTGGACTGTACGTTCTTCTTTCACGAACCGGATTTGTTTTTGTAAAAAGATGACCGCTTTTCCGATAAGCATCTATTAACTGAACTACTTTGAACTCGCGTTCTAAATGCTTTGGAATTTCGTTTTCACTATTTTTGGAATGTCCATTTTGGTTGTTTTCAATTCCAAAATCAAAACCTTGAAAGAAAGCTCTTAGGCTTGCTTCCACACTATCTGGCTCTTGCAAATATTTTTCATACATCTCAGCAAAATAACCAGTATGTGCAGCATTCAAAAAAGAATATTTATCCATTCCAATAGGACTTCAAATCTTAGATAAAATTACTATTTTTAATTATATGTTTGCATTAGTCGACTGCAATAATTTCTACGTTTCATGTGAGAGAGTTTTTCAACCTAGATTAGAAAATTCTTCAGTTGTTATTTTATCAAATAACGACGGATGTGTCATCTCTAGAAGTAATGAAGCAAAAACTCTTGGTATACCCATGGGGGCACCCGCCTTTAAATACCTAAATATATTTAAAAAAGAAAAGGTGAGTGTCTTTTCATCAAACTATCCGCTTTATGGAGATATGAGCCAACGCATAATGAAAATTCTTAGTATGCACACACCTAATATTGAGATTTACAGTATAGACGAAGCATTTCTAGATTTTAGGGGATTCAAATATTGTGACTTAAAAAAAGGAAGCACTGCTTTTGAAACGAAAAATAAAACGTTGGACAGGGATTCCTGTATCGATAGGTATTGCTCCAACGAAGGCACTTGCAAAAATTGCAAATAAAATTGCAAAAAAATACGTCCACAAAACAAAGGGGGTATATTTAATAAAATCAGAAAAACAAATTTCAAAAGCACTCAAGTGGACAAAAGTTGAGGACATTTGGGGTGTAGGAAAACAATATAAAAAGTTACTCATAAAAAATGGTATTACAACTGCATATGATTTTTGTAAACTTCCTGACCAGTGGGTTAAAAAAAATATGAGTATTCTGGGTCTTAGATTAAAGAAAGATTTAAAAGGGTGCTCTTGTATTGGCCTAGACGAAGAAAACCCAGACAAAAAATCAATTGCAACTACCAGGAGTTTCAAAGAGGTGATAAAAAAATACTGGGAATTAGAAGAACGTGTAGTAACCTATGCATCAATATGTTCTCAAAAATTGCGATGTCAAAATAGTAATTGTAAGACCATTATAGTTTTTATACGGACCAGTTCTCACCTACCAATCGATCAACAATATTATAATAGCAGTCTGATAAATTTGCCTAATCCAACTAATTCAGCAATAACAATAGCAAAATATGCCAACATGGGTCTCAAACGAATATTTAAAAAAAATATTAATTACAAAAAAGCTGGAGTAATACTGACAGATTTGACACCTTCAAATTCAAAACAGTTAAATCTTTTTCAAAATACAGGTAATACACACGGGAATTTAATGAAGACTATAGACAAAATTCACCTGAGATTTGGAGAAAATCTCTTAAAGTTAGGCAACCAAGATCTAGATCAAACTTGGAAGATGCGACAAGAATACCTTTCATCTCGGTATACTACCGATATAAAAGAAATAATAAAAGTTAAGTAAATAGACTGATGAAAAAAATAAAGGAAGGAATATCTTTTTTTAAACCAAATTTAGATGAATCCCGTTTAATCCCACTCACTAATAATAATATATCTGCTGGTTTTCCGTCCCCAGCTGACGATTTTAAAGAAATTAGAATAAGTTTGGACAAAGAGATTATAAAAAATGAAGAAGCTACATTCTATGCCAGAGTAGATGGAGAGTCAATGCAAGGTGCTGGACTTAATGATGGAGATTTAATTGTAATTGATAGAAGTGAGGAGCCTAAAAATGGATCTATTGCAGTATGTTTTTTAGATGGAGAATTTACCGTAAAACGACTGAAACTAAAAAATAAAGAAATTTATTTAATGCCAGAAAATTCAAAATATTCTCCCATAAAAATTGGTGAGGGAAATGAACTTTCAATTTGGGGCATTGTGACCTATGTTGTAAAAAAAATGATATGAAAATTAAAATTCTAATATTTTTATTACTAGTTATTTTTTTAAAAACAAATGCGCAGTACAATGATTATGACGGAGACGAATATGAAGAGGTTTATCTGGAACCTATAAATGACAAATCCGATGAAGGACAAAAAATTTTTGTAGAGGAATTACTTGACCTTGCTGGTTATATACTAGATGAAATAGAGATATATCAGAGACTACCCAATCATGCTAAAGTTTTTAGGGTAAAATATGATGAAAAATCTAAAGGGGGTTTTATATTTATTAGATGGGACAAAGAAAAAGAGGAAAACTACGTGGCAAATAAAATGATTGATCCTGGTTTATATTATAACCTAAAGGCAGCGAAAGAGATAATGAGGAAACAAACTGATAAAGATTTTTTCGGAGTAGAAGATGGTGCTCTACAGGCACCTGATCAAGAAAAAATAAGTACCGAAGATCTAAAAGGGTTAAGAGGTCTTTATGAAGAAAGGCAGGAGGAAAGAAAATTAAAAAAACAAGAGGAAGAAAATAAACAAAAGGTGAAAATGAATAGAAAAAAGAAAAAAGAAGAAAATAAATCATTTTGAAAAATACTAAGTTAAATTTCTTGTTAATTCTTATCTGTTTCTTATTTAAATTTTCGTTTTCTCAAGATCTTGGAATTTTAACTGGTAGAGTGGTTGACAGTAAAACTCTTTTTCCGCTTCAGGGGGCAACAATATTAATTGAAGGTGAGTCATTAGGAACTATTTCAGATGAAAATGGATATTTCAAACTTGAAAAAATTCCGTTTGATAGCTATAACATCCTAGCTAGTTACTTGGGTTATCAGACAGAAGTAATATTTAATGTTATTATAAAATCTGCTGGTTCGCCAGATTTACTATTTAAGCTAGAAGAGTTATCTGACCAGTTAGATGAGGTAGTTTTATTTAAAAGTCCATTTAAAAAGAAAAATGAAACACCTCTATCTATACAATCTCTGTCTGCTGTTGAAATAGAGACCTATCCTGGAGGAAACAATGACATAACAAAAGTTGCACAAAGTTTACCGGGAATTTCTCCATCGATTGGTGGTTTTAGAAATGATTTTATTATCAGGGGTGGCGCTCCAAACGAAACCGTATACTATTTAGACGGAATGGAGATTCCTAATATAAACCATTTTAGCACACAGGGAAGTGCCGGTGGCCCAGTTGGAATGTTAAATGTTGACTTTATAAGAGAAGTAACTCTATCTACATCATCTTTTGGAGCAGAATTTGATAACCCGTTATCAGGTGTTTTGTTATTTGAACAAAGAGACGGTAATAGAGAAAATTTTAGTGGTAAATTTAGGATTGGGGCTAGTGAGGCTGGAATAACAATAAACACACCTATTTTTAAAGGTAAAGAAAAGATTTCAAAAACGTCTTTGATGTTTTCATTAAGAAGAAGTTATCTACAGTATGTTTTTGAACTTGTAGGATTACCTATTAGACCCGACTATATTGACTACCAATTTAAAATTGATCATAGAATTGACAATCTAAATAGCATTAGCATCATGGGTATAGGCTCAATTGACGACTTTTCAGTAGTTGCTCCCGAAGATTTTGATGCTGAGCAGACTGCTGTTATAGAGCAGGTTCCAATAATTAAGCAAAGAACAAATACTTTTGGAATTTCTTGGATTAAAAAATTTGCAAATGGAAATGGGAGAATTATGACCACTCTAAGTTCAAATGAACTCAAAAATAATTTTAGCAGATTTCAGAATAATGAAAACGAATCTGGATTAATTTATCAAAATGATGCTGTTGAAAAAGAAACAAAAATAAGATCTCATATTACAAAATTTATAGGTAATTGGAAATTAGGGTATGGACTTAATTTTCAACTATCAAAATATAGAAATACTACGCTGGGTATTCAGGAACAATTTGATTATGAGTCCAAAATTGATTTCGTTAAATATGGATTTTTTGGAAAAATTAGCAGATCTTTTTTAAATGATAACTTAAATTTATTTTTTGGAATTAGAACAGATAAAGACAGTTTTCTTTACGAAAGTAATTTGATAGATAATCTTTCACCTAGAATGGGGTTTAGCTATTCAATTACAAAAAATGATACCTGGAAATTAAATGGATCAATTGGTTGGTATAGTAAATTACCACCATATACAATGATTGGATTTAAAGATATTAATAGTGTTTTTATTAATAGAGACGTAAATTACATCAGAAGTAAACATACTGTAGTGGGAATTGAATTTAATCGAACTGCGAAATCAAGGATTACTCTAGAAGGTTTTTTGAAAGAATATAGCAATTATCCTATTTCGATAATAGATCAAATTTCACTTGCCAATAAAGGAGGAGGTTTTGAAGTATATGGTAACGAACCAGTTATTTCAAAGGGGATTGGTAATTCTTATGGGATCGAGTTCCTTTTTCAACAAAAACTCAATAAAAACTTTTACGGAATATTTGCGTATACATATTTTTTCAGTGAATTCAGTGATTTAAATAATGATATGATTCCATCGGTTTGGGATAGCCGAAATCTCTCATCATTTACTGGGGGTTATAAGTTAAACAAAAATTGGGAGGTATCTATGAGATACAGATATTCTGGGAGAACACCATATGCACCGGTTAATCAAATTCAAAGTAGACTTTCTTATCCAAGAATTATATTGGATTATTCTCAAATTGGACAAGTAAATTTGGATGTTTTCAGCCAAGCTGATGTTAGAATTGATAAAAAATGGAATTTTAAAAAAACATCTCTGAATGTTTATTTTGAGATTCAAAATGTTCTTGCACAAAAAATACCTAGACCTCCAGAATACGGTCTTGAGAGACAACCAGATGGAATTTTAATTGAGCCAATAAATCTTAAAAAAATTGATACGGATAGATCGGACACTCCATTTCCAACAATTGGATTGATTTTAGATTTTTAAAAAAGACTCAAAAAATTCTTTGGTAATTCTACTTGCATTTGTTTTTTTTTATGGCATACACTCAGGATTATGTCTTGATGTATTGGTATAAATATTTCTTTTGAATTAGTATTGACAACCATAAGTGATTGAAAGGGCTTCTCTATAATTTCTACAATAATTCCAATTTTTTTATTGTTTTTGTCAATTACCATAAAGTCTTTGACCTGAAAACCGTAAAAATCAACTCCTTTTCTTTCTGGCAAGAATTTTTTTGGAAGAAAACATTTTTTAGAAGTTAGTTGCTGAGCTTTCGACTCACAGTCTATTTCTTCAATAAGTAATGTTAAATTGGTTTTTTTTTTATGTTTGATTTTTTTTAGTTTGTAAGGAACTAAAATTTTATCCTCTTCTATAAAAATTGTTTCAATTGATTTAAAATCAACCCTATAATTATTTATTAATTTAATTTTTATCTCACCTTTAAAATTGGACTTAGAATGAGTAAATGCGAACAAAAAAAATTCTTTTTTATTTGTTGAAATATCCATAATTAATTGCTAAGATGAAACTTTTAATTGGGAGGGAGGAACCAAAATATTAAATTAAAGTCAAATTATTTAATTATTCTTGTTTTGTAGTGTCGTCTTTAGAAATGTTGTCCTTTTCTTCTGAAGTTTCCTCTGCTATAGCTTCTTCTTTTGCGGCAGACTCCTCAGCTGGTGCTTCCTCTTCTGGAGCCTCTTGTTTTGCGGCAGACTCCTCAGCTGGTGCTTCCTCTTCTGGAGCCTCTTGTTTTGCGGCAGACTCCTCAGCTGGTACTTCCTCTGTTGGAGCCTCTTCTTTTGCGGCAGCAGCTTTGGCCGCGTTCTCCCTATCTAAGGCTCTTTTTTCGTTTGATTCTTTTTCAAGTTTTAACTTTTCGGCTTTAAATTTGTCAATCTCTTTTGAAATTTTATCTTGCTTGGCACTTATTTTAGATTCCTTTTCTGTAAGCCATGCTTGAAATTGTTCGTCTGCTTTTTCTTGTTTAAGTGCTCCTTTTAAAACACCTTTGTTAAGATGGTGCTTGAGCATAACTCCTCTGTAAGATAAAAGTGTTCGAGCTGTATTTGTAGGGATTGCACCGTTCTGTAACCATTTTAATGCATCCTCAACATTAACATCAACCCTAGCAGGATTTGTGTTTGGATCATAAACACCTAATTTTTGCAAATATTTGCCATCTCTTTTAGCTCGGGAATCAGCTGCAACAATCCAATAAAAAGGTTTACCTTTTTTTCCGTGTCTTTGAAGTCTAATTTTTACTGCCATATCATATTAATTTTGATTGTTCTCGACAATCGATTATTAATTCAGGTCGCAAATGTAGTACTAATTTGGAATAAAATCTATTTGAAATGATTTTTTATTAAAACTAATTTGAATATAGCTGTGCATTTGTAAACAAAATTTAAAACACTAATTTTGCGGCCTAACTCATTAAGAATGAAAATAGATCTTAAAAAAATAGATAAATTAAATTCAACCATTTCAATTTCAATTGAAAAAAAGGATTATGAGAATAAGGTTGATAGTGTTATTAAGGATTATAAGTCAAAAATTAATCTTCCTGGTTTTAGAAAAGGTCATGTACCATTGTCCTTGATAAAAAAAAAATATGAAAAAGCAATTATTGTTGAAGAGACTAATAAAATTTTAAGTGAGTCTCTTAATCAATATATAATTGAAAATAATCTGAAAATTTTGGGAAATCCAGTTCCAATATTAGATGAAAAATTTGATTGGAATACAGATGTTTTTAATTTCAAATTTGAAATTGGTTTAAGTCCAAAAATAAAAGTCGATTTAAATTTTAAAAAATCTCCGATTTATCACAAAATAAATATTGAAAACAAGATTATTAAAGAGAAAATCGATTATCTCCAGCAACAATATGGGGAATTAAAAGACGAAAAAAAAATATCGGATGCTTCTGAGTTAATGTTTGAATTTTCCTCCAAAGAAGAAAATATCGATAAAAGATTGACCTTAAAACTTAATCAGTTAAAAACTAAAAAGAATATTGATCTAGTTCGAAAATTGAATATAAACGATACTTTTATGTTTGAATTGAAGGATTTTTTTAAGGATCAGACGCAGTCAACAAGTCTTTCAAACAAAACAATTGAAGAAATAAAAAATTCAAACATTAATGTTGAAGCAAAATTATTATCCATACAAAAAAGAGTTAACGCCAGTTTAGAAGAATCTTTTTTTAAAAAGATCTATCCAAATAAATCAATTAAAACTTTAACTCAATTTAAAGAGGAAATTAAAAACTCCGTCCAATCTCAATACGATCAACAATCTGATCAAAAATTTTTAAATGATGTTACAAAGAAATTAATTGGAGAGATAAAATTTGGTCTTCCTAGAAAATTTTTAATTAAGTGGTTACTAAAAAGGAATGAAAAGGAAATCACTCTTGAAAATGCAACGGAAGAATTTGAAAATTCTGAAAAGGGTTTGAGATATCAGCTAATTGAAGAGGAAATTATAAATCAAAATAATTTGAAAGTTGAGGAGAAAGAGATTAAAGATTTTGCTAAAAAGATTTTTTTAAGTCAATTTGGGCAAATAGGTAAAACAGATGGTAATCAAGAAATTGAACAAATGGTTGAGAGAATATTAAGAAATGAAGAGGAAAGAAAAAGAATTATCGAACAAGTCAAAACAGAGAAGCTACTTGCGTTCTTCAAAAAAAATATAAAATTTAAAACCAAAAAACTAACCTACGACTCTTTTATTAAAATCGCTTATCCAACTACACAATAAAAATGTTTAATTTTAGTTAATAATATCAATTATGAATTATAAAAAAGAATTTAAAAAATTTGCTACAAAGAAGCATGGTATTAACTCTATGTATTACGATCAAATAGTTAGTAGTATGACCCCATATATTATTGAAGAAAGACAGCTTAATGTTGCTCAAATGGATGTTTTTTCAAGATTAATGATGGATAGGGTCATGTTTTTAGGAACTGCAATTAATGACCAAGTAGCAAATATAATTCAGGCACAACTTTTATTTTTACAAAGCGTCGATTCGAAAAGAGATATTCAGCTTTACATTAATTCGCCAGGTGGAGGAGTTTATGCAGGTTTAGGAATTTATGACACAATGCAATATATTTCCCCTGATGTAGCCACCATTTGTACAGGAATGGCCGCCTCCATGGGAGCTGTACTTTTATGTGCCGGTGCATCAGGAAAGAGGTCTGCCCTTCCTCATGCTCGTGTAATGATTCATCAACCTCTTGGGGGTGCACAAGGACAAGCTTCTGATATCGAAATAACAGCTCGCGAGATCCTAAAGCTGAAAGATGAACTTTATCAAATTATTGCTAAACACAGCGGTCAAAAAATTGAAAAAGTTAACAAAGACAGTGATAGAGATTACTGGATGAAAGCCCAAGAAGCCAAATCATATGGTATGGTTGATGAAGTGTTAAAAAAATAATATTATGGGTGAAGAACTTTCATGCTCTTTTTGCGGAAGAATGAAAACTCAAACTGAAGTTTTGATTGCAGGACTTGATGCACATATATGCGGTCAGTGTGTTGAGCAAGCGAATGGAATTATTATCAATGAAAGTAAAAATAATGAGACTACTAAGCCCTCATTCAATTTAGAATCGCCAGTAAAAATAAAATCATATTTGGATCAATACGTAATTGGACAAGACTATGCAAAAAAAGTTTTATCGGTAGCGGTTTATAACCATTACAAAAGAATTATTAATAAAGATATTAATGATTCTATTGAAATTCAGAAAAGTAACGTTTTAATTGTTGGGCAAACAGGAACGGGAAAAACTCTACTTGCACAAACAATCTCAAAGATGTTAAAGTTACCTCTTGCTATAGTAGATGCGACAATATTAACTGAAGCAGGTTATGTTGGAGAAGACGTGGAAAGTATTTTAACTAGACTTTTGCAAGCTGCAGATTACGATGTAGAGAGTGCTCAAAAGGGTATTGTTTTTATTGATGAAATTGATAAGATTGCAAGAAAAAGAGACAATCCTTCTATCACTAGAGATGTATCTGGAGAAGGAGTTCAACAAGCCCTTTTAAAATTATTAGAAGGAACTTTAGTAAATGTTCCTCCAAAGGGTGGTCGAAAACACCCTGATCAAAAATTCATAGAAGTTGACACCTCTAACATATTGTTTATTGCTGGTGGAGCATTTGATGGGATTGAGAGAGAAATAAATAAGAGATTGAATTTGAAATCAATTGGATTTAAGTCTAAGAAAACAACTGATCAAATTGATTTTTCTAATTTACTTGAGCAAATTAATCCGAAGGATGTTCGTTCATTTGGATTAATTCCTGAAATTATTGGTCGTCTTCCAGTAATTACTCATATGAATCCTTTAGATAAAAAGACACTCAGATCTATCTTAACTGAACCTAAAAATGCAATAACAAAACAATACACAAAATTATTTGAAATTGATGGCATAAAATTAGAATTTACTCCAGGAGCATTAGATTATATTGTGGAAAATGCACTTTCCTTTAACTTGGGAGCTAGGGGGTTGAGATCTCTTTGCGAATTAATTTTAAACAATGCAATGTTTGAACTCCCAGGGTCGGTAACTAAGTATTTAAAGGTTACAAAATCTTATGCTCACTCTCAACTTAAAAAGACAACATTCCCTGATTTAAAAGCTGTTTCTTAAAAATCAATGCTTAAAAGGTTTTCTATAAATTTTCTGTCATTTGATAGCCTTTGAATCTTATGCTGACCTCCTACCTTATTATAATTTCTAAGCCATTTATCAAACAAGCCCTTCTGGGCTACGCTGATTTTTGGGCTTGTCATTGTTATGTTTTTATGTCTTTTAGCATCATAATCTGAGTTCAACTCTCTTAATTTTTTATCTAGCATTTTACCAAACGTAATTAAATTTGTTGGAGCATCTTTAAATTCAATCAACCACTGATGTGAACCTCTCGAATTGTTATTGCACATGTATATTGGAGCTACAGTATAATCAACAATCTTGACTCCTGTTTGCAATGAAGCTTCTTCTATCGCTCTATCAGTATTTTCAATTACAACCTCTTCTCCAAATGCATTGATAAAATGTTTGGTTCTCCCAGTAATTTGAATTCTAAAAGGATAAAGAGAAGTAAACCTAACAACGTCACCAATCCTATATCTCCACAATCCTCCGTTAGTGGTAATAACCAATTCATATTCAACGAATAACTTTACATCTTGAAGCTCGATGATAGAGTCTTGATTTTCACCAACTGGAATAAACTCATAAAAAATGCCATAGTCTAACATAAGCAAAAGATCTTCTGAATCATTCTGATCTTGAATTGCAAAAAAACCCTCTGAAGCATTATATATCTCGTAGTAATGAATTGGATTAGAAGAAAATATCTGATTGTATTGATTTTTATACGGTCTAAAACTCACTCCTCCATGAAAATATACTTCTACATTTGGCCATATTTCAAATATGTCAGATTTATTCATCTTTGCTAGTCCTTGATTAAGAAGCACTAGCATCCACGAAGGGACACCTACCAAACTTGTAACATTTTCCGAAAGACATTCATTGAGAATTGCTTTTATTTTACTGTCCCAATCTGGCATTAAAGAAACCTTCATACTTGGAGTACTGTTAATTTCTGCCCATAATGGCATGTTATCAATTATTATAGAAGATAAATCACCAAAATAATTTTGTTGGTTTTGATGCAACTCTTGGCTCCCTCCAAGCCTTAGACTTTTTCCTGTAAAAAGCTGAGTATTAGTGTTGTTATTTATATATAGAGAAAGCATGTCTTTCCCAGCCTTATAATGACAATTTTCAAGTGCTTCAGTACTTACAGGAATAAATTTACTTCTAGAATCTGTTGTTCCACTTGACTTTGCGTACCATTTAATTTTTGTTGGCCAAAATAAATTATCTTCTCCTTCTCTACTTTTATTGATATCCTTTGCTATTTCTTCGTAAGACCTAGTTGGAACTCTTTGTTTAAAGTCATTATAACTTTTAATTGAGCTGAAATCGTATTGATACCCAATTTTAGTTTTTCTTGCAAAACTTATCAAATCCATTAAAACCTCTTGTTGAACTTCAACAGGATATTTTAAAAACAATTCAATTTGATGAATTCTTTTTTTTAAAAACCAACTAGCAATTGAATTAAATAATGGAAAAGGCATATTTATTATATATTTAGGTAAAAATAAAATAAGTTATTTATGTTTTCTGGAGTTTTAAAGAAAATGTATACTGAAATTGACGAGGAGGTAAAATATTATTTGGACTTTGAAGACCATATAATCAACTTCAATCAATGCATTGATAAAAAAATAAGTTTAAAATTTGATGGATATGAATGTCTTTCATGTCATAAAGAAATTGAAGTTTTTAGACAAGGTTTTTGTAAAAACTGTTTTTTTAAGTCACCCCTTGCAGGCGAATGGATAATGAGACCTGAATTGAGCAAAGCGCACTTGGACATTGAAGATAGAAATTTGGATTATGAGAGAAAAATTCAACTACAACCCCACATTGTTTATTTTGCAATATCTAGTCACATAAAAGTAGGTGTTACAAGAAAGTCTCAGTTAATTACTAGGTGGATTGATCAGGGAGCCGATAGAGGTTTAGCATTATTTGAATTTCCAAACAGATATCTTGCAGGCACTTGTGAGGTTTTACTTAAAAAGAATTTTTCGGATAAAACCAATTGGAGAAAAATGCTTTTATCTGTATCTGACCAAAGTCTTAATTTTAAAGAAGCTGAAAATTTCGTCGATAACAATATTGAAGACAATCTTAAAGTCTATCAACTTCAACCAAGGGTTTATAAAGAAATTAATTTTCCCGTTATTAAATATCCAGATAAAGTTAACAGCTTGAACCTAAAAAAAGACAAGCTTTATTCGGGAAAATTAAAAGGTATAAAAGGTCAATACTTAATTTTTGAAGATTCAACAGTATTTAATATAAGAAGTAATGAAGGTTTGAGAGTTGAAATTAATATAGAATAATTTAATTATTTATTGAATTTAATTCATGGCTTGATAAATGTCTCCATTTCCCAATTTCAACATCTAGTTTAATATTCATAATTCTAATTCTTTTAAGACTAATGACTTTATATCCTAAAAATTCACACATTCTCCTAATCTGCCTGTTTAGACCTTGGGTTAAAATTATCTTAAAAATGGTAGAAGAAACTTTGACTAACTTACAATTCTTAGTTACTGTGTTCAAGACTGGGATTCCATTGCTCATCTGTCTAATAAAATCTGGGGTGATATTTTTATTAACCTCGACTAAATATTCTTTTTCTTTATTATTTCTAGAGCGCAAAATTTTATTAACTAGTGAACCTTCATTTGTCAATAGAATTAGACCTTCAGAAAGTTTATCAAGTCTACCAATTGGAAAAATCCTTTCTGGGAAATTAATATAATCTATAATATTATTTTTTTCTATCAAGCTGTTTGTTGTACACACTATACCTCTCGGCTTATAAAATGCAATTAGAATTGTCTTTTTTTTTTGAGGTTTAATTAATTTATTATCAATGGTTATTTTGTCTCCTTCTTTAATTTTAGTTCCTAAAATAGCTATTTCGTCGTTGACTTTTACTCTCTTGGAATCAATAAGTTTATCCGCTTCTCTTCTAGAACAAATCCCGATTTGACTTAAATATTTATTAATTCTCATAAAAATATATACTTTTTTAATCTATATCAATTTCATCATTTATCCCTAGATTAAATTTTTTTCGAATTAATCCAACTAATATATATAGTAGGGGTGTATCAATTACTGCTACCACAATTTTAAAAGTTATACTAGAGAGAACTAAACCCAAAAACAAATCCCAAGCTAAAATATCAAATATACATAGAAGGGCTATCACTGTAGTTGAATCAATTATTTGTGAGGAAAAAGTAGAGAAATTATTTCTAAGCCATAGGTATTTCCCTTGGGTTAATTGTTTCCAAAAATGATAAATCCTTATGTCCAAAAACTGAGCTATCAAATACGCAGACATAGAAGCTAAAACAGCTAAAGGCGAAGCAGAAAAAACTAAATTAAAAGTTTTATCATCAATAGGTGATGAACTACTTGCTGGCAACACATCTCCTAAAAGGAGAAGACCTATTGAAAAAATTGATGCCAAAATACCCATAACAACTACTTGGTTAGCTTTTCTTTTTCCAAATATTTCAGAAATAATGTCAGTAATTAGAAATGTAACGGGATAAGGAAGAACTCCCACGGATAACTCAAAAAGTTTTATTCCAAATACTTCAAAATTAAACGGATACCAAGAAAAAAATTTTTGAAAAATAAGATTTGATACTACTAAGGCAGTGATGAAGATAGAACTTAGAAAAAAATATAATTTCTGAGCTAGTAATTTATTTTTAGAATTCAAAACTATCTTATATCTAAGTTAAAAGGTTGACTTGTAAAAATTATTGGTTTTTTTTCTTTATTTTTTATTGATTTTATAAGAGGATCTAAATCTGATAATTTTAAAAATTCAGAAACTGAAGAATTAAAAGGAATAATTACTGATAAGATATCATTGATTTCGGGTTCAATTTTTGGATAAGAAGTAACATTAAAATCATTCCCCAAATCTGCTAATTTTGCTGCGGCATTGATAGCATCTTTTATGTCTCCTTCTTCATTTGCAAGGCCATTTTTTAAAGCTTGCCCTCCTGACCAAACTCTGCCTTGAGCTAGAGCTTCAACTTCATCCATAGAAATATTTCTTCCATCAGAAACACGTTTTTTAAACATTTCGTAAATATTTTCTATATTTTTTTTTACGTCTAATCTAAATTTTTGTGAAGGCTTCTCAAATGGGGTATAAAAAATGGAATTCTTATTAGTCTCCACTTGCTCTGCATTAATACCAATTCTTTTTGATAATTCAGTAATATTTGGAACCATAGCAAATACTCCGATCGAACCTGTAATTGTAAAATCATTAGCAAAAACTTTGTCAGCGACAGTAGATAAATAATAACCTCCAGAAGCAGCTACATTTCCCATAGATACTACAATGGGTTTTTCCTTTTTTAATTCAATTAATTCATCCCAAATTATTTCAGATGTAAGAGCCACGCCACCAGGAGAATCAATTCTGAGAACTACGGCTTTTATTCTTTTACTATTCTTTATTTTCCTTATTGTTTTTGAAAATAGTTCTTGCCCTATGTTACTCTCATTCCCTTCTCCGTATATAATTGGACCCTGGGCATAAATAATTGCAATTTGATCTCGGGTTCCTTTTTTAAAATTGGAGTTATTTTTAATTTGCAGATAGGAAACATTATTTAATTTTTCGTCTGAATTGATTCCTAATATACTTTTTAACTTATTTTTATACTGAGTTTTTGAAACAATACCATCTATTATATTATTTCTATAAGCGTTTTCTGGAAAGGTAGCATCTAAATTATCTACGACTTTATTGAAATTTTCTGAAGAGATTTTTCTTGATAATTTAATTTGATTACCAATACCGTCCCAGATAGAATTCAAAAGAGACTTTATTTGATTTCTGTTTGCTTCACTCATTTTATCGTCTAGATATGGTTCAACCGCACTTTTGTATTTACCGTGTCTGACAACTTCCATTTTAAATCCGTATTTTTCCTGTAGTTGTTTGTAGTAAAGGACCTCTGCACCAAGACCTCTTAATTCAATATTCCCCATGGGATTTAAAAAAATCGAATCCGAAACAGATGCTAGGTAGTATCCTTTTTGAGAAAAAAAATCACCATAGCTATAAATAAATTTTCCTTTATCCTTAAACTTTTGAAGTGATTTCCTTATTGTTAAAGCTTGGGCCCACCCCATTTTTGGGGATTGGCTTTTTAAATTAATTCCGTTAATATCTTTGTTATTACCGGCTGATTCTATCGCATTAATTAAATCTAGGAATTTTATAATCTCTGGGGAAACTCCTAAAATTTCCTCAAATTCTTGAGTGATAGGTATATTGTCATATACATCCTTATCTAAATCTAGATTTAAAATACTGTTTGAAGAAATTTCATCTTGAAGTATGTTTTTGTCAAAGGTGGCAACTGATGCAATACCAGCCAATAAAAAAAATACCAAAGATATTATCAGAATTAAAGCGCTTATTGATCCAAGAAAGGAAGCTAAAAAATTTCTAAAAAAATTCATTAATCAACTGAAATTTATATTGCTTATGGTAATAAATTTATGCAAAGATTAAGTTTTTTATTTAATATCAAATAAAACTCAGTTTAAAATATTTATTTTTTAAAATTAATTTCAATATATGATCTATTTATCTTTAGGAAGTAATCTTGGAAATAGATTGAAATTCTTACAACTAGCTGTAGGGTTGATATCCTACAGGATATCGAAGGTTAAAAATGTTTCAAGAATTTATGAAACACCCGCAATGGGTTTCAGAGGAAATCCCTTTTACAACATATGTGTTGGAATTAATACTGATTTACAGCCAAAATCTCTACTTGAAAAACTTTTAGATATTGAAAAGTATCTTGGTAGAGTTAGAACATCTGACAGTAAACCAAAATCAAGAAAAGTCGATATTGATATAGTTTATTTTAAAAAATTGATAATAAAGGATAGGGAACTGTTTGTCCCTCATAAAAATATGCACGAGAGAAACTTTGTGCTCTATCCTTTACTTGATATCTGTTCCAACTTTAAAGATCCCAGAAATGGAAAGTCTATCCAGACATTGTTAGACGATTCTAAAGACCCTTTCATTCCAAAAAAAATAGAAGAAAAAGTATATATCCCAGAAATCAAAAAAGTAATTGCAGTAGAAGGATTAATAGGCATTGGAAAAACAGAGTTTTCAAGAAAATTATCGGATGCATTATTTGGAGAATTAGTGTTAGAAGAATTTGATGAAGTACTTCTAGAAAAGTTTTATACAAACCCTAATAAAAGAGCCTTTGAAACAGAAAAATCTTTTTTAAAACTCAGATTGGAGCAGCATAAAGAGTATAAAACCAGAAAAAAATATCCACAAATTTTTGATTATTTGGCCCATAAGTCATTAATTTTTGCTAAGAGAACTATGACAAAATCAGAGTTTAATAAATTTCAAAGTGATTTTAATCATTGTTCAGGTTTCTTTATCAAGCCTGAAGTTGTAATCCTTTTGGATCAAGAAATAAATTATATTTTAGATAAGATTAAGAGAAGAGGAAGAAAGTTTGAAAAAAAAATTGACAGGAAATATTTAGATTTAATTCAATCAGAATACAATAATTGGAAAACAAAAACCAAATTTATGATATATAATTTAGACTTGGATAATTCAGATTTTAAAAATAATCATTCTGTTTTTTTAAATATTTTAAATTTATTTTTTAGGCATAATTTTTAAATAAAAATCCCAACACAAAATTCCTGAAACTACAGAAACATTTATTGAATGCTTAGTACCATGCTGTGGTATTTCAATAACTTGGCCTGTTATATCTATAATTTTTTGTTTAACTCCGAAGACCTCGTTGCCAAGAACAAATGCGGTCAATTTATTTTTATCCGGGCTATAATTTTTTAAATCTATTGATTTTTCAGTTTGCTCAATTGACCAAATATCACAATCATTGTTTTTAAGTTTGGTAATTAAATCGAAAATATCCTCCTTATATTCCCAATCTACAGACTCATTAGACCCTAAAGCAGTTTTCATTACCTCTTTATGAGGGGGAACAGGAGATATACCACATATATAAACTTTGGATAACAAAAATGCATCGGCTGTCCTTAAAATGGAACCTACATTGTGACCACTTCTAATATCATCGAGTATTAAAATCAATGGTGTTTTCTTTGATTTTAAATATTCTTTTTTAGATTTTCTGTTTAATTCCTGATTTTTTAATTTCCTATTTTTCATTTTGAATAAGAATAAGTTTTTTAAACTTAAATATGAATTATATTAGTGTCTATTTGATTTTTTAATGAGTTTGGATAAAAAGGTAAAATTAACACCACTGATGAAACAATACAACCAAATCAAGGTTAAATACCCTGATGCATTGCTTTTATTTAGAGTTGGGGATTTTTACGAGACTTTTGGAAAAGACGCAATAAAGGCATCAAAAATTCTTGGTATCATTTTAACTAAAAAAGGTGCAGGAAGCATGAGTGAAATTGAACTTGCAGGATTCCCATATCATTCTATTAATAATTACTTACCAAAACTAGTCAAAGCTGGTTGCAGAGTAGCGATTTGTGACCAATTGGAAAATCCAAAACTCACAAAAAAACTTGTCAAAAGGGGTGTTACGGAATTAGTAACACCAGGAGTAGCGATAAATGATGATGTATTAGAGCACAATAAAAATAATTACTTATCAGCAATAAATTTTGGTAAAAATAAATCTGGGGTTTCATTTATGGACATTTCAACCGGAGATTTTTCTTTTTTTTCTGGATCAATTAATCAAATTAAATTAATTATTGAAAAGTATGAACCTGCAGAAATTATTATTTCAAAACTTTCTAAAACAGAATTCCTTTCAAATTTTGGGGCAGATTTCACGACATTTTTTCAAGAAGATTGGGTGTTTGATTATGAAAATAGTTATGATTCATTAATGGAACTTTTTGAAACAAAGTCTTTAAAAGGCTTTGGAGTTGAAGGTGATGATAAAGAGGGAATCATAGCCGCCGGGGTTGTTTTACATTATCTATCAGAGACACAACACAACAAATTGGCACACATCAAGTCACTGAAAAAAATTAATGCTGAAAACTATCTTTCCTTGGATAGATTTACAACTAGAAATTTAGAGTTAAATTATTCAGCTAATGGAGGGGTTTCACTTATTGAAGTTATTGACTTCACATCAACTTCAATTGGAAGCAGAGTACTTAAGAAATGGTTAAACTTTCCTTTAAAATCGATACAAAAATTAAAGCTAAGACATGATTTTGTTGAAATTTTATTAAATGAAAGAAATTTAACTGAAAAACTAATTAATCATTTAAAAGAAATTGTTGATATTGAGAGAATTGCCTCTAAGATTGCTACAGCAAAAGTCAATCCAAGAGAATTGGTTTCATTAAAGAGAAGTGTAGCTGAAATTCAAAAAATAAAAAAAACATTCGAAAAAAACAGCAATGATTTAATTGTTAAAACTGGAAAAAAATTAGTTACGTGTAAAACAATTTTCTCTAAGATTGATAAAACAATTAAAGAAGATGTTCCTGTTTCAATTTCAAAAGGGAATTTTATTGCAGAAGGATTTTCTAAAGAACTTGATGAATTAAGAGGACTCCTGAAAGAGGGGAAATCAATGCTTGATAAAATCCTTAAAGAGGAGCTGCTCAAAAATGATATCCCATCACTAAAAATTGGTTTTAACAACATATTTGGATATTATTTTGAGGTGAGAAATACTCATAAAGAAAAAATTCCAAACGAATGGATCAGAAAGCAAACCCTAGTAAATGCAGAAAGATACATAAATGAAGATTTAAAAAATTATGAAACGAAAATACTAGGTGCCGAAGAGAAAATACAGGAATTGGAATTGAGTTATTACTCTCAATTATTAAATTCTCTCCAAGAAAATCTTGATGGTATTATGGTAAATTCAACCTTAATGGGGGAAATTGATTGTTTTTTAAGCTTTGCCATCGCTGCTTCAAAATTTAATTTCTGTAAACCTGTTTTCAATAAGTCAAATAAGATTCAAATAATTCAAGGAAGGCACCCTGTTATAGAACAAAATCTTGAAGATGGTGAAATATTTATCCCTAATGACATTGAACTTGACCAAGAAAAACAACAGATAATGATGATAAGTGGTCCTAATATGTCTGGTAAGTCTGCAATTTTAAGACAAACTGCTCTAATAATTATTATGGCTCAAATTGGCAGCTATGTGCCTGCAAAAGAAGTAAATATTGGAATTACTGATAAAATTTTTACGCGTGTAGGCGCCAGCGATAATATATCTCAGGGGGAGTCTACATTTATGGTTGAGATGAATGAAGCTGCTGCAATACTGAATAATTTAACTTCTAAAAGTTTAATTTTATTAGACGAAATTGGAAGAGGTACAAGCACCTACGATGGTATTTCAATAGCATGGGCTATCACAGAATATCTTCACGAACATTCATTTAAACCAAAAACGTTGTTTGCCACCCACTATCATGAATTAAATGTGATGAAGGAAAAGTTTGAACGAATTAAAAATTTTAATGTTTCTGTAATGGAAGGTGACAATAAAATTCTTTTTTTAAGAAAACTTGAACCTGAGGGAAGTGAACATAGTTTTGGAATTCATGTAGCTAAAATGGCTGGACTTCCAAAGCAAGTGATTGATATAGCAAATCAAAAATTAAAGTTTTTAGAAAAAAGTCGTGATATTTCAAACAGAAAAAAATCTTTGTCAAATAAAAACAAAGAAATGCAGCTAAGCTTCATTTCATTGGATGACCCTTTAGTTGAAGAATTAAAACATGAAATTTTAGAAATTGATATTGACAATTTAAAACCCTTAGAGGCTCTTCTAATTCTAAATAAGTTGAAAAAAAAGTTGGACAAAGGATAAAAACATATTGTCTTATAATTAAAAATTAATTTTAACTTTGTTTGCTTTTGCGAAAGTAGCTCAGTGGTAGAGCGTCACCTTGCCAAGGTGAGGGTCGCGGGTTCAAATCCCGTCTTTCGCTCTCAGTCCAGCTCGGATGGTGGAATTGGTAGACACGTTGGACTTAAAATCCAATGGCCATTGCGGCCGTGCGGGTTCAAGTCCCGCTCCGAGTACTTTTATCAACTAGTTAATAGGCTTCGACAAATTTTTTCTACTCCGAAACGAACCGGATCTGTAACCGGTAACCCTGTTATTTTTGTAGTTTCATCAATTACCTTCTGTGCTTCTTTTTTATTTAATTTTGAGGTATTCAGTGAAACACCTATGCATTTTGACATAGGGAATGCACCAAAAACATGAGCGAGATTTTGGTTTAATTCAATAAACTTTTTGAGGTTAGGAATCCGGATATTTTCAGGATATCTTAAGTTCTGTTTTTCGGCCCTGTGACATAATACTAAATGAGTTGGACAAGACCCTCTTATAAGTGGTAACGTTGCGGTACTGCCAGGATGAAGTAATGAGCCCTGACCCTCTATAATTATTAAATCCTTTTTACCATATTCTAGCACTTTCCTTTCTACCGCTCCACAGGCGTGATCAACTTTAAAGGCATCGAGGGGAATTCCGTCTCCAGTTATTGTTATTCCAATTTGACCGGTTGCAATAAACCCGCTTTTTAGTTTATTTTGTTTTGACCACGTTAAAACCTCTAAGGCAGTAGTCATTTTACCGCATGCCATATCGGTTCCAATCATCAAAAGCCTTTTGTTATTTAATTTCGCTGCTTTGCCGGTTGCAATTTCAGGAACAAAATTCGGGACCCTAACATCCCAAATCCATTGGTTTTTTTTTGAAATAAGATTATTAAAACGATTTTGTAAAAGATCATGTAAACCGTTAATTATTGATAATCCTTTTGATAATGCCATTTTAATCACAGGATACCAATCGGAAGGAACTTTTCCTCCACTAGGAGCTATACCAAGAATCAAAACTTCGGCTTTTAATTGAATGGCAGATTCTAAATTATTGACAATGGGAACTGGTTCTAAATTGGGATAATGGTCATTTATATTAGTTTTCGAGTATTTTGAATCAATAACACACACTATTTTATTTTCTAAGTACCTAAGGACTCCCATTCCCATTTTCCCGTATTCACTGTAAATATGACCTTCCATGTAAATAGCCACCTTTTGATTTTTTTTAAGCATAATACGTTTTTTTTAGTTCTCCACCATGCCCAGGATTTTCTAATAAGGAAGTTATTCCGTTAATTAATTTAGTACCGGTTGAAGGATCCGGATTTAGATTATAATGAGAATCTAAATCTATATGGTCGATAATGCCACTTATAGAAGCAGAGGCAGCAATCGAAAGCGAAGATTCGGACATACAGCCTATCATAGTCTTTAATCCGTGAGCCCGAGCGGTATTAATAATTTTTAATCCTTCTGTGATGCCACCACACTTCATCAATTTTAGATTTATTCCATCTACATATTTAGCCCATAACGGTATTTGCTTTGCGTATCTACAAGACTCGTCAAGAAAAATGGGCATCTTTCTTCTGTCAAAAATATATTTTAAATCAGATTCATCCCCTTCTTTTAATGGTTGTTCTATGTAATCGACTTCGCGATTACTTAACCAATTCATCATTTCAAGTGTTTGATTTACATCCCATCCTCCATTTGCATCGACTCGAAGTTTTACATTGTATTTTTTGGAAATTTTATACACCTCATTAAACATTTCCTTATCTGCATCTAAGCCCAAAGGGTTCCCTAACTTGATTTTTAGAGATTTAAATTTATTGTCTTTTAAAATTATTGGGATTCTTTCTCTAATTACCTCTACTGGATTTATACCAATGGTGACGGAAGTTGGCTGACTTGGCTTTGGTAAGCCTAAATATTTATAAAGAGGTTGATTTACTCTTTTAGCTTTCAAATCCCATAAGGCCATATCTATCGATGCATAAGCACATGGTGCAATTTTCATTTCCATAGCCCTATTGTAAAGTTCATCGGTAGATTCATTTTCTATATTAGTTGAGATAAAATTCTCAAGTTGCTCTTTAACAATTTCAGCTGTACCAGCATTTTCACTTTTACCAGGTGCTGATTCACCCCAGGCAGTAAAGTTTTCATCTTTAATTTTTAAAAATACATTTACAGACTGATCTTTTATTCCTCGACTTATCTGTAAAGGATATTTTTTTTTCAAAGAAACAGTATAAATTGAAAAGTTCATGTTTATATATGTCTGTATATTAAGTATTTATTGTTTTTAATTAATGATATTCTTAACTTCAGTAAATAAGCTTTGTTATTATGAAAATAAATCTTTTTAATTTATTTATTACTTCATTTATTGTAATAATTTCTTGTACCGATGGAGATTTTGATAAAAAGGAAAAAGAAGCGGACAATTTAATTAACACTTTCATTGAAGAAAATAATATTCCGGGGTTATCAGTTACATTATTAAATAAAGAAGGTTATATAGAATATTCTAAAGGTTTTGGATATGCAGACATAGAGAAAAAAATTAGTGTAAATCCAAAAAATTCTCTATTCAGAATAGGAAGTTTGTCTAAAACTTTAGCTGGAACTGCATTAATGAAAATGTATGAAGAAAAAAAAATTGAAATTGATAGTTCAGTTGGGTTTTACATTAAAGATTTACCATTTGATAAAAATAAGATAACTTTAAGGCAAATAGCTGGACACCTGTCAGGTATTAGACACTATGGAGATGGAGATGATATGAAACTAAATCTAAATTATGAAAATACCTTTGATGCATTAAACATATTTATTAATGACAGCCTTCTTTTTGACCCGGGCACTAAATACAGTTATTCCACTCATGCGTGGACTCTATTAAGTCTAGCAATGGAAAAAGCATACGTTGGAAATTTCATCGAACTAATGAAAAATGAAATATTAAACCCACTTCTGCTTGACAAAACCTTCGCTGAAGAAATTGATTTAAAATTAAAAGACAAGGTTTCATTTTATGAAAAAAATGATTCTGGAGATATTGTTCTTTGTCCAGATGTAAACAATAGTTGGAAGTGGGCTGGAGGAGGCTACGTCTCAACTACACAGGATATGGCTAAATTTATATGGAAAGTTCTTTACACTGATTTCCTTTTGCCTGAAACAGTAAAGGAAATGACAAAATCCCAAAAACTTCCAGATGATAAAAAAACTAATTATGGAATTGGTTGGAGAATTAGATACGATGATAAAAAAAATGCTTACCTAGGTCATACCGGTGGTTCAGTTGGAGGTACTACTTTTGTTTTTTCTTCAAATGATAAATCGGTAGTTTCAATTATGGCAAACAAATCAAAGGCTTCTTTTGGGAAACTCCCATATCAATTAATTAATATTTATAAAAACTAATAAAATGCTCAATATTCAATTTTTAAAAACCACACTTTTAATTCTTGCTTCTACTCAGTTAATTTTCTCTCAAAAGAGAGATATGTCTATAATCGACTTTTTGAATATTCCAGGTATATCCAGTGTTTCTCTATCTCCGAACGGAAACAAAATTGTTTATATTTTATCTGAAAGCGACTGGAAAGAAAATAAACAAATTCCTAATTTATGGTTGGCTGATTTAAAAAGTGGAATATCTCAACAAATTACATTTGAGAAAAAAGGACTTGGCAATCCCAAATGGTCACCTGATTCAAAATGGATAAGCTTTACCTCATCAAAAGAGGGATACATTGACAATGAAGACGATGAGTTTGATTCTGGAAACAACCAAATATATTTACTTCCAACCAAAATTGGTTCACTAAAAAAACTTTCAAATCACAGAACTGGAGTTAACAATATTGAGTGGTCAAACGACTCAAAGTATCTTTATTTCTTGGCTAGCGATCCAAAAACAAAAGAACAAATTTTAGCCGAAAGGGATGGTTATGACGTCTATAGTTTTGATAATAATCGTACTCAAAAACACCTTTGGAGAATAGATTTAAATGGAAATGAAGAAAAAATTACTGACGGAGACTTCTCAGTTTTAAATTACGATTTATCTGATGACAATTCAAAAATCCTTATTCAAAAAGGACCGAATCCATTTCTTGAATTTAGATCTCTTAGTGAATTGTGGATAAAGGACATGAAATCATCAAAAGAAACTCAAATCACAAATAATTCAATTAGTGAGTCGTCAGCAAAAATTTCTCCCAATGGGCAAAAAGTCTTTTTTATTGCAGCATGTAATGAAAAATTTGAAGAATATTATAATAGAAATCTATTTGAGGTTTCAACAGATGGGAAAAATACACCTAAAATTATTTCTGATGATTTTAATCATGAAATTTACTCTTTTGAATTTTCTAGAAAAAAAGGAGAGCTATTTATTTTAGTAAATATGGGAGCAAGTACTCAGCTTTGGAGAATGGATACTTTAAAAAGAGTTTTTTTTCAAATAACAAATGGAAATCACAGCTTAACCAATTGGGACTATAACTCAAAATCGAATCTGCATGTTTTTGGAATAAACACGATTGAAAACCCCGGAGATTTGTATTTGCGCGGTAAAACCCAAAAAAAAATCACATCTCATTACGACTATATTAAATTGGAATTCAATTTACCAACCCAAAAAGTAGTCTCATGGAATGGAGAAGATGGAGTTAGAGTTGAGGGTATTTTATATTTGCCTCATAATTTTCAAGAATCAAAAAAATATCCTCTAGTAGTCCAAACTCATGGTGGCCCTAGATCATCAGACAAATACGGTTTTTCAAGAAGTCCAACTAGATACAATGCTGTTCTAACTGGAAAGGGTTATGTTGTCTTACAACCGAATTATAGAGGTAGCACTGGTTATGGTGACGCTTTCCTTAGAGATATGGTTGGTAGTTATTTTAATCAATCACATCTTGATGTAATGACTGGAGTAGATTATTTAATTGATAAAGGAATTGCCGATCCAGATAAGTTAATCAAAATGGGTTGGAGTGCTGGAGGCCATATGACAAATAAAATTATCACTCACACAGACAGATTCAAAGCCGCCTCTTCCGGTGCTGGAGCAGTCAATTGGATTGGGATGTACGCTCAAAGTGATGTAAGACTAAATAGATCTGCTTGGTTTGGGGGGAATCCTTGGCAAAAAGAAGCTCCTATAGACGTATTCTGGAATAATTCACCCTTAAAAGACATTCACAAAGTAAAAACTCCAACTTTGGTCCTAGTTGGTGGAAATGACAAAAGGGTTCCTCCACCACAATCAGTTGAATTATTCAGGGCTTTAAGAAGTTTAGGAGTCAAAACCAAGTTACTTATTGCTCCTGGAGAACCACACGGTTGGAGAAAACTAAGCCACAGATTAACCAAAATAAATTCTGAGTTAGAATGGTTTTCTAAATACGCAATAAACAAAAAATATCAGTATGAAAAATATGACCTATAAAATATTTAAACCTAATTTTTTTATTCTTCTTTTAATTCTAGTAACTACTTATTCTTGTAATGATGGTAAAAAATTCAAGTTTGCTATAATTCAATTCTCACATGAAACATGTACATTTTGCCCTGGAGGTGACACTACGATAGAAGATTGGAGCAAAAGAGTACCCTACGTTTCTGGTGAAGATTTACTAAAATCTGGAGGATATACTGGAGGATTTGTTCATCAGGCAAGTTTATTTAAAGATGTTGAGTTAATTGGAATTAATTCCCCTGACCGTGTGTTTGGGGGATCTTCAAGGAGTTGGAATACCAAAAAAAGTTTTGAGCATTTTATGAAAATAATTCTTGATGATTTAAAATCAAAATTGCCTGTTGATGCAGTTCAACTTTCTCTCCATGGTGCGATGGCAACAAGAGATGTTCCAAGGCCAGAGGCTGAAATTGCAAAAAGGGTTAGAGAATTAGTTGGCCCTGATATCCCCATCTCCGGCACTTTTGATCTGCATGGTAATGAAGACAGTGAGTTTTTAAAATGGGCTAATGCTGCATTTGTGACAAAACGTTTTCCTCATTATGATGCACCATTACAGGGAGAAAGATCAGCGAATTTTTTATATAGGTCTGTTAAAAATAAATTTAAATCTACAACTGCAACTAGAAAGCCTGGTATACTAACTGCAACTGTCCTTCAATGGACTGGAGCCGAACCTGCTTCTACGATTATGGAAAGGGCTAGAAGATGGGAAAATAGAAATAAAGATGTTTTTGTAAGTGTTTTTTTTGGTTTTCCATGGTCTGATGTGCCAGATATAGGTGCAACCATTCATGTGGTTACCAATAACAATCAACAACTTGCTGACTCAATTGCAGATGATATGAATGATTATTTTCTAAGAGTGAAAAAAGAATTTGCGGGAGGTTCTTTTTTAGTACCCAAACTAGCTGTTAAAAAAACTAAAATGGCATTACAAAACGGGAGAGGTCCAGTTGCGTTAGGAGATTATTCTGATCGCCAAGGAGACGCAACATGGATAACAAAAGAATTAATTGAGCAAGATGTTGAAAAATTCCTAATTGCAACTTTAAGAGATGAAAATGTCTTGAAAGATTTGTCTCAAAAGGGCGCGAAAAAGGGTGATAAATTTGACTATAAAGTAGGAGGTTATACTGGAATTCAAGCTGGTGTGCCTGTAAGGATATCTGGTGAGATACTTTTCTTTGGCTCGCACTTTGGATATGATAAAGTAGCTGTAGTGAAATTTGGGAAAGGAAGTGCTGTAATTATAGTTCCAACCTATGAACAGGTTATCAGGCCGTCTGAAATTAGATTTGGAGAATTAAATCCAGACGATTTTGATGTTATTGTTGTTAAATCAAGAGTTCATTTCAGGAGAGGTTTTGACGAAACTGGATACTCGAAAACAGTAATGGTTGTTGATGCTTTAGGAGATTTTGTTGGTACAACAAGATTAGATGCATTAGATTACAAATATGGTCCAATAAATCAATTATACCCTTTTCAAAAATAACATATAATGAATCTTTACAAACTCACATTTATTTTCTCTAGCATTTTATTTTTGTGCTGTGAGAAGGATATTAAAAAGGGTCAATCCTTAGAAAAATACTCATTGTATGAAGAGGCCGGTTTCGATAGTGAAAAAATCCATCAACTTTCAAAGTTTATTGAGGAAAAATCAAATACAACTGGACTTTATGTTCTTCACAAGGGAAAAGAGTTTTTTCAATATGGCAACATCAATGATATAAGCTATATTGCCTCTTGTAGAAAAAGTATTCTCGCTATACTAATGGGAAAGTATGTAAAAAATAAAACCATAAATCTTGATATGACGTTAGATGAACTTCAAATAGATGATGTCGAAGGCCTTTTAGATATAGAGAAAAGAGCAAAAATTGATCATCTTGCTACATCTCGTTCTGGGGTATTTCATGTAGCTTCTAATGGTGGTTATGATGAAAAGAATATTTTACCCAGAGGCTCTAAAGAACCGGGATCGTATTATGTATATAATAACTGGGATTTTAATGCCCTTGGATTTATTTTTGAAAAATTGGTAAAAAACTCCATTTATAATGAATTAGAGAATCAAATTGCCCAGCCATTGGGTTTTCAAAATTGGGATTTAAAGCTTCAAAAACGTTCAGGTGACTCAAAAAAGTCAAAATACTTGGCATACCACATGTACCTATCCACACAAGACATGGCCAAAGTTGGTCAATTAATGCTCAACAACGGCAAATGGAATGGTAAGCAGTTGATTCCAAAAAATTGGATAAACAAAATAATCACTCCTGTCACTTCAAAAGATACGGTTATGAGCAGAACCGATAATTCAAAAAAATTGGTCCCAGATTTTGGGTATAGTTATATGTGGTGGACATTTGATTCTTTCAGAGAAAATGAAATTTATAAAGGTTCGTATTCTGCAAGAGGATTTGGCGGTCAATACATCACGGTAATCCCAAAAATTGAACTTGTTATTGCTCACAAAACAAATTTGAAAAAATCTTTAGGAAATCACACTAAATTGTCTACATACTTTGAAATAGTTGATCAGATTGTCAAATCAAGAATCTATTAATTTATAGCTGATTTTAATCAAAATTCTCAATTTTTTTTTAAATGTTATTGCATTAATTGCATAAGGCAATTAATTAATATTTTTTTAGGCCTTTAATTTTTTGAGTTAATAATAAAATCTTCATATATTGATGTAGAATCAATTAAAAATTATCGTTATTTATGAAAAATATCTACTTACTATTAATTTCTTTGATGACAACCTTTTATGGGTTTTCACAAAAGACTATCAATGGTACTGTTTCAGACGATCAAGGACCCCTACCTGGTGCAACCATAATTATTCAAGGTTCATCAACTGGTGTAACTACAGATTTCGATGGTAACTATTCTATTGAAGCCTCAGAGGGAGACGTTCTTGAGTTTTCATACATTGGTATGGAAGGTCAAACAGTAACTGTTGGGAGTCAAGATACAATTGATGTTGTTATGGCATCATCTACCGAACTACAGGAAGTTATCGTAACAGGTTATGGAACTAGTAGTCGTGAAAAATTCACTGGTGCTGTAGCGGTTATTAGTGCTGAAACTCTTGAAATGCAGCCATCTGCTACATTTCAAAGTGCACTTCAAGGAGCTGCACCCGGTCTTCAGGTTGTTTCCAACGATGGAGCTCCCGGTGCTGGAATTTCAATTCGAGTCCGTGGTATTGGATCTATTAGTTCGAGTAATGAGCCTTTATATGTAATCGATGGAATGCCAATTACTTCAGGATCTCTATCCACAACCGACTTCTCTAACGGAGGTAGAAGCTCTAATGTGTTGGGCTCAATAAACCCTAACGATATTGAAAGCCTGGTTGTTTTAAAAGATGCAGCCTCAACGGCCATTTATGGTTCTAGAGGTGCAAATGGTGTAGTCTTAATTACGACTAAGAGTGGTAAAGCAGGTGATCCAAAATTTACTCTGAGAGCTAGATATGGAACCCAAGAATTTGCTTACGATGGCATTTTAAGGGGGCTTAATTCTACACAATACAAACAGCTTCATTATGAAGGATATATAGCGCGAGGAACTTCTCCAGATGCTGCGAGAGAACTTTTTGCTAATCAGTTTCCTTTAAATGATGCTGGACAAAATTATAATACAATTTGGCTAGATGAGATGACCCAAACAGGAGTTGTACAAGAATACGACTTTAGTTTTAGTGGTGGCTCAGAAAAAGTAACCTACTTTGGTTCTGCTAACTACTTTGATAATGATGGAATGGTTAAAGAAAATAAATTCGAGAGATTCTCTTCTCGTTTGAATATTGATGCTCAGCTAACTGATAGATTTAAAGTTAGCAACAATGTTAATATTTCCACTTTTGATCAAAGAGGTATCACTGATGGTACTAGATGGCAAGCACCATTTTACCTAGCTTATTTAATGGCACCAACTGTTCCAGTATATGATCAGTTTGGAAGATTCTATGGAGATCATAAAAACTTCTTTATGGGGGGTAATAACCCAGTTGGTCACCTCTATGATGACAAAAGAGAGCTGTCTCAAATGAGATTAACTGATGTTTTTGAAGTTTCATATGAAATTATGGATGGCTTGACTATAAAGTCTGACTGGAGTTTCGATCTTTTAAAAGTAGATGAATATCTATTTCAAAATGGTAGATATGGAGATGGTCGAAGAATTGGTGGTTATGCCAACGAAGGAGGAATATCCCAGACCAATTGGTTGGGTACTCAAAGTATTCAATTTACACCAAGAGATACTGGAAATCATAATATGAATTTCTTCGCTGCTTATGAGGCCCAAAAAGTTATGACTAGAACTATAGAGCTGAGAGGTGAAGGGTTCTCGCATCCAGATTTAAAATATGCTGCAAGTGCTGCAAATCCAACTCAAGCTTACAGTGCGAGATCGGATTATGCCTTTCAATCGTATTTTGCAAGAGCCAATTATGATTACAACAGTGAATATTTTCTCTCTATGTCTTTCCGTAGAGACGGTTCATCAAGATTTGGACCAGACCAAAGATGGGGAACATTCGGATCAATCGGTGTTGGTTGGAATATGACAAGACTAATTGAAAGTGTCGCTTTTGTTGATTTCTTAAAATTAAGAGGGAGTTTCGGAACTACAGGTAACGCTGGAATTGGAAACTTCGATTGGGCAGGACTATGGGGATTCACTAGAGACTATGACGGTAATCCTGGAGCTGCTCCCTCTCAAGTATCAAATAATTTACTTACTTGGGAATCTCAAGAAAACTTTAACATCGGTATTGATGCTACTTTCCTAAACAACAAAATTACTTTAAATGCTGAATATTTTGAAAGGTTGTCCTCTGATCTTCTTTTAGACAGGCCTCTTTCATTAACTACTGGATTTACCTCTGTTGCCCAAAATATTGGTGATATGAAAAACTCAGGTATTGAGATCGATTTAGGAATTGATATAATTCAAACATCTGAAGCATTTTTAGGTGTAAATTTCAATACTACAACACTTAAAAATGAGATAACTTATCTGCCTGAACCAATAGTAGTATCTACTAAGAAAAGAGAACAGGGTAGAGATTTCCAAGAATATTTTCTTTTCCCTTGGGCTGGAGTTGATCCTGCAAACGGAGATCCTCTTTGGTATTTGGTTAATTCAGATGGGACTATTAACTACAATTCAACCACAAACCGTGTTGGTGAAACTGAAAGAGTCTATATGGAAGGCAAATCAGCAACACCAGATTTTTATGGTGGATTTAACTTGAATGCTTCCTATAAAGACTTTTCTCTTGGAATGACTTTCAATTATTCTTTCGGAAACTACCTGTACTTTAATCCTGGTTGGGTTATACACGGCGATGGAAGGTTTACACCAAGGAGTACAACAACCTACGCATTTAATAATAGGTGGACAACGCCTGGCCAAGCGGCTGAATTCCCAAAACACAGATGGGGAGGTAATCAATCCTCAAATCAAAGACCAAACAGTAGGTACTTATATGAAGGGGATTATGTAAGATTAAAATCATTGAACTTGTCTTACGATGTTCCTACTGATTTGTTTGGAAATATTGGTATTAACCAATTTAAAGTTTATCTAGATATGAATAATATTTGGACATGGACTAAAGCTGATAATCTACCGTTTGATCCTGACCAAGCGATTGATGGAATCTATAACACAATGACACCACTTTCCAGGACAACAAGTTTGGGAGTAACCATTGGATTTTAATTTTTAAAAATGAATAAAATGAAAAATATTTTACAACGTAGTTTTTTGTTAGTGCTGTCAATATCATTGATTTCATGTGCAGATGATTTTCTTGATCTTCAGCCGCAACAAAATATATCAAACGAAGCTTTCTTGCAGACGTTTGATGATTTTAACACCGCTGTTTTAGGTCTTCATGACCAACTGCAAGGAGGTGGAAATGCCGCACTTTATGGCAGATATACTTTACTTGTTCCAGATGTGATGGGCGAAGATGTAAAACAGAATGCAAGTGCAAACAGAGCAAAAGAGTGGGCTGAATATAATGGGAGTGAAACAGATTTTATTCCAGAAGATATTTGGAGAGAATTTTATGAAGCTATAAATATTGCAAATTCGGTTATTAACTCAGAATTTGATGCTGGAGCAGATCTAGCTGCAGATTTAAACACTCTTAAAGGTCAAGCTTATGGAATAAGAGGACTTGCCTACTTTATGCTGTGTAATTTTTATGCTCAACCTTATTCTTTCTCTGCTGGTGCTGGACACGCTGGAGTTCCTATCGTATTGGAATTTGATTTTCAAAGTAAACCTGCGAGAAGTACTGTCGCCGAAGTTTATGCTCAGGTTGTATCTGACTTAAACCAGGCTGTGACTTTAATTACAACTTCTCAGAAGAATGCTGGTTACTTTTCAAAAGCAGCTGCTGAAGCACTTTTATCAAGGGTCTATCTATACATGGAAGATTGGTCTAATGCTGAGGCAAAGGCAACAAGTGTGATCAACAATTATGGCTATTCACTTGTAAGTAGAGATTTATACCCGACTCAGTTTATTGATGGTTTGTCATCAGAGGCAATATTTGAGATGATCTATAATACAACTGACAATACTGGCTCAAATCATATTGGGGGTATGTATAAAGTGACGGGATATGGAGATTATCTTCCCTCAAATGATTGGTATGCACTAATGGAAGATGGTGACATCAGAAGAACTATGATTACTTTTGATAGTAATTTAATTGGAGATTTTGCTAAAGCACCTCTTGGCCCAGCAAGAGTTGATAAATGGCCTAGTGAAGGTCCACTGAATGGTACTGACAATATTTCTGTTATAAGACTTTCCGAGGTTTATTTAAATAGAGCTGAGGCAAGAGCAAACCTTGGAAATGATGCTGGCGCTCAAGCTGATGTTGATATAATTAGACAAAGAGCTAATCCTGGTGTCGCAGCTGTCACCGCAACTGGTGCAGCGCTAAAGACGGAAGTTTATAACGAAAGGAGAGCAGAACTGGCTTTTGAAGGTCACAGAATATTTGATATTAATAGAAGAAAGCAAAGCTTAGCAAGGGTTTTAGACTGTACTTCAGTGCCTGAAGCATGTAATTTAAGCTACCCTAATAATCTTTTTATTCTTCCAATTCCTGACGGAGAGGTTAATTCCAATGAAGAAATTGCCCAAAACCCAGGATATTAATAAATAAAGCAGATAATTTTTTTAAAAAAGGAGATCAAAAAGATCTCCTTTTTTTTCCTTAAAACTTAAAATTTAAAAATGAAAAAAAAACTGATTCACTCAATATTAATTTTAACATCTTTTCTATTATCATCACAAGAAAAAACCTCTTACCAAATTCCAAAGAAAGAATTACTGGAATTAATTGACGTTGAGCTTGCTCCCTCAGTTATTAAAGACAGTAAAAATGAAAATTTTGTTCTTTTATACAGAGATGCTTATAAAAGTATTTCCGATTTATCGCAAAAAGAACTTAGAATTGCCGGACTTAGAGTCAACCCATCAAAATATATTGGAAGTAGAACAACTTACTACAAAAACGTTAAAGTTTTAAAATTATCAAAAACTAAAGAACCCACACAATTACAAGGCTTACCATTAAATCCAAAGCTTTCAAACTTTAATATTTCTCCAGATGAGTCCAAAATCGCATTAACAAATACCACAAATGAAGGAGTGGAATTATGGATAGCTGATCTAAAAACCCTTACAGCCAAGAGGATATACAGTTCAAACATAAATGCAACCCTTGGAAATCCTATTACATGGTTAAAGAACAGTAATGAACTTTTAATAAAAACCATCCCAGATAGCAGGAAAGCTTTGATCGATAGAAATAGTATTGTCCCAACAGGACCTACTATAACTGAAAATGAAGGACAAAAAGCTCAAAACAGAACATATCAGGATTTAATCAAAAATCCTGACGATGCATTTAATTTCACTCAGCTAAGTTTATCAAATATTGTTAAAATAAATCTTGAAGGAAGAGAAAAAAAGTTTTTAGAATCTAAAATGTACCGCTCAGTTTCAGTTTCTCCAAATGGTAACCTGATTATGGTTAGTTTTATAAAAAAACCTTTTTCATATTTAGTCCCCTACTACAGATTTCCAACCGAGTATAGAGTTTATAGTAATGAAGGTGATTTAGTAAAAGTTATTCAAGACTCTCCACTTACAGAGGAACTTCCAAAAGGTAGAATGTCGACAACAACAGAACCTAGAAATATTGGATGGAGAAAAGATCTTGGTGCATCATTATATTTCTTTAAGGCTCTAGATAATGGAGATCCCCAAAATAAAGTTGAATATAGAGATGCTCTTTACCAGTGGGATTATCCATTTTATAGTGAACCCAAATTAATACTTAAAGTAAATAACCGTTTATCAAATGTTATTTGGGGAAATAATAATATAGCTATAGCTAATGACATTTGGTGGAACAATAGAAATGTAAAAACTTATTTATTTAATCCATCCAAAACATCTAAGAAAGCTTCGGTTATTGAAAATCGAAATTATCAAGACATTTATTCTGATCCTGGTAGCTTTTTAATGAAAAATAGTAAATACAAAACCAAAGTACTAGATATAAAAAATAATACTGCTTACCTTATAGGTTCTGGATTCACCGATAAAGGTCAGTTCCCTTTTATTGATAAAATAAATTTGGAGAAAAATACTAAAGAAAGAGTATACCAATCCTCTTTCACAAAAAAATATGAAAATATTATCGATTATGATCCAGAAAAAAAAGTGGCTTTTGTAAGAATCGAGTCACCAAAAGAATATCCAAATTATTACTTTAGGAATGTTAGCTTAAACAAGCTAAACAGAATCACATTTTTTAAAAATCCCTTTAAAGCACTTGAAAAAGTTAAAAAAGAAATCATTACCTATAAAAGAGACGATGGTCTTGATTTAAGCGGAGTACTATATTTGCCTAAAGATGCATCTGTAGAAGACAAAAAACCTATGATTTTGTGGGCATACCCAAGAGAGTACAAAGATAAGTCTACTGCCTCTCAGAAGAGAAGTAATCCGAATACCTTTACTTATCCATCTATGCGAAATCCAATTTATTGGGCAACACAAGGATATGTTGTATTAGACAGAGCTGAGTTTCCTATTGTGGGAGAAGGAGATGAAGAGCCAAATGATTCTTTTAGAAAGCAACTAGTTGCAAATGGAAAAGCTGCTATAGATGCTGTTGATAAATTGGGTTTTATTGATAAAGAAAGAGTTGGAGTTGGCGGACATAGTTATGGAGCATTCATGGTTGCTAACTTATTAAGTCATAGTAATTTATTTGCTGCGGGAATTGCTAGAAGTGGAGCATATAACAGAACCTTAACTCCTTTTGGATTCCAAAGCGAAGAGAGGAGCTATTGGGAAGCACCTAATGTTTATTATTCGATGTCACCTTTCATGCACGCTAATAAAATGAAAACACCTCTCTTGTTAGTTCATGGTGAGGAAGATAACAACTCAGGAACCTATCCATTACAAAGCGTGAGATATTTTAATGCACTAAAAGGACTCGGTGCAACTACGAGACTTGTTATGTTTCCAAAAGAAAGTCACGGTTATAGAGCTAAAGAATCGATATTACATCTTATTTGGGAACAAGACCGATGGCTGGACATGCATGTAAAAAACAAAAAGAAGAAGTTAGTTAAAGAAAAAAATAAACCAAAGGGATAAAAAAATTGTATATTTAATGTAAACAAACAGTTATGAATGAGATAGTTGCCGTATTTATAGCGATTTTTGTTCTTATAGGAGGTATTGTCGCATATGGGGTCATCAGCACCTCAATGGGTTACGAGGAGGATGAAAACCAAAATTATATTCCTGACCGTCTAGAACGTATGTTTGGTAAAGACCCAAGTTCAAAAAAGGGAAAAGAACAAGATAAAAAACAAAAAAAAGTTTCAAAATAAACTTAAATAATTTATAAAATTTTTTGATAGGCTTTTAAGCCCAATTTAATCTCATTATTGTAAATTGATATACTTAATTAAATTACCTAAATTCTATGGAAGCATATATTTATGACGCGGTAAGGACAGTCAGAGGTAAGGGGAATAATAAAGGTGCCTTACTAGGTATCACTCCTACTGAACTTGTAAAACAAACCATGGTACATTTAAAAGAGAAACACAATATCGATACAACTTTGGTAGAGGATATTATTCTAGGCTGTGTTACTCAAGTTATGGACCAGGCAGCAAATATTGCAAAATCTGCAGCACAAGCTGCTGAATATGGTGATCACTTGTGCGGTGTAACTCTGAATAGATTTTGTGGTTCAGGTCTTGAATCAATCAATCAAGCATCGGCCTACATTAAATCTGGTTACAAAGATTTAGTTATTGCAGGAGGTGTTGAATGTATGTCTCGTGTGAAAATGGGTTCCGATGGTGGAGGTATGTTTATAGATCCCAATCTTGCAATACCAGGAAATATAATTCCTCAGGGAATTTCTGCTGATTTAATCGCTTCAAAATATGGTTACACTAGAGAAGACACTGACAAATATGCTGTTGAATCTCAAAAAAGAGCTGCTAAAGCTGATGAAAATAATTATTTTAAATCTAGAATATCCGTTAGGGACAACAATGGAATTGAAATACTTTCAACTGATGAAAATATTCGTCCTGATACAAATCTTAATGGATTATCTAGTTTGATGCCTGCATTTGAAATGATAGGAGGAATGGGAGGGTTTAATGATGTTGCGTTAGATAAGTACCCAGAGGTTGAAAAAATTAATCATGTACATCACGCAGGAAACTCTTCCGCAATTGTTGACGGGGCCGCAATTACTTTAATTGGTAATAAAGATGCTGGTGAGAAATTAAATCTTAGACCAAGATTCAAAATTTTAACTGCCGCTGTACAAGGTGTTGATCCAACAATTATGCTAACAGGTCCTGCACCAGCTTCAATGAAGGCATTGAAACAATCGGGTATGAAGTTAAGTGACATTGATCTTTTTGAAGTTAATGAGGCTTTTTCTGCTATTCCGATGCTATTCATGGAAAAAACAGGTATAGATCCTAGCGTTGTTAATGTTAATGGTGGATCAATTGCTATGGGACACCCTTTAGGAGCTACAGGATGTATATTAACCGGGACCATAATGGATGAAATTGAACGTAGAGATTTGAATACTGGGTTAATAACCCTCTGTATAGGTGGAGGAATGGGTATTGCAACAATTATAGAACGTATTTAAACATAATGAAAAGTATTAAAGATAAATTTTTGAGTTACTCTGTAGACAAAGATGGGGTTGCATTAATCGAAATAAATCAAAAAGATGAGCCGGCAAATCTGCTCACACTTGATTTTATTACCAGGTACTTTGAAATAGCAAAAAGTGCCATAGAAGATAAAAACGTAAAAGGAGTAATCGTTACATCAGGAAGGCCCATTTTTATGGCAGGTGGAGATTTGAGAATGCTCGCAAAGCCTATAACAGATAAAAAAGAGTTTTTTGAAGGGATTATGTTTTTTCACAAAGGACTTAGAGAAATTGAAACTTCTGGGAAACCATTCGTGGCAGCAATCAATGGAACTGCACTAGGAGGTGGTCTCGAGCTTTGCTTATCTTGCCACTTCAGAATATCACTAAGCTCAACAAAAATTAAAATCGGTTTCCCTGAAATAAAAGCTGGAATATTTCCAGGTGCTGGAGGTACTTCTAAGGCTCCGTATATCCTAGGCTTACAAAATTCTCTAATGTACATTCTTCAAGGGATTGAGGCAAGACCTCAAAAGGCTTTAAATGATGGATTAATAGATTTAGTTGTTGATTCTCAAGAAGAGATGATTACGAAGGCGAAAGAACACATAATAAATATTAAAAACCCTGTTCAGCCATGGGATAATAAAAAACATAAAATCCCAGGAGGAGGTATTTGGACACCTAATGGTGTTCAAACTTTAGCTGGAGCGTCAGGGAATGTGGGTAAACTCACCCATGGAAATTATCCATCTGCTCAAAAGGTTCTCAAAGTTATCCATGATGGAATACAAATACCAATCGACAGAGCACTTGAAATTGAAGCTCGTTATTTTATAGAGGCAGTTACAAGCAAAGAGGCAAAAAATATGATTCGAACCGGATTCTTCGGGATTCAAGGTGCTGCAAAAGGAAAAGCAAGACCTGAAAACGAGGAGAAGTACGAGATTAATAAAATTGGAATTTTAGGAGCAGGTATGATGGGTTCAGGAATTGCGTATGTTTCTGCAAGAGCTGGAATGGAAGTAATTTTAAAAGATGTTACTATTGATGGAGCAAAAAAAGGTAAATCATATTCTGAAGAACTACTTAAAAAAGCAATTTCAAGAGGGAGATCAACAGAAGAAAAAAAACAAATTACTTTATCTAAGATTACACCAACTGACAACCCAAAAGATGTAGAAGGCAGCGATTTAATTATTGAAGCAGTTTTTGAAAATGTAGATTTAAAAGATAAAGTTACCAAAGAAACTGAGGCTGTTTTGGGAGAGGACAAAATTTATGGTTCAAATACTTCAACCATCCCAATTAGTTTGCTGGCCAACTCTTCTAAAAGACCTCAAAATTTCATTGGAATTCACTTTTTTTCTCCAGTTGACAAAATGCCACTTGTTGAAATCATTGTTGGGGACAAAACTTCGGATAGAGCAATTGCAGCAGCTATTGATTACACAGTTGCTATTAGAAAAGTACCTATAATAGTTAATGATAGTAGAGGGTTTTTTACATCTAGATGTTTTGGAACTTATGTTAGTGAAGGAATGTTTCTTCTAGAAGAAGGAGTAGCTCCTCAAATAATTGAAAGAATAGCTATTAAAAAAGGAATGCCTGTAGGACCGCTTGCTGTTCACGATGAGGTTTCATTAACACTTAGCGCCCATGTTTTTGAAAGTGACCCTTCTGAAAAAAAGGATTCAGAAAAAAGGACTTACGACTTAGTTAAAAAATTAATAAATACTCATAATAGAACTGGTAAAAGAGACGGTGCCGGTTTCTACGATTATCCAAAAGGAAAACAAAAGAGATTGTGGAAAGGATTGAATGAGGTATTTAATCAAAAAAAAGATGTGTTCTCAGAAAATACAATTTCAAAACGATTATTGCACAGACAATCGCTCGAAAGCTTCAGATGTCTTACTGAAGGAGTACTTCGTTCTACAACTGACGGAGATATTGGTTCAGTTCTTGGGTGGGGTTTCCCAATTTATACGGGTGGAGCTTTATCATATATAGATTATATCGGAATAGATAATTTTATAGAAGATTGCGATGAGTTTAAATCTAAATTTGGTAACCACTGGGATGTACCCTCTGAACTCAGAAAATTATTAAAAGAGAAAAAATCTGTTCACGATTTTAAAATCTAATTAGTTTGATTCAATAATGATTTTAAATATTTTAATAAGATTTTTGATTTATTGCTTCTATACCTTGGTAAAAGATTAAATTGATATAAACACTACCAAAATTTATTTTCTAACATTGAAATAAAGGAAATTCCAGCCGCTGCACCTGAGACGAAAAGATTCCAATCACGGTCTTTTGCTTTAATTACATTTAGAAAGAAAAATGAAATTAAAATAATAAAAAATACAACTATTAGTTGTCCAAATTCAATTCCTAAATTAAATCCAAATAATGGTTTAATTATTGATGACTTATCTAAAATTAAAGCCTTAAAATAGTTTGAAAAATCCATACCATGAATAAGTCCAAAGAAAAGTGCCATAAAATAATTTTTACTCATATTAGCATATTCCCCTTTTAGATTTGAATCCATTACATTGTTCAAAGCAGTAATAAATATGGTTGTGGGAATAAGGAACTTTATAATACCTGAGGAGATGTTAAATAAATCAAACGAAACTAAGGCCAAGGTAATACTATGTCCAATGGTAAATGCGGTAACAAGAATAAGAATTTTTTTCCATTGTTGTATCCTGTAAACAGCACACAGGACTATTAAAAAAAGGATATGATCATATCCATTTAGATTAGATATATGCTCGAAACCCAACTTAAGGTAAAATTTAAATGGATTCATTTCAAAAATTTAATTCATAAGTTGATGTTTCCTTATTCAACATTATACTTTTAGATTTATCATTCACATGAATATAAACTATATTGTTTTGATCATAAAATAAATCTGTAAAGACTGCATTTTTTATTTCCATAGAGTTAAATTTCGCCTCCACAGATTTTTCAAGGTATATCCAAAGGGCCGTATTGTCTCCCTGCCCACTCAGTTTTTTTTTCTTTATTTCTAGACAGATTTTTTTTTTATTAAATTTTACATAAAAAAATCTGTTCAGATAATCCATCAACATTTTATCTGCATCGGAGCGTTCATTTGGCTGACAAAAGGCTAATTCTTTACTGTATGGGTCAAATATTAAAGCTTCGTTGACATCAGTTAAAAAAAGTTTCAAATTAACGCTAAGTAGTTTCTCTTTTGGGTAAAATTCAATTTCACACAAGGATAACCTTAAAGGATGAGCAAAATTAACACTAGATGAGAGAAATAAAGCAAGAAACCATTGATACACGCTACCTTTCAATTAAATAAACTAGATTGAATTGGTTCCTGCTTTTTCTGCGTAAGCTTGAACCTCTCTGAAGACACGTAATAAATTTCCACCCCAAATTTTTTCAATTTGCTCCTCATTGTAACCTCGCCTAACAAGCTCAACTGTAATATTCTTTATTTCACTGACATCAAAAACACCGTCAATGCCACCACCTCCGTCAAAATCACAACCAATACCAACATGATCAATCCCAGCAATTTTGACTATATGATCGATGTGATCAACCACGTGACCTACATTTGCTGATGGGTCAGGATATTGTTTGTTTATTAGATTTATTTTTTTTCTGTAATCATCACGCTCATCTACATTCATTTCTGAAACTGCCTTCATATTTAATCGAAATGCTGCTAACGCTGAATCACGCTTTATATTCGGCTTAGCTTCACGCAAATAATTACTTAACATTGTTAATTGAACCACTCCCCTATTTTTTGCAATTAACTTCAGCATTTCATCTGTGAAATTACGCTTGTGATTAGTTACCGCCCTTGCATTTGAATGACTTGCAATTATAGGAGCTTTAGATATTTTTATGGCATCATAAAAAACACTATCATTCCCATGGGAAACATCGACCATTATTCCTAATCTGTTCATTTCGCCAATAACCTTTGATCCTAAATCACTTATTCCATTATGTTCCATACCGTCAGGATCAGTGGCTGAATCAGCGAGATCATTGTTTGAAGAATGGACCAAGGTGATATAACGCACACCTTTATTGAAATAAAGTTCAACATTTGATATATCGCTGCCTATTGGATATCCATTTTCAATCCCTATATAAATAGCATGTTTTCCTTCCTTTTCTAAAGCATATGCATCATCAGGATTTAACGCTAAACCAACTTTGTCAGAATTTCTATCAATAGACGTCGTTATTGAATCTATCATTTGCAAACAAAGGGATTTAGCTCTTCCATTACCATCGTCATCTCGTATGTCTTGAGCAACAAAAGCAGCAAAAAAGATAGCATCTAAATCGCCTTCTTTCATTCTCGGGTAATCTACTTTAGAACCTGTTTTTTTTGGATCATGTCTGACCGCCATATCAAAACCCGGCTCAATCATTCTAAGTGGTGTATCCGCGTGGGTATCTAGCGTAAGAACCCTATTATGTATTTTGTGCGCGAGTTTAATTAACTCTTTTTCAGACTCATTTTTACTATCACTACATCCATTTGTAAGTAGCATAAAAATGACTATAATTATAAATTTATTTCCCAATTTTTATTATTTCCGTCTAATTTACAAATAAATCGATTTCATTATACCTTTACAATATGTTTAATGCGACAAAAATTAAAAGAAGACTAAAATATTCATACATAGCCGCTTTCGCAGGTTTTTTGTTTGGATTCGATACCATTGTTATTTCTGGAGTAGATCAAAAGTTACAAGAACTATGGGGTTCTACTGACTTATTCCACGGACTAGTAGTAGTAGGTATGGCTTTGTGGGGAACTGTAATTGGAGCTATTTTAGGAGGGTTACCAACAAGTTATTTTGGTCGGAAAAAAACTCTACTTTATATTGGTTACCTTTACTCAATATCCGCAATAGGTTCTGCAATATGTTCCGATCCAGTAACATTTGCATTTTTTAGATTTATAGGAGGAGTAGGAATCGGAATTTCTACCATTGCTGCTCCGGCATATATATCAGAAATTTCGGCTTCTAATGAAAGGGGAAAACTTGTAGGATATTATCAGCTTAACATTGTTGTAGGAATTCTCTTTGCTTTTGTGTCTAACTTTTTCTTAAAAGAATTAGGAGATAGTAGTTGGAGACTTATGGTTGGCATTGAAGCAATTCCAGCGATAATTTATACAATTATGATATTTTATATTTCTCAAAGTCCAAGATGGCTTTTTTTAAATGGGGATATTTTAAAATCTGAAAACATTTATGAAAAGTTATTTTCAACAAAGGAAAAGGAAATTTTTCTAAAAGAAATTTCTGGAACCAGAAACAAATTTCAAAAAAACGACAGCATTTTTAAAAATAAGTATAGATTTATCTTATATCTAGCTTTTATGATAGCTTTTTTTAATCAATTTTCTGGTATCAACGCCTTTTTATATTACTCACCAAGAATTTTTCAGGAAGGCGGGCTAGGAGAAAATTCTGCGTTTTTAAGCAGTATTGGAATTGGAATTACAAATTTAATATTTACTATCGTAGGTATTTCACTGATTGATAAAGTAGGGAGAAAGGTACTAATGATTATTGGATCTATAGGATACATAATTTCTCTTACTTTTATTTTTTTATCCTTTTTATTTTCTTGGGGTGGGATTATTCTCCCAATGGCGCTTTTTTTATTCATTGCTGCTCACGCGATTGGACAAGGAAGTGTTATTTGGGTTTATATCTCGGAAATATTCCCAAACCATATTAGAAGTAGCGGACAATCTTTTGGCACCTCCACACACTGGGTTTTAGCAGCTTTTATTCCTTCTATGATTCCATTTTTGTTTAGTAGTATAGGTGCATCCTATGTTTTTCTTATTTTCCTAATAATGATGATTTTTCAGTTAGTATTTGTTGTTTTTTCAATGCCAGAAACAAAAGGTAAATCCTTGGAAACCTTGTCAAATGAACTTATAAAAAGATAATGTCTAAAGTAGTTAGTTTCGGTGAGGTTTTATGGGATAAATTGCCATCCGAAAAAGTACCAGGTGGTGCCCCTTTAAATTTCGGGTATAGATTGAATTCCTTTGAGAAATCCATATCAATTATTAGCAAAGTTGGGGATGATGCATTAGGAAAGAAGCTTACAGAATTTTTAAATAAAAACGGTCTAGATACTGAACATCTCCAAATATCAAAAATTTACAAAACTGGAGAAGTTAATGTTTCAATTGATAAAAACGGAATTGCAGATTACGATATACTAAATCCTGTTGCCTGGGACGATATATCTCTAAATTCAAAAAATATTGACTTGACTAAAAACTCTTCAATATTTGTATTTGGTAGTTTAATATGCAGAAATGTAACATCTAGAGAAACTCTTAAGAAACTTTTAAAAATAGCGCCCTTTAAATTATTCGATGTAAATTTAAGATTTCCATATTACGACTTGAACTTAATAAAAGAATTGATGATGTGCTCAGATTTTATAAAATTCAACCACGAGGAAATCACGGAAATTTCTTTGATATACAATAAGAAAAAAACATCTTTAGAAAACATGATTAAGACAATTTCAGAGAAAACCAAGACCTATGATATTTGTGTTACTATGGGTGAAAAAGGTGCGTGTTATTATACCAACAATACTTTTTACTTTCAAGACGGATTTAAAATAAATGTATCTGATACTGTTGGTGCTGGGGATTCTTTTCTAGCGACCCTAGTAGAAGGAATTTTAAATAAAACGAAACCTCAGCAAATTTTAAAAAAGGCATGTGCAGTTGCTGCACTAGTTGCTTCTAAAAGAGGAGCAACAACCAAAGTTTCTTTGACTGAAATTAATAATTTAACAGGCAATAAATAAATTTTTAATTGGTTAGGTAAATTTTATAATTTTAAATGATTTTATGAGAAGTGAAGCTTTTGAACATATCTTTTTTGTTTTAGACCCTAGCAAAACTCTGAGGAACATTTATTTTGCAATATTCTTTTTTTTAATTGTAAGTTGCTCCAAGGATTCTGAAGATAAAACTGTTGTAATCCCTGAAATAACTTATAATTATTTTTTTGAAAGGGTTCAATCAAAATATCAATTCACTTTGAATGATAGAAAGTTAATTATAAATTTTAATCTAAATGATTTATCGTTAAGTATACAGAAGAATAAATATAGTAAGATAAATTGCTGGCAAACAGAAATAATAAACCTTAGAGAAGATTTTAGATTATTACAAAATAATGGTGAGGGATACTCTTTTAAAACAGATTGGATTGAAGATTACAAAAAAAAAGGAATTATTGAGTATTATCTTTTTTTCGAAAAAAACAATTTGTTTCTAACCAAAAAAAATATTTATGCTAATCCCGATTTAGAAGAAAAAGAATCCACATCTCTTGGTTTAATTTTTGATTCATTTGAAGTTGAATCTTGTCCTGAAGACGTAGACTACAGAATTGACCCTAACTATGAGGACTTGGATTTACTTGACCCAAACGATTATGCTGTTGCTTTTTTTAGAGATGCATCTGATTTAGATGTGCAAATTGATTACAATGAAATGATTATTTCTGTTATTAACGATGATGTATGGGAAAGAGGAAGCGCAATAGGTGTTGCAAAGAGAGTTTGCGATGATGATATCATTATAGAGTTAAAAGAAAGCTATTGGAATCAAGAGTCTGTTATGAGAAGGTTTGACTTAATGTATCATGAATTAGGTCATGATGCATTAAATTTAAGACACGTTTGCAACAGATACGACATTATGTATACTTCCAACAGTGAGTTTAATGAAAGCTGTAGAGAAAATCTAAATTTAGTTGTTCCGGACTCATTAGATCCCCAAAAATATTATGGCTTTAAGAAAGCTGCAAGTAGGATGTTTTTAGGTGTAAATCAAATAAACTTTGCCTGCTCAGCAGATAAAAAAAGATCTAACATTATAGTAGACTAAAAATACTTTGTTTTTAATTAATCTAAATATAAATAACTGAAATACAGCTATTTATATTTATTCTAAACATTTTTAATATTAGTTTTATATAAAATTAAAATTATGGAAATCAAAACGATAGTATCATGTTTAAATTGCGAGAATATTACTTCTACATTTGATTGTACGAAGCATGACATTAAGGTAGACGTAGATAAAGTATGTTCAGATCACATTTTTAAACAAGCTTTAACAAAAACTTCAAATTGTTCTAACTGCAAGAACTTTAACACTAAAAGCTGTCCTAATCCTACTTTGGCTGCAGAAGGAATGTTGTGTTTTTCCTGGAGATAAAAACATTTTATTTTATTACCTTACAAGTCCAAAGCTTTAATAAGGGTATCTCTGTTTTTTCTATTTTTTATAATTGGTCAAATAAATTCGAAATAGTTTGGGGGATACCCCCTTTATCATAGTTTCTTATCTAGTATAATTTTTTATTATTTAGAATAATTCTAAATAATTTGCTTTGTAAAATATTTTACAATATATTCGTTGCGAAATTATTTAGACTAATTATAAATAACATAATATGAGAAACATGATAGTATTGCTAGTTTCCTCCTTAACGTTTTTAAATTGTACAAAAACAGAGGAGGTTGTAGTAAAAGAATACGTTGACTTTCCAGTGGAAGTCGAGGTAGAAAAAATAGTTACAAATACAGTTACTGAAACTGTAAATGTACTCTTCCCACCAGAAGATTATGGTTTTACCAGAAAAGGTAAATCAACTGTATTTTATACGGGACAGACAACAAGATTAGAGCAGGCTACTGAGTTAAAAACAGATATGAATGATGCAGCAAGCACCAAAACTCTACTTGACAATATGTTTAACAATGGTACTGGTTTTACAGATTCTTCTTTAGATGGATCAAAAAAATGTGGTAATAAAACAGCTGCTTCTCCAATAGCATCGGCTACGGTAAAACCGATTTTTGACACATGGATAACTGAGTTCGCTGAAGTAGTTGCTCCAGCCGTCAACAGCGGTACTACAGCTTCCGCTGGAGTTGCTGGATCTTACACTGAATCTGACGGATCAAGAACTGTCAAAATAAACGGTAAAGGTTTTGAATTCAATCAGCTTTTTTCAAAAGGTTTAATTGGCGCTCTTCAAATTGATCAAATTATTAACCAATATTTATCTGTTGGAAAACTAGACAGTGGAACCGCTAGAGAAGATAATGATAACGGAGTGTATGGATATGCTCTTCCAGGTGAAACGGAACTAACAATCACTAAAATGGAACATTACTGGGATGAGGGCTTTGGATATCTTCAAGGACTAGATAATCAATTTGTTCCTGGTTTAGCTGATGGTGGAGACAGAGCTCACTTAAACTATTATCTTAATAAAATTAATAGTCAAGGGAACGAGGACGGTATTACCAAAAAAATCTATGACGCATTTACTCTTGGTAGAGCTGCTATTGTGGCAAAAGATTACGATGAAAGAGACAAACAAGCTGCAATTGTAGCTGCTGAACTTTCTAAAGTAATTGGGTATAAAGCATTCTACTATATTGAAAAAGGTTCAACGAGTATTGCTGCTGGTAAGTGGGCTGCTGCCCACCACGCACTCTCAGAGGCTTATGGATTTATTTTAGGTATGCAATTTACCAAAGCTGCCGATGGTGAGCCATATATGACAAATGCTGAAGTTAATACAATGCTTGATGCACTTGCAGCTGGAAATGGTTTCTGGGATAGAACTCCTGCGGAACTAGACGACATGGCAGCTCAACTTAAAGCAGCAACTGGTTTAAGTTCTCCATAAAAATTAAAATTAACTGTGTTTTTTAAAACTCTATATTCTAACTATAAACAAATCCTTTTATTGCGCAGTTTAATTTTAGAAGACGATCGGTGGGCCATCTTTACCCACCGATTGTTTATTATATAAAAATTTAAAAGTAAAGAAATGAGATTAAGATTTTTTTTAAAAATAACATTGATACTGCTCTTTATAAACTGTTCTGGGAGTGATAGCAGTGAGAGCACTTCAACTAATTCGCCAGTAATAATAAATAACAATACTTCATCAACTACTTCAAGTTCAACAACCAGTTCGGAAACTACTTCAACAACTCCGGCAGAATTTGACAGAGGAGCCATGCTTGCATTTTGGGCAGATAAAATTATTATCCCTTCATTAGAAAGTTTTAATGAAAGTTTATTTCAACTTTTGGAAGCTACGAATTCATTTATTGATAATCCAGACCAAGAAAAATTATCCCAACTTAGAGAAAAATGGCTCATAGCGTATAAATCTTGGCAGTTTGTCGAAATGTTTGATATTGGCAAAGCTGAAGAAATTTATTTTAAAAACAGATTAAATTTATATCCTGCAAATAAAGATAGAATTGACTCTAATATAGATAGCGGTTCTTATGATCTTGACAAAGCAGAAAATTTTACCTCTCAAGGATTTGCAGCAATTGATTATTTATTATTTGGCATAGGGGAAAATGAAGATAGTATAGTTTCTAAATATTTAATTTCTGAAAGTCCTCATTCAAAATACCTAAAAGACGTAGTTTCTAAAGCTGTAGAATTAACAAATATTGTAAAAGTAGATTGGGAAGAAGGTTATAGGAATACTTTCGTTGAGTTAACCGATAACACAGCTACCTCAAGTATAAATAAACTAACAAATGATTTTATTTTCTACTATGAGAAGGGATTTAGAGCTAACAAAATAGGTATACCTGCTGGTGTATTTTCCGGTTCTCCACTTCCAGATAGAGTTGAGGCATATTATGGAAGAGTATATTCTAGAGCCTTGGCAATCGAAGCCGCTAATGCTGTTGACAATTTTTTCAATGGCAGGTCGTATAGTGACAATGAAGATATTGGATTAAGCCTAAAATCATATTTAGACTTTGTTGAAGGAGACAGCGTTTCCAGTAAATTAAGTGATGAGATTGATGCTCAGATCGCAGCTTCAATTGAAAGTATCGGTTCTTTAAAAGAAAATTTTGTTGATCAAGTAAATGAAAATAACATCGAAATGCTAAAAACATATGATGTCATCCAAGCAGGAGTTGTTATGCTCAAAGTCGATATGCTTCAAAAATTAAATATTAGTGTTGACTACGTTGATGCAGATGGAGATTGATTTAATGATGAAAAATATTTTTAATCTTGATAAAGAATTGGTTTCTTAATTACATTAATAAAAAAAAAGCAGACCCTTCCCCATTAGCAGTTTTTAGAATTGGTTTTGGACTAATGATGGCCATATCAATAATAAGATTTTGGTCGTATGGGTGGATTGAGCTTTTATACTTAAATCCTAAGTTTCATTTTAAATACTTTGGCTTTGAATGGGTTAAAGTCTACGGGAATATTACCTATTTAATTTTTTTATTGTGTTTGATTTCTGCCATTTTTGTAGCACTTGGATATAGGTATAAGTTATCAATCATTACTTTTTTTCTCACCTTTACCTACATCGAACTGATGGATAAAACGACCTATCTAAACCATTATTATTTTATTAGCAGTTTATCGTTTTTAATGTGCTTTTTGCCTGCTGGAAAATATTTCTCTCTTGATAATTACTTTTCAAAAAAAAATTATAAATCCATTCCAAAATGGTCGATTGATAGTTTAAAGTTATTTATATGCCTTATCTATTTTTTTGCCGGTATTGCAAAACTAAATTCCGACTGGTTATTCGAGGCTCAGCCAATCTCAATATGGTTCAAATCAAAATATGATCTGCCTGTTATAGGAGAAAACTTAATGCAATTTCCTTGGTTTCATTACCTTGTTAGCTGGTGTGGAATGCTATATGATATTTTTATTCCATTCTTATTGTTATATTCTAGAACCAGAATTCTAGCCTTCATTTTTGTGATCATATTTCATGTACTTACTAAAATATTTTTTCCTCCTATAGGAATGTTTCCTTTTATTATGATTGTGTCAGCTTTAATTTTCTTCTCACCTAAATTTCATAACAAAATAATATCAAAATTGAGAAGACTTTTATTTATTAAATCCACCAATTTAAAAGAATTAAGTCTGAAGTCATCCAACTACACTTTGGTGATAGTTATTTTGTTTTTAACAGTTCAAAGTTTACTGCCTTTAAGACACCTTTTATACCCTGGAGAATTGTTTTGGAATGAGGAGGGTTATAGATTTTCATGGAGAGTAATGCTAATGGAAAAGCGGGGATACTCGACTTTTAAAATTGAAGATAGTGTGACCAAAAAGTTTTTCTATGTTGATAACCAAGACTTTCTTACAGCCTTTCAAGAAAAACAAATGAGCTTTCAGCCTGATTTTATTTTAGAATATGCCCATTTCCTTGGAGACCATTTTAAAAATCAAGGGCACAAAAATTTAAAGGTATATGTAGATAGTTTTGTTGCCTTAAATGGTAGGCCTAGCCAAAGATTTGTAGACCCAACAGCTGATTTATACCAAATAGAAGAATCGTTTAAACATAAAAATTGGATTATCCCTTTCAAGCATGAAATCAAAGGTTTTTAATATTATAATATTTATGTTTTGGATAAATGGTTACGCTCAATTCCAAGTTAATTGCGTTGTCAAAACCGAAGAAGACAATCCCCTTGAGACAAAATTTGTCGATATCTTCGACCGTGATCAAGGATTTATTAAAAAAGCTCCTATTGGAGAAGAGTTTTCGTTTGAAATTGATAAAGAAAGTATTTCACTTGTTTTTTTAGCAGAGGGATTTGAAATTTTTGAAAAACAATTGGATGTTTCTATAGATAAGGATGTTTTAATTATCCTCAAACCTTTGGTAGAGGATTTATCAGAAGTAGTAATTAGTGCAAAAAAAAGGGAAGTTTTCCAACTATCAAGACTAAAGGATTTTGAAAAAACTGCAATATATGCAGGAAAAAAAACAGAGGTTATATTAGTAGAGCAGTCAATGGCAAATCTCGCATCCAATAATGCAAGACAGATATATAATCAAATACCCGGATTAAATATTTATCAAAATGATGATGCAGGACTTCAATTACATATTGGCGGAAGAGGTCTAGATCCTAACAGAACCTCAAATTTTAATACACGTCAGAACAATTATGATATTAGTGCCGATGTGCTTGGGTATCCGGAGAGTTATTATACACCCCCTTCAGAGGCTATTGAGGAAATTCAGATTGTAAGAGGTGCTGCATCTCTACAATATGGAACACAATTCGGAGGACTCGTTAACTTCAAACTTAAATCATCAACTACATACAAACCTGTGGAAATCACAACTAGAAATACATTTGGAACAAATAATTTATATACAAATTTTTCGCTTGTGTCAGGAAATATTAATGATTTCAAATATCTCACATTTTTTAATTTCAAAAGTGGTGATGGTTTTCGTCCGAACTCCACATTTAATTCATCCAACTTCTTTTTTAGTTTAAGTAAAAAAATAAAAGATTTAGAAATTAGTTTTGAAATCACTTATTTAGACTACTTAGCTCAACAACCAGGAGGTCTTTCAGATGAAATGTTTTTGCAAAATCCCTTCCAAAGTAATAGGGCAAGAAACTGGTTTGAGTTAAATTGGTTTTTATACAATTCAAAAATTGATTATCAATTTTCTGATAACTCAAATTTTAATTTTAATTTTTTTGGACTTAAAGCACAAAGAAATGCGCTGGGATTTAGAAGCAATAGAGTAAGTCAAATAGACTCTGATGGTGAAAGAGATTTGATTAAGGGTGATTTTAAGAACTTTGGCTTTGAGACTAGATGGCTAAAAAAATACAAGATATCAAAATACAACTCGGTTTTTTTGGTAGGCAATAAATTTTACAAGTCCAACAATACTTCACAACAAGGACCAGGATCTAATTCAAGTGGACCAGAATTTAATTTTAGACTGGATGAATATCCAAATTATTCACTACAATCAAATTACAATTATCCCAATGAGAACATTTCATTTTTTACGGAAAATATTTTTTATTTAAATGACAAATTTTCAATAACTCCCGGAGCCAGATACGAGTATATAAAAACTGCAACTGATGGGGCTTATAAAAAAATAAATACAGATGCTGCTGGAAACGTAATCCTAAATCTTTCAATTGACTCAGCAGAAAGTAGAAAGAGAAGCTTTGCGCTATTTGGTTTGGGTTTCAGTTATAAGAGGTCAGAAAAAATAGAATACTATGCTAACATTTCTCAAAACTATAGATCAGTTACTTTTGCAGATATCAGCATCATTAATCCAGCTTTTAGCATAAACCCAAATATAACGGATGAAAGGGGATTCACAGCAGATTTTGGTCTAAGAGGAAAAATTGATAAAATTGTTTCTTTTGATCTAAGTTTTTTCAACCTATCATACCAAGATAGAATTGGTTTCGTTCAAAGGGCATACCGAGATGGAAGTGTGAAAAGTGAAAGAGGAAATGTCGGTGATGCTAATATTTTAGGAGTTGAATCACTAATTGATCTCAATTTAAAAGAATTTTCGGGAATTAATAACAACAATTATTTATTGAACGTTTTTCTGAATTTTTCATTCATTGATTCAGAATATACAAAATCTGAGGAACCCGGGGTGACTGGTAAAAAAGTTGAATTTATACCTAATTCAAATATCAAAACAGGTTTAAGGTTTGGATATAAGAATTTCTTATTTAGTACTCAATATACTTATTTATCTTCTCAATACACAGACTCTTCCAACGCTGTAGATGGTAATCTCAGTGGTGTGATAGGTTTAATACCTTCGTATGAAATAGTTGATATTTCTACTTCCTTTTTAGCGGGGAGATTTAAATTCGAATTAGGAATAAACAACTTGTTTGACAAAGCATACTATACCAGAAGAGCCACTGGTTATCCTGGACCAGGGATAATAACCTCTCCAAATAGAAATATATATTTCACTACTCAAGTAAAAATTTAATTAAAAATTATCATAATGTGCAATAAAATAAAAATTATAAATCAGACTAATGTGGGAACACTTTCTAGATGCGTGTGTGGACTCTATGTCCTACAATTTAACAACGTTTTTCTGGAATTTGACAAATACGAATTATTAAGTTTTAAAAAATATATATCTATTGTAAATTCAGAATATTGGGATTCTCAAATTGATTCACGCAATTCTACAGTTTCAAGGAAAATACCTGTTATGACAAGACAAAAAAACTTATTTTTGATTTTTAACAAAAGTGAATTCAATGCATTAAAGTATTTGTTATTTGGAGAAGATTGTATTGAATTAGATGATTTGACCTGTAAACTCTCAAAAGATCATTTATTTTTAAACTAATTTTTTAATGAGATTAATTATACTTTTTTTATCCTTATTATTTTTATCTAGCCCAGGCAAGTACTATTCTGATGATATTTTATTAAAATGTAAAATAGAAATGATTGAATATAGAGGAGAGGGTGCATATATAGCAGTGTCGCTTATGGATGAAAACGATAATTATTTAAAAACCCTTTATGTTCTTGGCGAAGATAAAACTTGGTTTTTTGACATGAGACTATTTTGGGCAAATTTAAAAAGTAATGGGCTAATCGGCGATGATGCATATTATGCGCATGTAGATGGTATTACAGGTCCTACCATTGGAGGTGGTAAAAATCTTGTAGTTCCTCTCTTGTTGAATAAAAGTGAAATTGGCAAAGGAAACAAAATTTTATTTGAGACAGCTGTAGAAGATAAAGGGTACTTTAGAGGTGACTTAACTTTTGAATTAACAGAAAAATCTCTAAATGACAGCTTTGAAGGAACGGGATTTATCAAAAATGTGAGAACCTTATCTAATTAAATTATGATACTATCAATTTGGAGATATTGTCACTTCAGCTTAGCAGCGGTTGCTTCGTTATTTTTAATTTTAGCTTCTCTTACAGGTGCAATTTTGGCTTTTGAGCCAATAACCAATTCACTAAAAAATTATAAAATCAATAATTTAAATGAAGTAAGTTTAAAAGAAACCCTTAACGTTTTAGACAAAAAATTTAAAGAGGTTTATGAGATCAAAATCACTACTGAAAATTTTGTTTCGGCTAAAGTTTTAACATTTTCAAATCAAACTGAAGAAGTTTATTTAAATCCAATTAATGGGGAAACACTTGAAAAGGTGAAGCCAAAATCAAAATTTTTTAGTTTTTTTACAAATCTTCATAGATCCCTTTTTTTTAAAAAAATTGGAAGAATTTTCGTGGGAATTATTTCATTCATACTATCACTTATTACACTTACTGGACTAATTCTGTTAATTCAAAGACAGGGAGGCGTTTTGAAAATTTTTAAAAAAATAAAGGAAAATGACTTTTCAGAAAAATATCATGTTTTTTTTAGTAGGATATTTGTTTTACCAGTATTTCTAATTGCAATATCAGGTGCTTACCTCACTTTTGACAGATTCATGATAGGTGATTTACGAAATTCTATGCTCCTTGAAGAAGAAATTTTATCTGATAAAAAATATTTGAAATTTGATTTGATTGCGCTGGATAAGGTGAAAAAAGTAATTTATCCATTTTCAAAATCTGAAAGTGACTATTATGCAATTGAACTAATTGACCGTTCTGTAATGGTTAACCAGTATACCAATAGAATTTATTCTCAAAGCTTTTATCCATTTAGTTATTTCACAAAAGAATGGTTTTACAATTTACATACTGGAAAAGGAAATATGTTATTATCGATAATTTTGCTTGTTTCGTCGATCAGTATTTTGTTTTTTATAATCACTGGCTTCAAAATTTCGTTAAAATCAACTCTCAAGAACATAAAAATCAAATATTTATCATCCGATAAAGAAAGTAAATACGTTATTCTGGTGGGATCTGAAAAAGGAAATACATTTGAATTTGCAAAATTCTTGAGTACTCAAATTCAGTCGTTTGGGGAGAGAGTGATTATAAAACCTTTGAATAGTTATAAAATTTATAATCAAGCAGAAACTTTTATAATTCTTACTTCTACTTATGGCGAAGGAGACCCACCATCAAACGCAAATAATTTTGTGTCTCGTTTTAAAAAGTTTAATCAACCTAATAAAATAAAATACTCAATTATTGGTTTTGGATCTTTAAGTTATCCCAAGTTTTGTGCTTTCGCAGTAACAGTTGATAATTTGATAAGGCCTACAGATAATTTTAAAGAAATTTTACCTTTAATGAAAATAAATAGAAGTTCTATCATTGAATTTAATAGGTGGATTGGAATGTGGAACAGTAGTGAGCTTACAAAAATTAAATTCAATGAGATGAAAATTGAAACTTAAGTTAAATAATGCCTTGTAGATAAAAGTACCTTGGGTGGGAATCGAACCCACACTCCCAAAGGAACTGGATTTTGAATCCAGCGCGTCTACCAATTCCGCCACCAAGGCATTTTTATAAATGTAAACAAATAATCGCAACATTTAAAAATGTTGCCTTCTAAGTTCCATTACGAAATAAATTTCTAAATTTGCAATCCATCTAAACTTACCAAATAAGCATGACAGAGGCAAAAATTTTTAGCTGTTCGCAAAGTCACGATTTAGCTACCAGTATAGCTAAAGATTTCGGTGCTAAGTTGGGTAAAATTAAGTTTTCCCATTTTAGTGATGGAGAATTTCAGCCCTCTTTTGAAGAGTCTATTCGTGGGTCAAGGGTATTTATTATTGGCTCGACACATCCAAATTCCGATCATCTTATGGAAATGCTTTTAATGCTTGATGCAGCTAAGCGTTCCTCCGCTCGACACGTTACTGCTGTTCTTCCTTACTTTGGGTGGGCAAGACAGGACAGAAAAGACAAACCAAGAGTACCGATAGGGGCAAAATTGATTGCAAAACTTTTAGAAGCCGCGGGAGCTACAAGAATAATCACTATGGATCTCCACGCAGACCAAATTCAAGGTTTTTTTGAAAAGCCTGTTGATCATCTATATGCCTCAACTATTTTTGTTCCACATATAAAAAACTTAAGATTAAAAAATTTAACCATAGCTTCTCCTGATATGGGAGGATCGAAACGTGCATATGCATATTCTAAATTTTTAGAGTCAGATGTTGTGATTTGCTACAAGCAAAGAAAAAAAGCAAATATTATTAATAGTATGGAACTTATTGGTAATGTTGAAGGAAAAAATGTTGTTCTAGTTGACGACATGGTCGACACTGCTGGAACACTTACAAAAGCATCTGATTTAATGATTCAAAGAGGTGCTTTGTCTGTTAGGGCTGTGTGTACACATGGTATTTTATCTGGTGATGCATATGAAAAAATAGATAAATCCAATTTAGCAGAATTAATTATTACTGATACTATACCAGTTAAACCAAAATCGAGAAAGGTTAAAATTTTAAGTTGTGCTGAACTTTTCGCATCAACAATGAAGAATGTTCATCTAAACA
>CACONV010000003.1 GCA_902628605.1 uncultured Bacteroidota bacterium
CTGCTCAAAAACAGTTGGAACAACTTGAAAAAACATATTCTACTGAAATAGAAAATACATATAAAGAATTTCAGACCAAGGCTCAGACTTATTCCGCTGATGCTGCTAATCAAACTGATGTTACAAACCAAGCCCGTCAAAAAGAATTGGAAACTATGCAACAAAATATAAACCAGTATAGAGAAACAGCTGCCCAAGATTTACAAAAAAAACAAATGGAAATGATGAAACCTCTATATGACAAAGCAAGAGAGGCGATTGAAAGAGTAGCTGCTGCTCAAGGTTTTGATTATGTGTTGGATTCTTCAACTGGTGGAAGTGTAATAATGGCCAAAGGAAAAGATTTAATGAGCGATGTTAAGTCAGAATTAGGTTTCTAATTATTTATACCAATTTGAGTAAATAATATAGTTTTTTGCAATTCTTTCTATTTCTTTTTTCGATTTAGATTGTTCTATATCTTTTATTTTTTTTGCAGGAACACCACCATAAACTGAGTTAGGTTCAACAACAGTGTTTTCTGTTATTACACTCCCAGCCGCTATTATCGTGTTTGAACTTATTTTAGAATGGTCCATTACAACGCTTCCCATTCCTATTAAAACATAATCTTCTATAATACATCCATGGATTGTTGAATTATGACCTATTGAAACATGGTTACCAATTGATGTTGAGGCTTTTTTATAAGTAGCATGGACTACTGAGCCATCTTGAATATTCACATTATTCCCAATTCTTATTTTATTTACATCACCTTTAATAACGGTATTAAACCAAATTGAACAAAAATCTCCAATGACTATGTCTCCAATTACAGTAGCGTTGTCAGCAAAAAAACAATCTTTGCCCCATAATGGGCTTTTACCTAAAATAGATTTTATAAGCATAATTTAATTAAATGTAAATTAAACTTTTTAATTTTGCACTATGGATAAACTTATAATTGAATCCAATATTGTTAATGATGATTTAGCATCATTTAAATGGAATTTTAACCTAGATGCTGATGAAAAAAAATTTAATACTGTAGAAGAAGCTAATGACACCCCTATAGCTAGAGAAATGTTTTATCTACCATTTATAAAATCTGTTTCTATATCAAAAAATGAAATGGTACTCGAGAGATTTGATATAGTATCTTGGGTGGATGTTATAGATGAAGTTGAAAAAATCATTGAAAAAAAATTACAGTTAATTTTTTCAGATAAATTTAAAATGAATGAAAAAAAAGAAAATATCATTACACTCTACGCTGAAAGTACACCAAATCCAAAAGTGATGAAATTTGTTTGTAACAAACTTTTAACTAAAAAAATACATGAAGTCAAAAGAGGTAATTCTAGTAGTAAGTCAAATTTTATAAATTCCATTTTTTCTTTTGAATATGTAGAACAAGTTTTTTTAAATGATAATTATATATCTGTCTCTTTAAGTGAAAATTACAATTGGGATTCTCACGTAAATGATTTTAGAGATTTCTTAAAAGAAAAATTAGAAAAAGAATTCGATTTTACCCTCGTAGAAAAAAAAGAAGTTGAAGAAAACAATTCTAATAATCAATCCTTAGATAATGTTTCAAGGCAAATTATAAAAGTAATTGATGAATATATTAAACCCTCCGTAGCTATGGATGGTGGAAACATCCTATTTAAACAATATCATCCCAAAGAAAAATTGGTAGAAGTAGTTTTACAAGGAGCTTGTAGTGGTTGTCCATCTTCGACAATTACATTAAAAAATGGTATTGAAAATATGTTAAAAGAAATGGTCCCAGGAAAAGTAGAGACTGTATCAGCAATTAACGGATAGGGGTCGCTTTTTTAGTTTTTTAAGTAATTATTTTTCAGATAAAGAGGTTCACAGTAAGCTAAATCAGCATAATTTTTTTTTAAAAATTTGGTGTAAGAAATTTCACCCATTTCTTTTGAAGACGGGTTGGATATTTCAATTATATATTTGAATTCGTTTGAATTGAAAATACTTTTACATTTTTCAGCTCCATTTCCAAAAATAACCTTCTTTTTATTTGGAAAGTCATGAAAAAAATCTTCTGAAAGAATTCTTGAGGTTGGAGATTTTAATAGTTTATGATTTTTATCAAAAATCGAAAAGTAGACTTCCATTCTTCTAGCATCAAACATCGGAACTAAAATTTCTTCATTTGTTGTTTTATACTTGTGTGCAAGAATTTCAAGGCTATTAATTGTAATTAAAGGTATATCTTTTGAATAGCATATGCCTTTCGCTGAAGATAAACCAATCCTGAGCCCGGTAAAAGAGCCTGGCCCAATACCAACTGAGACAGCCATTAGTTGGTCATATTCAAGCTTTGAATTAACCATGGACTCTTCTATAAATGAATGTAGAAATTCGCTATGCTTGTAACCTTCACCGTCTGACTCTTTTGTATATATTATTTTGTTTTCATTTGATATGGATACTGAGCAATTTGTTGATGAAGTTTCTAAACAAAGAATATAATTTTTCATGAGATAAAATTACATACTAATGGGTATTCCAAAATAAAACTCCAAAACTTTTAATTTAAATATATAATCATATTTAGAACGTATTTCGTCAGAAACTGAGGTGTCATAAGACTGTTTGATTTGGAGGTAGTTAAAGCTGTCAATTATTCCTTCGTCAAATCTATCCTTAGAATTGTTAAATGAAGTTAGTCTTGCATCTTTGGTTTTTTTTGCTGCTTCATACAGAGTGTAAGCTCCCTTTGTATCGTTAAAAGCTTGATTAATAGTGGTTTCCAGATCTAATTTTTGTTGCTCCATTAAATTTTTTGATCTTTCAAGATTAATTTTTGATTGCCTAAAATTATTTCTATTTCTTAAACCATTAAATATTGGGATGTTCAATTGAATTCCAAAATTATGTCCATCATTAATTCCCAACTGATCAAAAACTGGCAGAGGCCCAATAACTTCAAGTATTTCTCTATTGGTGTTAACAACTTCTCCACTGCTCCTTACAAATCCTATCGGGATTTCTTGAAATTCTCCAGAGCCTCTAATCCTATCTGCATATGATAGTCTTGTGCTAAAACTATAAAAACCTACAAGTGATGGTAAAAGATTACCTTTTGCTAATTTAATATCTGCTTCTGCTATTTCAACATTTGCAATTGCAAGTTTTATATCATTTCTAAATGATAAGGCTTTTTCAAAAATTTTCTTTGGCCCTTCTTCCATTATTTGTGAAAAGGGCACATCCAAATCTTCAGTTAAAATATCAAAGTTTTCGTAATCCGTAATAAGTAGCAATTGAGCCAGGTTTATTTTGGAGAGTCTTAAATTATTATTAGATAAAACTAGATTTTGCTCTTGGGACGCAACTTCCGCAATTAAATCTATACGGTCATTTTCAATTAAAATTCCAGCTTCAACTAAATTTGATGTTCTTTCCAATTGTCTTTTAACTATATCTAATTGTGTTTTCTGTACATTCACAATCTCTTTATTGAACATAATCTGCAGATATGCGTTTGCGACAAGCAGCTTGGTATCATCCATTATGTCTTCAATCTGATATTGTCTGGCCAGTAAAGCTAAATTCGCTCTGTAGAGTTGAATAAAATTTTGTTTTCCTCTGTATATATCAACTCCCAAACTTAAATTGCCTGATGAAAATTGTGTTGTCATGTTCTCAAACAAACCAGTAGTAATATTTTGGTTTAAACCAATATTCCATGAATGATTTGCATTAAAGTTAATAGTTGGCAAAAAATTCGCTTTAGCGGTTTTTTTGTCAATTAATGCATCCTCATAGTTTAACTGACCTTGTTTAACTGAAATATTTTTCTCAATCGCCAATTCAATACATTCTTCAAGGGTCCATACTTTTGACTGGCCAATTAATTTCTGGTAAGTTAGAGCAACTATTAAAACAATTAATATTTTATTAATTCTCATCTTTATCATCAGTATCTGTTTCACTTTCTAGATTTTCAGTTTGTGTTCTGTTCCAAACTTTTACCCTATCGTTTAAATTAATCCCTGATATGATTTCAACATTTATTCCATCAGAAATTCCAATTTCAATATTTTTTCTTTTGAATTTTTGATCTGAAGTTTCAATCTCAACATAAGGCTTGTCCGAATCTTTATCAAACTGAAGTAATGCTTCAGAAATACTTAAAACACTATCTTTCCTTTCAAGAATGAAGGAAGCATTGGCACTATATCCTGCCCTAATCGTAAATTCCTTCTCTAACTTTAAATCCCCTTTAATCTTAAATTGAACAATGCCTTCTTCTTCATTTCCCTTAGGAGCGATAAATTTTAATTTTGCGTCAAAAAACTTATCATCTATTGCACCTAAACTTACCATTAATGGCATTCCTAAAAACATTTTATCTACGTCGGTTTCATCTACTTTCCCTTCGAAAATCATTTTGTTTAAATCAGCGATAATAGCAATTGTAGTTCCATTGTTAAAAGAATTACTTTCAATCACCTGATCTCCTTCCTTAACAGGTATCTCTAGAACCGTTCCAGGTACAGTTGCTCGAACCTCTGTGTTTGCAGTAGCTAATCCTCCAGCAGATCCAGATTTTATAATTTTAAAATCATTTTCAGCATTAAGTAAATCTTGTTTTGATCTGTTGAAGTTCAATTTTATGTCCTGAAATTCCTTAATAGATATAATTCCTTTTTTCATTAAATTTTGATTTCTTTTAAAATCAATTTCAGAGTTTTTAAAAACCAGTCTTGCATTTGCTAGTCTACCTTTAGCACTGTTAAGTTGTCCTTCATCGGGAACAATTTTTATTTTAGCTATAATATCTCCTTGTTTAACAAAATCTCCTTCTTCGACAAAAACTTGGCTCAAAATTCCTTGTACTTGAGGTTTAATTTCAACTTCATCTTCAGGAATGACTTTACCAGTTGCTACTGTTTTTCTTTCAATATTTGTTATGAAAGGATTATTTGTTTCATATATTATGTTCCCCTTGCTATTTGATTTTATAAAATAGGCAATAGAAAATAAACCTGAAAAAATGACAATAAATAATAATAAATAGCGGATAATTTTTTTCATAATTTAAATTTATTCTTCTCTTAATGCATCAATGGGTTTTATACTCACAGCTCTTTGAGCTGGAATTAAACCAATTAGTGTTCCAAGTGAAATAATGATTAATAATGCGGCCAAAATAAATGAGATTGGAACAGTTGGATTGGTGTAGGGAAAACTATCTATGTCTATTGTGACTATATTGATAACATAAAGCACTAACCCTCCTAATATAATTCCAAAAATTCCTGACACCAAAGTTAAAAATACAGACTCTAAAATTATTTGAGTTTTCACTTCAGATGGAGTAGCTCCTATTGCTCTTCTAACACCTAATTCTTTAGTTCTTTCTTTAACTGATATCAATAATATATTCCCAATTCCAATAACTCCTGCAAGTATTGTGGCTATCCCAACAATAATTGAGAGAAGTGTCATTCCCTTAGAAAACCCTTTAATTTTATTGAATATTTCTCCTAAGTTAAAACCGTTAATAGCTCTTTCATCTAAGGGATTTACGTTATGAATCCTTTTTAAAGTACTTTTTATTTGTTTTTCTACATCTACCACATTTGAGTCATCATAGGCTGCAATTGTAAACCAACCAACATTTTCTCCTGTATTATAAATGTTTTTAAATGTTGTAAACGGTATAAATATGTCACCGTCTGTCTCAAAACCACCACCTTGAATATATTTATGAACACCTATTATTTGAAAAAAAACATCATCCAATTTAATATATTCGCCAATTACTTTTTCTCCTTCAACAAACAATTCTTTTTTTGTTCTTTCTCCAATAACGCATACTTTTCTAGACAAATCAATATCTATTTGATTTATAAACCTCCCCCCCTTAAAAATTTTTTTTGTTGCAATTTTGGTGTATTCAGGAAAGTCACCATAAATATTATAATTACCAGATTTAGATTTTCTTACAATGGTCGCAGGGGGTGAACCACCAAAAACCCCTCTCGCATTTCTGGGAGCTATATATTGTATGTCTGGTACATTATTTAACAATACCTTCGCATCACTAATTTTGAGTTTAGGTCTCCTACCTGTTTTAAAACCCTTATAAGGCATACTTGTCTGCTGTGTCCATATAAACATTGAATTCATTGCAATATTTTCAAACTCCTTATCAAATCCATTATCCAAGCCATTTGATGAACCCGATAATGTTATATATATAAAAATACCCCAAAGTACTCCTATAACCGTAATAATAGTCCGAACCTTGTTTTTCTTTATAGAACTAAAGATTTCCTGCCAAGTGTCATAATCAAAAATAACTTTTAAACTATTCATCTCTTAATGCGACTATTGGTTTTATACTCGCCGCTCTTTTAGCTGGAACATACCCAGCAACAGCTCCAAACAAAATTAGTACTATTGTGGCGAAAAATGCTGTACTTAAGTTTATATAGGGATTTTTAATAAAATAATCTTCCAACTTGTTATCAATATTTTTTAGAATTAAAATCGCAAAAAACATTCCAACATAACCTGAAATAGTTGTAATAAAAATGGATTCTTGCAAAACCATATTTATAACTGACTTTGGTGATGCTCCTAGCGCTTTTCTAATTCCAAGTTCCTTGGTTCTCTCTTTGACAACAAAAACCATAATATTTGAAATACCAATTATTCCTGCAATCAAAGTTCCTATCCCAACAAAAGTGACAATTATTTGTAATGCAGATGCGAATTGCTGATTGCGTTTAAGATCATCTGATACATTTCTGATGAAAATACCTTTTGAATCTGAAGGGGCAATAAATTTTTTTTGCTTTAGATATTCACGAAGTTGTTTCTCAAAAGCTAGCGCACCAGAATTACCAATTTCAGGTTTGAAAGCCACAATTATTGAACCAATTTTTTTTGTTGCCTTTTCCATTTTTTGTCTTGTAGTATAGGGAATATAAACAAAACGTTCCTCATTGTCACCCCCAGAATCTTCAAAAACTCCTACTACTTTAAAAACAGTTTTACCAATATCAACGAATTTTCCAACTGGATCTTCAACACCAAATATATCTCTAGCAACCAAACGTCCAATAACAGCAACTTTTTTCTTTTGCTTAATATCAATATCATTTAAATACCTGCCCTTGATAACAATTGTTTTTTCTGCAAATTGGTGAGATGGAGCAACTCCTCTTGTCGTGTAGTTTCCGTATTCATTTTTATATTTTATTTTAGCTCCTCTAGTTATCCTTGGGGTTATGTACTCTAAATAAAAACTGAAAAATTTTTGTATATCATATAAATCTTCATTTTCAAATTCTATCCTTCTGCTTGCTTTGTATCCCTTAAACGGTTTTGATGTTTTACCAGATTCAATATAAAGTATATTCGTAGCGTCGTCCAAAAAAAACTCTTTAAATGAGTTTTTAAGTCCATTCCCAAATCCAAATAATATTATGAAAATAAAAATACCAAGTGCAACTGTAAAACCAGATAAGAAAGTCCTAAGCTTATTCTTTTTTATTGTTTCAAATATTTCCTGCCAACGATCTTTATTAAACATTTGACTTTATTAAATTTTGTTTAACTTTCTTATCCTCAACTATGATTCCATCTTTAAGTCTAACAATTCTTTTACACATTTTTGCGATATCTTCCTCATGGGTAACCACTAGAATTGTTTTACCGTCATTATTTATTTCTTGAATCAAATTCATCACCTCGTATGAAGTTTTACTATCAAGTGCTCCTGTGGGTTCGTCAGCCAACAAAACCTTAGGCTCTGTCACCATTGCCCTTGCAATTGCTACTCTTTGTTTTTGACCTCCAGAGAGCTCACTTGGTAAGTGATTTGACCAATCGCCCAATCCAAACTTTTCTAGATATTTCATTGCTTTTTTTTGTCTCTCTTTCCTCCCAATTCCCTGATAATAAAGAGGTAAAGAAACATTTTCGACCGCATTTTTATAATTTATTAAATTAAAAGATTGAAAAACAAAACCTAAAAATTGATTTCTATACTTTGCTGCTTTTGTCTCATTAAGATTTTTAATTTCAACATTGTCAAGTGTATAGGTACCGTTATCTAGTAAATCTAGCATACCAATTATATTTAGTAAAGTGGATTTCCCAGAACCTGATGAGCCCATAATTGCAATTAACTCCCCCTCTTCGATATTTAAATTTATTCCCTTCAATACATGGAGTGAGGAATTTCCAATTTTATATGATTTATGTAAACCTTCTAATTTTATCATTTAAACTTAATTACATATGGAACTAATTAGGAAATAAAAAAACTGAATTGAATCTGACACCAAGCCAAAAAATAGTATAACGGACTTATTAAATATGGTAATGTCTTGTCCTGAAAATTGAACAAAATTGTTGCTTTCAAAACAAGTGATTACATATTTATTTAAAACAATTAATCCAAAACAAATTAAACCATTATTTTTTATACTTGTTAAATTATCGAAGAAAACTTTGAATGCCTTTTTCCCTTTTCTAGTAATTTTACATAAAGTTAGAGGATAATTATTGAAATAAGTTTTATTGATTTTAATAAGTCCTTCGCTTTCAAGTTTTTTTATCTGTGTGCTAACATTGCCCTTTGAAGAATCTGTTATCTCCATTAGTTTTTTGAAATTTGCCTTCTCAACAGAAATCAAAAAAGAAATAATTTTTAATCGTATGGGGTTAAAAAGAAGTTTTTCTAAAGTCTTATCCACTATTTTTCATTCTATATAAAAATAAACCAGGAAGAAGCATACCCAAGGTCACCCCAATCATATTAACAATTAAATAATTGATGCCTGGATTTGTATCGTTAAATAAGACAAAAACGAACAAAAAAATTCCTCCAATAGTTAGAGGTTTAAATTTAATTATAAGTCCGTTCATAACAAGAACTAAACCAAGAAGAAAAAGAATTTGTGGAACAGGAGATTTTCCAATTAACAATGAGGATATTAAAATAATTATCCACCCTAATCCAAAAACGGCCCATATAATTTTGATTGTCCTATCCAAAACTGTTTCGTATCCCCTTTTGATTCCTTTTTTGATATTCCATCTTATCATATATACCATTCCAAGAATTGGAATAATTATCCAATATAAAATGTAAGAATATGTAGAATATTCAACTATGGGCTTAAAGAAATAATGAAAAGCACTCATTAAATTTATCATTACTCCCCAAAAAATCAAGTTGAAACTTAAAGGTCTTAAGTTTTCTCTAGCCTTGTTAATAGTTGAGTTAATTATTTTTATTTGATCTTCCTTTGTCATTTTTAATTATTTTTTTTAATGTTTAGGATAGTATCATTATCCATTATTATAAGAACTCTTTCTTTACTATTATTTTTTTTATAAGAATCCGAATTGATATGAATCGAATTTTGATCATCAGTGATATCGACTTTAACTTTAGATAAATCAATAACTTCAATTTTATCTTCTATTTTGTCAACAGCTTTAAATATAAATCCACCAATGGCAAATGATATTACAAGGCCTAAGATAAGTTGAATCACAAACAGAGATAAAGCTACAATTCCTAATACTTGAAGTATTTTTTTTAAGTTTATTTTCACAAATTAAAATTTTAAATTTTATATAAATTTAAACTAGTTTATAATATAAACCTAATTTATAAAAAAATTATTTTTTATATGTTCTATAAACCATGTATCCTACAATAAAAACCAGGATATAAGGAATACTCATAAGGTATAAAATACCGTCATTAATGCCTTTTGCAGTTGACATTCCTTTTTCTGACTCTAGAACTGCACGGCACATCGAACATTGAGCATTTAAAATCTCTGGAATATAAATAATAAAAAAAGTAAATAAATATTTTTTCATTTGTTATAATAAGGAGAAATCATTATATAAACAATTACACCGGTTGTAGTTATATATAGCCAAATTGGTAATGTAATGCGAGCAATTTTTTTGTGATTTGAAAAATGTTTAGATATTGCCCTCACGTAAGATATCAAAACAAGAGGGATTATTCCAACAGATAGTACAATGTGGGTAATCAAAATGAAAAAATAAAGTGGTCTTAAAAGGCCCTTTCCGCCATAGGGTGTTGGGTCTGATGTCATATGATAAACAACATACATTACAAGAAAAACTAAAGAGAGAAAAATTGATGATTTCATCAATTTTCTATGCAAGTTTATTTTTTTTGATCTGATAGCAAAGTATGCAAGGATTAAAAAAATAGTGGTTACAGCATTAATCGTAGCATAAATTTTGGGGAGAAAATCAAAACTATAAGTGACATCAATCTTAACTCTAAAAAGTATAGCAACCACAATTGGAATCAATAAAGAAACCGCAATAATTATCTTTTTATATTTAAGTTTCTCACCTGTAATCTCAACCTTATTATTTGTCATTTCTATTCATTTAATAATTTTTCTATATCATAAATTAAATTTTCAGTCCCATCATACGAATTACTTTTTTCTATTCCATTGTAATAAATAATTGGATTACCAAAATTATCTCTTCTTGATCTTATATAACCTTTTTTGTCAACCAAAGCAAAGTATCCTTGGTGTTCGAATCCCCCTGCAACTTTGGGGTTTATAGAAGCAAATATATTAAATCCCTCATTAGCTAGCTTATATGTAGTCTCTTTATCTAGTGTTAGAAAATACCATGAGGAAAGATCTCCAACATACATTTCAGAATATTTTTTCAAAATATATGGACGGTCGTGGTCAGGATCTATTGTAAAAGATGCAATTCCAAAATCTTTTCTTTCAACGAACTTGTCATAAATAATCTTCATATTTTGATTCATAATTGGACAAATTGTAGGGCATCTTGTAAAGAAAAATTCTGCAACATAAACTTTACCTAAAAAGTCTTCATTTGTTATATAAATGCTGTCTTGATTTAAAAAAGCAAAATCAGGCACCTTCCTCTTTATTCCATTTAATTTAATATAATCTAAACTTTCATAACCGGGTTTAATTGTCCTGTTACTTGTAACAACATTTTTTTTAGAAATTTTGTTTATTATTTTGGGAATGAATAATACCCCAAAAACCAATACAACAGCGATTGTGCCAAATGAAATGTTTTTCATGCAACAAAATTAAGAATTTTAAAAAAATTAAAATCCTCTATCTAATTTGTATTTATTATTCTTCTTAAGAGCTAATCTATATTCAGCAAGAATAATTTTTATGTCATCGGTCATTTTTTTTGTTAACTCGGCAACAGACGAAGAATTATATCCATAGAGAGTACCTGTTTGTTTATCATCATCCCTCCCCCTTAAATTTCTATCCTTGTCAATTATAAAAACAAATGGGGTACTTAACTTTTTGTTTAGTTTTATGTCACTTCCTAAACTTGAGAAAAGTCCTTGAATTTTTAATTCGTCTCCCAAAATGAATTTCCACTTTGACATGTCTTCTGAAGAACCTCTTTTAAGTTCATCTAATATTTCAAGTGATTTGTCTTGGTTATCATTCAAAACAACCATCAAAAATTGCAAATCTTTAAACTTATGAAATCTCTTGTATATTTTTTGATTCAAATTGAAAGCATCAAATTTTCGAAGATCCAGATCGTTACCCCAGAAGCCAATAATCGAAATGTTGTTTTCAAGCTTAACATTTTTCCCACTTAAAGTCTCCCATTCTGAAATGTCTGCTATATTTTTTTTTAAAACAGGAAGCTTTGCAAAATTGTTAATGCCAGTTGCAAAGAAAAGATAGACGACGATAGGAAAGATAAACAGTATGCCTAAAACTAAATATTTTTTAAGTCGATTATTCAAATTAGATTCTCTAGAAATTCCAACTTACAAAACCATCAACCATTATATTAAAAATATAATCCGCCTCGAGTAAGAGGATGAAAGCTAAATAAGGAATTAAAATTATTAGAGGCAAAACAACAGAACCTTTTAAAGAGTCTCTTTCATCTCTAACATGCATGAAATCCCATGTTATATAATATGCTTTGAGTATTGTGAGTATAATAAAAATCCAATTTAGAATTTTCATTCCAAAAAGCATAGTTAAAAGTGGTTGAGGTTTTAAAATACCTAATACTACTTCAACTGTTGTTATTACAGAAAGCACAAATAAAACTCCCCAAATCTTTTGAACATTAGATTTGAACTTTATTAAACCTCTAAATATTTCTAATTTATGCTCTCCTTCTTCCATGTTTTAAACTTATACCAAATAAAAAAATGTAAAAACAAAAACCCATACAAGATCGACAAAATGCCAGTACAAGCCAACTTTTTCAACCATTTCATAATGACCTCTTTTCTCATAAGTGCCAATTATTACATTGAAAAATATAATAATATTAATTACCACACCTGAGAATACGTGAAAACCATGAAATCCAGTTATAAAAAAGAAAAAATTAGCGAACAATCTGTTACCATATTCATTATGGATTAGATTTGCTCCTTCAACAACATTGACTGCATCTTCAATCTTTAAAGTGGATTGTTCTCTTGACAAAACTATTTTTTCTCCTCTATCATTAATTTTTTCACCCCTTATTAAAAGATTAGGGTTTTTTAGAAACCCCTTTTTAACTTCTATAAGGGAAAATGTGGGAAGAGAGGACTCATTTTGAAACCAAATTCCAGTGTTTTTTTGATGTGTTGTTCTTTGAGAACTAGTACTTAAGGCAAATGAAGCTAAAGAAACTCTATCCCCAGAAGACCCATCTACAAACTGCAATATTTGTCCTCCTTTTGTTTCCAATGCTCCGTATTCTCCTTTAATGAAGTTTTTCCATTCCCAGGCTTGAGAACCAACGAAAACTGCTCCTCCAATTATCGTTAAAAACATATAAAATGCAACTTTATTTTTTTTCATATGATGGCCAGCATCAACAGCTAAAACCATAGTAACGGAAGAGAAAATAAGTATAAAGGTCATCAAAGCAACATAATACATAGGTGCATCTACTCCATGTAAAAAGGGGAAATGGGTGAAAACTTCATCAGCAATAGGCCAAGAATCAATATTTTTAAATCTCGAAAAACCGTAGGAAACTATAAAACCAGAAAAAGTTAAAGCATCTGAAACAAGAAAAAACCACATCATTAACTTGCCATAACTTGCATTTAAGGGCTTATTACCGCCTTCCCAAATTTCAGAACTAAGCTCAGAGTCAGAACTCGTTATATCCATCTTCAATAATCAATATTCTTATTCACAAATTTAATTTATTTTAATAATTAAATATTAAAAAAGAGAATAAAAATAACCACAAAAATCCTAGAAAATGCCAAAACATTTCAGCAAGATCAAATCCCAGAGTTTTGTACATAGTGTATTTTTTATTTAAGGAATTAAATAATACAACAATCAAAACAATTATGCCCGAAATTAGATGAGCAAGATGAAGCATTACAAGCACATAAATAAAAGAAGTTGATATTGAACTTTCAGGACCAGTAAAATAGTACCCTTGATTAATAATTTGTTTAAATCCATTTAATTGAAGAATAATAAAAATTATCGCTAAAATTAATGTTGAGAATAACATTAAATTTGTTTTTTGTATATCTCCATTCTTTAGCATTTTTTTAGAAATCCAAAATGTAAAGCTGCTAAAAATAATGACTATGGTGCTCCAATAGAATAATATGGGAAATTTAAATTCAATATTCCAGTCCGGTCTTTGACTACTAACAACGTAAGCACTTGTTAGACCAGCAAATGTCATGGTCATACTAATCATCCCTGCCCATAACATCATTTTCTTTGATTTACTATTTCTAGTATTATTCTCCTTCATGCTAAAAAATATTTGTCAAATATGAATATTAATTGAACTAAACTTAAATAAAATATACTAACAATGATAAGTTTACTTGCAGCTTTATTTGATTTTTTTACCATCAGATCAATTGAAAAATATAACATTGTGATTCCTAATATTAAAATTAACAAAGCAGAATTTTGAGTTAAGCTTAGACTTCCTGAGTAGTGAGTATAAGGAATCAATGAAATAAATATCATCCAAAGTGTGTAAAATGTAATTTGAAAAGCGGTTTTACGATCTTTTCTACCTGTAGGTAACATTTTAAATCCAGCTTTTTGATAATCTTCATGCATTACCCAACTTATCGCCCAAAAGTGTGGAAATTGCCAAAAAAATTGTAGCATAAAAAGTATACCCGGTTCTATCCCAAATTTATTTGTAACCGAAACCCAACCAAGCATAAATGGAATAGCTCCGGGAAATGCTCCAATAAAAACCGATAAAGGGGTAATTGTCTTCAAAGGAGTATAAATAGAAACATAGATTAGAATTGAAAAAAAACTAAAAAATGCTGTTTTTAAATTTAGATGATATAAAAGATAAAAACCCATGACTATCATTAAGAGAGAAAGAATCAATGCACTTGAAATACTTATTCGCCCCCTAGGAATGGGTCGGTTTTGAGTTCTTTTCATAACTGCATCGTAATCCTTTTCAATAACCTGATTAAGTGCATTTGATGCACCTACCATACAAAAACCACCAAGGAATAAATACATAATGTGTAGAGTGTCAACAGTTTCTGTAGCTAAAAGGTAACCCGTAATAGAGGAAAAAACTACACTTATTGATAAACGACTTTTTGTTATTTCAAAAAAATCTTTGAAAATTTTTGTGTTTAAGTGCTCTTCTTTACCAACTTGCATATCAGGTCTGGTAACTTTAAAAATTATTTTTTAAAAACTAATTTACTTTTATTGTAATCGAAATGTAATTGGTATACTGAAGGGAACTCTTACTGCACGACCCCTCTGTTTTCCTGGAGTCATTCGGGGAAGTTTGGCTATTATCCTTTGTGCCTCTTTCTCTAAATTTTTGTCAGGACCTCTCATTCTAATTGAGGTAATACTTCCATCCTTATCGATGACAAAATTAACGTATACTCTTCCTTGGATTCCCATTTCCTGTGCAATTTCTGGATAACGGAAATTTTTTCTTATGTGCTTATTTATTTGTTCTTGAAAACAATCCCTTCTTTTCGACTTAGCAACTCTTTCACATCCAGGATAAATCGGAACATCTTCGATAACAGCAAAAGGGACGTCTACGTCTTCAAATTCTTCTTCAACTTCCACTATCTCAACAATTTCCTCTTGGTCGGTCTCAGTTGATTCAATAATTGTTTCTTCAATTTCTTCTTCGTCTTCAACTACTTCGATAATTTCAGGTGCAGGTGGTGGTGGTGGCGGCGGCGGGGGTGTTTTAATTTGTTCAGTAATGGGGATTTCCTCCTCATCATCATCATCAATATTTAAGGCCTCATAGCCGTACCCTGACCTGTCATATGTCTTCCATTCAATAGCTCTCCATGATATAAAAAGTATTACAGCAAGACCTATTGCAAAGTATAAATTACTGTTCTTCGTAAGGTCAGCTTTAGGGTTCTTTTTAATCTGCATAATTAAATTTGATGCTAATTTAAAAAATTACGTGATTAAGCTATAACTTTTTTAATAGTTTTTGACACTAAAACAAAAGTTAAAATTCCAGCGCAATTCGAAAATAAATCTAATATTTCAAATGACCTGTGAATCAAAAAAAAACCTTGAACGAGTTCTAATGAAAAACCTACAATAAAAGAAATGAACATTGAACTTAATTTTGGATTCTTGACATTTGTATCAATCAATAGGGATAGGTAAATTGAAATTGTGTAAAGGAGGTACGTTAAAAAATGTAGAAATTTATCAGGACTAAAAAAATTATTTACCTCAGCTATTCTAATTTGTAGTGGTATAACTGAAAAAAAAATAATTAAAAAGGAATATAATAAAGTCAAATAGGTAAACTTGTATTTAAGCACCAATTAATTTTTTATATTCATCAGAATTGAGAAGATCAGACGAACCAAAGTTATTCAATTTAATTTTGATCATCCATCCTTGACCATACGGATCCTCATTAACTAGCTCAGGTTTTTCATTCAATGTCTCATTTATATCGATAATTTCTCCTGTGACTGGCATAAATAAGTCTGAAACTGTTTTCACAGCCTCAACAGTCCCAAAAACTTCTTCTTTTAAAAAATTTTCACCAATTTTTTCAATTTCAACATAAACAATATCACCTAGTTCTCCTTGTGCAAAATCAGTTATCCCCACGGTAGCTATATCACCTTCAATAGATATCCACTCGTGGTCTTTAGTGTACTTTAAGTTTACAGGTACATTCATGGGTTTAAATTAAAAAAACAAATATAAATTTAACTTAAAATAAAAAAAATTTAATTCCCAAAATTGTATTGAATGGAAATTCCCGAACGAATACTAGTTTGAGGGAAAGCAGTAGATATTGCGAATTTTGAAAAATTGTGGTCATAAAAAAACAGAGCGGTGATATTTCTTGATAACATATAATCAGCAGTCACTTTAATTGACCAAAGGGTCTGTCCTGCTGTAACTTGATTATTATCAATATTGAGACTTCTTAAAATTGTTATATTATCTCTATATGACAAGTCTGCTTTAACATTTAAATCTCCCTTCATAGTTCTTCTTCTACCCCCAATATTGGTAGTAAACGGTATGTCTTTTAATCTATACCCCAGACCAAATATATATTCGTCACCTCTGGTTTCAGTCAATATATTGTTATCTAAACTTAATGATAAGGCTCTATCAGTCTTCAATTCGGTTAGAACTTTTAAAGAGTTTTTTAACTCTATATCCAGTCTGACTAAAGGATTAAATTGTTCTACCAAATTAATATTTCCAAAAAGTATATCTGATAGGTAATCTCCATATTGATTTTTTTGTTCAAGCTGACTTGGATTATAGTCTAAATTTGATTGGAATTGATTTATAGTATAACTCGATCTATAACCGTGAGAAATAGAAAATCTATTAAATAATTTTCTAATTGATTTATTATTCATTAGGCCTGTATATCTTATATTCCAATTTGGTATTGGTACATTTTTGATTGGATTTAATGACACATTATTGGGGTCACTCCCTGTATATGCAGAATAAAATGCGGCAATTATCACATCTTGTTGATTTTTAGAATATCCGGAAGGAAAAATATTTACATTATCTGAAATAGGTATACCTCTAGATTTAGCTAACCTATTTGCGATGATTATTCTGTTTTGTCTAAATCTACTAAAGTCAGAGCCACCGCGCCTAGATCTTCTGAATGCCGTTCTTATCATAACTGTAGAAGTTCCATAATTACCGTAAATATTAGTATTAAAAGGTATATATGTTTTGTCGCTCACATTAAAATTTTCAGTTATATTTTCAGAATAATCTCGTTCTGCATTGAGGTCCACCAAAAAACTTTTACCAAATCTCAATTGTCCATTTATAGTTAGTTGGTTGTTTCGAACTTGTGAGAAAGGTTGATTAAATCCATCGAAATTGGTCAACATTCCTCTCTTTGCAATTTCATATCTTATATCCGACTGACTCCCAAAAGTAAAGGCTAAACTTGGATCAAAAGAGCCTAGAAATCCTATTGAGTTTAAATACCCAGGTATAACTTTCCCATTGTTTTCTGAATAGGAAAACCTTAATCTTTTAAAAGAATTTAAAATATCTACTGTTGTTTTAAGTAATTTATTATTCCTGGTTTTATTTGAAATGGAATCATTAGATTTAGATAAATCATTATTTATTAATCTTCTACTTTTGTTTTTTAATCTAAATATTTCGTAAAGTTTATTTGTTTGAATAGAGCCATTTATAGTTTTTGTGTTTGCATTTTGAATTGTGTTAACAATTCCTAATTTTTGTCCTAAGTCATTTTCTACTTGTGATAAAATGTCAGATCCGCGTAACCAACTAAAATCCCCAGAATAATTTAATTCAGAATCAATGAAACTTAACAATTTAAAAAATTTAAAAGGTAGTTTGTAGGTTAAATTAAAATTTTGAAAATGTCTATTTGGATCTCCTTGGTCGAAAATATTATACCATATATTTTGTGTTTTTTTGTAATCTGCACTTTGCTCGTCAAAACGGTTTCTGACTATCCTACTAGTCGAAGAGGTGAAATTGACTCTGGTAGATTTTGTCAAATTGTATTGTAAATTATATGTGTTGTCAAATAAATAATTTCTCTGCACGAGAACTGGTAGAGCCAAAAATGAATTTTCATTTTCAACATCCATATAAACATCTCTGAATTGTTGTGAATTTAGGGTTCTATTTATATTTGCTGAGAAGGAAAAACTTGATGGTAAAGGATTAAAATTAAAATTCCTTAACCATTCTAGGTATTTTTTATTTTTTAAAAATTTAATCTCAGAAAATGGAGATATCCCCAAACTTTGAAAATTATATCCATAATTTCCTTGCAGCCTAATATTTTTATTTTTTTGATTTGCAATCTCGTAATCATGATGATATATTTCATTAAACGAATAAGAAAAATCAAAATTTTCGATATTATAAAATTTTTTCTTATCCAAATTACTGATCTTTTTTATCCCAACAATACTTATGTTTTTTCTTTTTGTGTAGTCAATTGCTTGCTCCCTAATTTTATTTTTTTCCTCATTTGAACCAGAAGCGTCAATTCTGTCTTTTAGCTTTATATCCTGATAAAAAGGGTCAAATTCGGGTGAAATTATCACCTCACCAACACTATAATTAAGTGGTATTTGAATTCCAAAGCTAGCTGGCAAAAGTTTAGCTACATCTCCAGCAGTTGTAAAATCATACTGAAATAATTCTTCTCTAGTTCGTTGATTCGGGGATTGATCAATACTTCCAAAACCGATTGAGGAATAACGGGTGTTACCTGAAAAATTTAAAAAATCCGCCATATTCCCATCGATTGATCCTATGGAAGCCCACCCTCCATTGTTGTCAATTCCAGCTATTCTCAATTCATTAAACCAAACCTCACCGCATAAATTGTCACCAATTATTGTTGACGGATTTTTTACCCCAACCATCATTGTCCTAATTGAGCCTAGCGATGGATTTCCTTTAACTGAAATCCTGTAATGTTTACTACCTGACAACTTAGAAATTGCAGTAAATTCATCTACCTCGTTCATTTCTTCATCATAAAAAGAAGCCTCTGTTAAAGAATTTTTAGTTAAATATTTAGACTTAATTTTGGATAACAATTCGACAGGGAAATCAATTGAATTAGTATCTGGGTTCCAAACATCTTCTGCACTCATTCTATTTGATGAATTCTCAACAAATTTTGAGGGTTTTAAAGGGACTTCAATTTGATAATAGTTGTCTTGATAATCTGTCCCTAGTCTTAAAAAAGCAACTAATCTTCTGTCATGATCATCAAAATTACCCTCGCCAGGAAGAGGATTGTTCCCTTGAATTGATTCGGCATGTATATACATCTTTAACTTTTTATATTGTCTTAAATCAACATCAACATTTTTGAAAATTCCTCTATAATCCATGGGTTTAAGATTACAAACTCTAAATGACAGAGATTGTTCATTTTGTCTGACTATAGTGTTGTTATTGTTGATTTGTTCTCTTTGAATATCAGGAGGCAAAACATAGTTAACTGGTATTCTATTTTCATTTTCTAAAATATTTACAGTGCTTATATCTACAGTTGTATTGGAAGAATATATCAAATTTTCATTAAGAGACTTATTGTATCTTCTCCAATCACCTCTAACTAAATCAAGTGTTCCAAATCTTAATATAACTGGAGATTCAAAGTCTTTAAGAATCATTCTCATAAATCGAATTGATCTCAAGTCCTCTATCCCATTGATGTTTTGGTAGTAGTTTTTAAAGTTAGTCTCAAGGTAATAACTCTTATCGATAGGTACCTTAAACTGGATCCATCTTGTAGTTATTGATCTTCCATTAGGTAATGTCACGCTAATATTCTCCCTCACATCTGTTACAAATGGGTGATTCCCAACGTTCATTTGCTTTCTTATAGGGACTGTATATTCAAAATAACTGTCAATTGTATTCATAGTCTGATCCCTATTTATGTCCTCAGTATCTGGCTCAGTAGTACTCCCCCTATTTTCATCAGAAAAAGATATGGGAGAATTTCCTTCAGTACCATTATAATTCTTGTATCTATCAATTATACCACCTTGAGCCTGAAGAAAAAATTGATAATTATCTCCTGCTGGATCTTCATCTGGTCCATTTGGATAAAAAACCTTTTCTTCTTCATCATTGAGCCCATCTAATCCAACATCTTGAAGGTTTCTGTCACTTTCAATTGAATTAAATGCATACAAAAGGGACTGAGAAGAAGGTGTTCTACCCCAGCTTGTTGTTTTTGTTGATGCTGTCTCAGAGCCTGGTAGTCCATTTTCAAATTGTTTTCTTCCATCTGGAAGAATATCTTCTGAAATATTTCCAAGATGAAAAATTAAATTACCCAAATCTTTACTTTCTCCCTCAATTTCATTGAAAGTGTCTAATAACCAAAATTCAATAAATTCTACATTAGCTTGTTCAAAATTTGTAGAATTTATTGCTCTCATAATTCCACCCCAATTTGATTTTGTGTTTTCCTCAAATAATGGTTTTTCTTGATTGTTGTATGGCCCCTTTTCACCAGGAAAAAATGACAAATCCAAAGTATTTTGGACAGTAGATTGACCCTGAACCAGGTCCTGTTCAGGAAAAATTTCATTTATGAATATTCTTCTGGTTGTGTTTAAAGAAATATCTGTATTAGAAATATTATCTGGTCTAAATTGTCCCGAATAAAATACTGGATCAATGGTGTACCAAGCCAATTTTGCTCTTTTATAGCCTGACTTGATGTTATCTTTGCCATAATCATTGTCATAACTTTTTTGCCTAGGTATACTTGCTAATCTCCATGCAAAAGATCCTTTAACATCAATATTTGTTTGAGCTCCTTCAAAGTCATCTAAATAAACATTTGCTTCTCCCTGCAATTGAGTGTTTCTGGGATTCCTTGCTAATAAACTAGCAACCTCAGCTCTTACAGATATTTTTGATTTTTCACTTGTCCTAATTGTTGGTATGTAGTTAACCAACTTTGTAAAAAAAGGAACTTCTGTAGAAAAATTCGTGTTCAGACCAATCATCGTATTGTTTACAGGCTCTGTTCCATAATTTGCTTTTTGGGTAAGAGGGTTTTCACTCAAATTAATCAAAGTACCCCCAATAATGGTATTTTCATTAAGTTGATGAATTAAATCAAATCCTGAAAATCTCTTGTTTTGCTGTCCAAAAAATGTATTATTCTCAACAGATATTTTAATAGGAATATTTGATGCTTTTAACCCTAGATCAAGAATTTTAACCCTCCCAATTTGATAATTTACAGTATAATCAACACCTTCTCTTAAAACCCTACCCCCCGCAGTAACTTGAACCGAACCTCTAGGAATATTAAATGCTCCTATAGAAATTCCATCAGAATTAGCAGTTTTATATCTTCCTTTTAATTGAAATTTGTTTTTTTCTGTTGACTGAAGAGCGGCGGCCTGTGTAAGTGCATACATTTCCCAGAAAACATATTTTTTTTGATTTAGGTTATAAGTTTCTCTATTTTCGTATTCTTCGGATGTGTGTTTTTCAGCTGTTAACAAATCAAATAGTGTTTCACCAAATGGTTCTATGGTGGGGAAAATTATTCTTCCATACTTCTGATCAACAGTAATGCCAGGAATAAAATCAAAAAAACCATCCCCCTTGGGTTCGGGATCATTATAAATATTTAATTTATCTAATCCAAAAGTTCTTAATAATACACTACTGCTTAAATCTTGAGGCCATATTTCATCATCTACTGATGACAAATAATTAATTGGTGAGGGATCTGAATAAAGAATGTTTAGTCTAAAGTCATCCTTTTCAAGTTGAAAAGCACTTGTATTATATATGTTTTTCATCATTAAGTTCCAAACAGGCTGATTTACATTAGTTAAACTACTTTTTAATAATTTTATAATTAGATTATCTGTATCGTCTTTTTCAGTAGTAATTGTAGTGGTATTAGTCCCAACTTGTCCGCTATTGGCAAATTCTCCCACCTGAAAAACTTCCCCTCTATATGTATATTGAAATGAAGCACCAAGAATCTCATCATTTCCTAATCTTTGATTTAAAGAAATATAGCCGAGTTGTGGATGGAAGCTATATTCCGATGGATCGAGTTTTCTTGCACTTTCTAGGATAGCATAGTCGATGCCCTCTTGGACTATTGTATTTAGTTGACCAAAGGACTGAGAAATAGTTGCTTTGTCTCTTATGTTTGCATCAATGTACGCGCCTGATTCTATATTTTCTGGATTGAACTTGTTTGAACCATTTGACGGTAAAAAATACAAACTATTTGAATTGATAAAATTATCATCAAATTCAGCTAACCTGGTATTTTTTGGATTACTTTCACCTATATCTTGAAGAGCAACTAAATTTCTTATATTATTGGTTTGAGCTTGACGGTTAGTTATCCATACCTCTATCCTTGTAATTTGTATTGGAGAGTTAATAAAAGGGTAAGTCTTTAAAAATTTATTATAATTATCTCTGAAATAATGTGACAAAAAAAAGTGTCTATCTGCTTCATAGTCTAGAGCAAAAATTGAAAATTCTTGGAGCGTACCACCTCCCTGAGAAACTACAGACTGAGATTGCGATCGTTGTTCGGCAAAAACACCAGTAATACTAGTTCGCCCAAATTTAAGCTGTGCCTTAACTCCCATTAAGCTCTGAGCACCATTAATTAAAGTACTATTTATAGGCATATTTATGTTTCCAATATCAATATTTTGTAAAATAGCATCTTCAGTGACATTTTTATTTAAAAAATTATTTAGTCTATTTTGGTAAGCTCCTGTAAAACTTTCCAAATTATTCGCATTGCTTCTTAGATTATTTAGCTCACCTCTTACTTTGTCAACAGTATTTTTTGAATCTGTAATTAGATTATCAACTCTGTCCATTTTATCTTGAATTTCCTTTGGAATGTAGCTAGATATTTCTCTTGTTTTCGGAGGATTAAACTCTAACTTAACTAAATTTTGAAAATCAAAGGTCGACTCCGTATCATAGTTTGCAGTTATTTGTAACCTCTCGCCAATATTTCCAATTAAACTAAGATTTATTCTTTGATCAAAATCAAATCCAAAATTTCTTCTATTCCTGGGAGAAAAACTAGGATTATCTGTTTTTTGATATCTGAAACCTAGATCAACTCCTATGGAACCTTGTGGTTTAACATCTAATTTATTGCTTCCAAAAATTGATGAAAAGAAATTAGAATTAACATATAAGTCTGGTAAAAGATCTTTTTGAATTTCCTGTAATTCCTTCTTATTTGATCCTATTGCACGAACCTTCTTTTTAAAATATGAACCCATTTCTTGCTTTAAAACTAGTTGGGAATATTCTTTAGGGGTAAGTATAAGTGGCAAATCTAATCTTATAGACTGTTTTTTTAAATCAAGAATGAAAACATTTTTTATTGGGTTATAGTTATAAATTTCTGACAATTTTAGTTTTCCTGGATAAACGATTGAATAATCAGCACCCTCCGAACTTAAATTTTGAGCATAAATTTGTATATCAGAAAAAAAAGAAATTATGACTACACATAATACAAAGCCATAATAAGCAATAAAATACCTTAATTTTTCAATCAAAGATGTACTATAATTTATTCAAAGCCTGTTTGATAAGTTCTTCTACGGAACTTTCTGGATAACTTTGAATTATGTTATCAACTAATTTTTCAACTTGACGTCTTGGATAACCAAGGACCTCTAATGCTGATAACGTTTCATCTTTAATTGTATTGTTTTTTGGTAGCTCAATTTGGTCTTCTGTTTCAATTATTTTTAAAATTTTATCTTTTAGCTCAATTAATAGCCTCTGAGCCGTTTTTAGACCAATCCCTTTAACGCTTTTGATTGCTTCAAGATTTTGATTGAAAATTGCATCCTTTACTTGCATAGGAGTCATAGACGATAACATTGTTCTTGCTGTGTTTGGGCCTATCCCTGAAACAGAAATTAGTAGTCTAAAAATTGATCTTTCAACTGGTTTAAAAAAACCATAAAGAATATGTGCATCCTCCCTAATTTGTAAATGAGTGTATAGCATTATAGCTTCTTCATTTTTTATTTGAGAGAAAGTGTTGAGAGAAATGTTAAGTTCATATCCTACTCCGTTACAATCAATCACGACAGATGTAGGATTTTTTTCAATCAATCTTCCTTTTAATTGAGTTATCATTTATTTCTTTTTTTTAACTTTTCCTTGTGCTGAGCATCCACAACGGCTACAGCCGACATGTTTACAATCTCATCTACTGTGGCGCCTAATTGTAAAATATGAACTGATTGTTCTAGTCCAAGCAAAATTGGTCCTATAGATTGGGCACCATTTAATTCCTTTAAAATTTTATAAGTAATATTTGCGGATTCCAGATTGGGGAAAATTAAAGTATTTACCTTCTTTTTTATTAATTCAGAAAAAGGAAATTTTTCTTTTAGCATTTTTCTGTTTAGGGCAAAGTCAGATTGTAAGGGGCCGTCTACGTCAATTTCAGGGTGGTTTTTGTGCAAATATGAAACTGCTTTGCTTACCTTCTTGGCATTTGGATGTTCTGAAGTGCCAAAGTTACTAAATGAAAGAAGTGCTATAACGCTTTTGAATCCTAAAAGTTTTACTAACTCAGCATTTAAAATGGTGATTTTTGCTAATTCCATTTCTGTGGGATCTATATTTAAAGTAGTGTCAGATAAAAAAAGTGGGCCTGAATCAGTAAGCATCATATTTGTTGCTGCAATTCGTGTGTTTTTTTTGCTTTTACTTATTATTTTTAAAACTGGTTTAATTACCGCCGCGTAATTTCTAGAATATCCAGATATCATTGCATCAGCATCATTATTTTTTACCATCATGCATGCAAAATAATTTCTCTCCCTGAGAAGAGATGATGCTTCGTACTGATTAACTCCTTTTCTCTTTTGAAGTTTCCAATATAATTTAGCGTACTTATTTTTGATCTCTAAATGCTGTTTACTCTTAGGATCAATTATTTCAACAGGCTCGTCAAAATCAATAGATTTCATTAAATCTACAATTACATCCTTTCTTCCTAGGAGTATCGGCTCAGCAATTTTTTCTTCCTTAACAATTTGAGCAGCTTTCAAGACAGATAACTGGTCTGCTTCGGCAAAAACAATCTTCTTAGGGTTTTGTTTTGCCCTGTGGTGAATTGCTCTTAGGACTTTTCTCCCACTACCGGTTCTATCCATTAAATTATCAGAGTACTTCTTCCAATTAGAAATTGGTTCTCTTGCTACACCAGAATCCATAGCAGCCTTTGCAACTGCGACTGGTATCTCTACTATCAATCTTGGATCAAATGGCTTTGGTATTATGTATTCTTTGCCAAACATTAGTTTTCTTTTATTATAAGCTAAGTTTACCTGCTCCGGTACAGGTTTTTTGGCAAGATTTGCTAGAGCAAGAACTGCTGCTTTTTTCATTTCTTCATTAATTTTTGATGCCCTAACGTCAAGAGCTCCTCTAAAAATAAATGGAAATCCAAGAACATTATTTACTTGATTAGGATGATCCGATCTGCCTGTAGCCATTATAACATCATCTCTAGTTTCAAGAGCATCTGCATAGGGAATTTCAGGATCAGGATTAGCCATTGCAAAAACGATTGGATTCTTATTCATTTGTTTTAACATAAATTTAGAAACAATATTCCCTCTAGATAATCCTATAAAAACATCTGAGCCTGAAATTTCTTTTTCTAAAGTTGAGTCCGATTCGTGGATTGCAAAATATTTTTTTTCATCAGAAAGATTTTTTCTTCTCTTACAAAGAAGCCCCTTACTATCAAACATTTTAATATTTTTAAGTTTTGCTCCAAATGAAATATAAAGTTTTGTGCAAGAAATTGCTGAAGCACCTGCTCCTGATACGACGATTTTTACGTTTTCAATCTTTTTTTCTGCCAATTCAAGAGCATTTAGAAGAGCTGCACACGAGATGATTGCGGTACCGTGCTGGTCGTCATGCATAACTGGAATATCTAACTCATTTACTAATCTCTTCTCAATTTCAAAGGCTTCGGGTGCTTTGATATCTTCAAGATTAATTCCTCCAAAAGTTGGAGAAATTGACTTGACCGAAGAAATAAAGTCGTCTACATTTTTAGCATCTATTTCTATATCAAATACGTCAATCCCGGCAAAAATTTTAAATAAAAGACCTTTTCCTTCCATTACTGGTTTAGAAGCTTCTGGGCCAATGTCACCTAACCCTAATACTGCTGTCCCATTTGAAATTACGGCTACTAAATTCCCTTTATTTGTGTATTTATAAATATTGTTAATATCATTATAAATCTCAAGGCAGGGGGAGGCAACACCAGGAGAGTAAGCTAGGGCTAAATGTCTTTGTGTACTATATTTTTTAGTAGGAATAACTTCTATTTTCCCAGGTTTGGGTTTAGCATGATAAACTAACGACTCTCTTCTGGTTTTTTTATCACTCATTCTCTTTCTAATTTATAAATAAATTTAGTCTAAGTATTTCGATTCACTATTTAATTATTAAAAAAATGTTATTGAGTATTTGATTTGTCGCTTGTTTTAATAAGCAGAGAGAAGACACCTCCTATAATTAAAAAAACCCCTGCTAATTGAATAACACTGATTGGATTTTTACTCAACAAATCATAAACAAAAAACTGCATTGAAAAAATTTGAATTATCATTGGTACAACTATGAACATGTTGAAAATACCCATATAAATTCCCGTTTTATTACTAGGTATCGAATTTGCTAATATTTGATAAGGCATTGACATCATTGAGGCCCATGTTATCCCTAATGAAAAAGATATTAAATATATATTGGATATCATCATTCCGTCATTAATAGGAATCGAAAATAAAACAGAGTTATCGCTTAGTAAGGGTAAACTTATAAGTCCTATACCACCTAAGCAAAGTGAAAAAAAATGAAGTTTTTTCGGTCCAAATTTCTTTGCAAATGGAAGTAATAAAAATGCAATTGAAAAGCAAATTATATTATATGTTCCGTTGATATTTCCAGTTAAAAGTTGAGCTTTATTAAAAAAAATACTGGACTGATCCAAAGTATCAAAAAGCGACAAAGATAAAGCTGAAGTAAGATATTGCCAATAACAAAACATTGCATACCAGGGAAAAAACATTACGGGGAAAAGTTGTTTCATTGTGGATGGCATTTCTTTGAAAGCAAAAACAATTTCTTTAACAGTATTTGATAAAATTCCAACTTTTTTGGATTTTTTAATTTGTTTTATTTCCTCTTCAGTTGGTGGATATTCAGACGTTGTAAAAACAGTAATTAGTATCGTTAAGGTGGAGGCTATAGCCCCAATTAAAAAAGCCCAAAGAGTGGTTAACGGAATTCCGTTTTCCATTTTGTCACTTAATGCCAAAACTCCAAAAGACACTAAAATTACAGGGGTGAAATTTGCCATAGTTGTTCCTAAACCTGTGAAAAAACTTTGCATCAAAAAACCCAAAGAATACTGTTTTTCTGGTAACTTATCCGAAATAAAAGCTCTGTATGGTTCCAATGCAATATTATTTGCTGCATCTAAAATCCAAAGTAAACTGGCTGCCATCCACAATGAATTTGAATAAGGCATTAAAATCAAAGCAATACTTGCTATAACTGCTCCAATTAAAAAAAAAGGTTTTCTTCTACCAAAAGTGGGAGACCAAGTATTATCACTAATCGCACCAATAATAGGCTGAACTACAAGCCCTGTTACTGGCCCAGCAAGCCATAACATCGGTAACTCAGACTCATTTGCACCTAAATATTTATATATCGCGCTAAGATTACTTTGTTGCAATCCAAAACTAAATTGAACACCAAAAAATCCAAAATTCATTGTCATTATTTGAAAAAAGTTGAGAGATTTCTTTGATGTCATATCTTTTTATTTACTAGAGAAAGCAAAATTAATGTTCCTCTTTATACCACTATAACCAGTTCTTTTTATAGGGCTGTCTTTAAAGACCTTGTCGAATACCTCTTTTGTCAAATCCTCCCACTGTTTTTTTGACATATCTGAAATATTTTTTTTATCCTCAAAAGAGGGTTCGTTGTGGTTTTTTGAAAATTTGTTCCATGGACAAACATCTTGGCAAATATCACATCCAAAAATCCATCCTTTCATTTTATCTTTAAATGAATTTGGGATATTGTTTTTTAGCTCAATTGTAGCATAAGAGATGCATTTGGTAGCATCCATCTTGTAGGGTGTAGCTAACGCATTTGTTGGACAAGAGTCTATACAAGCTGTACAAGATCCACAGTGGTCAGTAGTGGGGTGATCATATTCTAATTCTAAATCCACAATAAGTTCAGCAATAAAAAAAAAAGAACCCGCTTTTTTGTTTATTAGATTGGTGTTTTTACCAATCCATCCAAGACCTGATTTTTTTGCCCATGCTCTCTCCATAACAGGAGCTGAATCAACAAAAACTCGTCCATTAACGTCTCCAACCAAATTTTTAATCCTTGAGAGTAATTTTTTCAATTTTTCTTTAATTACAAAGTGATAATCTTTACCATAAGCATACGAGGATATTTTGGGCTCATAATCTTTCTTGTCTTTTTTTTCTGTATAGTAATTAAACAATAAACTAATGACACTTTTGCATCCAGGTACCAGCAATCTTGGATCAAGTCTTTTATCAAAGTTTCTTTCCATATAACTCATCTCTCCATTAAAACTCGATTTTAGCCAGCTCTCAAGTTTGGTTGCCTCTTCTGATAAAAATTCTGCTTTAGAAATACCACATGACAAAAATCCAACTGATAATGCTTCTGCTTTAATTATTTCTGATAATTGACACTTGTCTAACATTTTAAAAAAGGTTTTCTTGATTGCCTTTAATTTTACCTAAATGTTTGTATGCTAACTCAGTTACTTCTCTTCCTCTTGGAGTTCTAATAATAAAACCTTGTTGGATAAGGAATGGTTCATAAACCTCTTCAATAGTCTCACCGTTTTCTGAAACAGCAGTCGCCAAAGTTGTAATTCCCACAGGTCCTCCTTTAAATTTATCAATCAAAGCATTTAAAATTTTGTTATCCATTTCATCTAGACCATAGTTGTCTACTTTTAAAGCTTTTAACCCATATTTGGTTATTTTCAAATCAATTCTTCCATCTCCCTTGATTTGAGCAAAGTCTCTTATTCTTCTGAGCAATCCATTTGCAATTCTTGGTGTGCCCCTACTCCTACCTGCAATTTCAATTGCAGCATCTTTAGAAATTTCAATTTCTAAAATGGATGCACTCCTTTTAAGAATGGACGATAATAAATCCTTTGAATAATAATTGAGCCTATTACTAATTCCAAATCTAGCTCTCATTGGGGCAGTTAAAAGACCCGATCTTGTAGTAGCACCAACTAAGGTGAAAGGGTTAAGTGATATATTCACCGTTCTAGCATTAGGGCCACTCTCAATCATTATATCTATTTTGTAATCCTCCATTGCCGAATATAGGTACTCCTCAACTATTGGACTAAGTCTATGTATTTCGTCAATAAAAAGGATATCTCTGGGTTCTAGATTAGTCAAAAGACCTGCCAAATCTCCTGGTTTATCCAAAACTGGTCCTGAAGTTATTTTAATGCCCACCTCTAATTCATGAGCAAGCACGTTTGCTAAAGTTGTTTTACCCAACCCGGGGGGACCATGAAACAAAGTGTGGTCAAGTGCCTCTTCTCTTCTATTTGCCGCCTCAACAAATACTTTTAAATTTTCTAGAATAGATTCTTGCCCTACAAAGTCAGAAAAATTTAAAGGCCTCAAAGACCGATCAAATTCCTTCTCTTCATTTGATAAATTATTTGTTTGTGGGTCAAGTGCTTCATTCATATTGACAAATATATAAGAAAAAAGAGGCACTAATGCCCCTTTTTTTTGAATCATATTTAAATTTAGATAAAATTAATGTTGTAATTCCTCTTCTCCTTTTTCTAAGGGGACAGTTTGAGGAACATAATCATCCTTTTTTCCTGGTTTTGAATAATCATACGCCCATCTATAAACATGTGGAATCTCTCCATCCCAATTTCCATGCATGTGTTCAATAGGTGCTGTCCATTCTAACGTAGTAGACTTCCACGGATTCTGGACAGTCTCTTTTCCATAATAAATACTGTGGATAAAATTGTATAGAAAGACAATTTGAGCTGCACCCGTGATAAACGCAAAAACTGAAATAACAACATTTATATCTGCAATATCGTCAAAATAAGGGAATGCTGTATTTGTATAATATCTTCTGGGGAGTCCAGCCATCCCGATAAAATGCATAGGAAAAAAAATTCCATAAGCTCCTATTGCTGTTATCCAGAAATGGATGTATCCCAAATTTTTATTCATCATTCTTTTAAACATTTTAGGAAACCAATGATAAACTCCTGCAAAAAGACCATAAAGCGCAGATATTCCCATAACTAGATGAAAATGAGCTACAACAAAATATGTATCATGAACATTAATATCTAAGGTGCTGTCTCCTAGAATAATTCCGGTTAATCCACCTGATATAAATGTAGAAACAAGAGCAATAGAAAATAGCATGGCTGGGTTTAGTTGTAAATTCCCTTTCCATAGAGTTGTTATGTAATTAAATGCCTTTACAGCTGAGGGTATAGCAATTAAAAGAGTGGTAAAAGTAAACACAGAACCTAAGAAAGGATTCATACCACTAATAAACATGTGGTGACCCCATACAATTGTTGAAAGAAAAGCAATCGCAAGTATAGATGCAACCATAGCTCGGTAACCAAAAATTGGCTTTCTAGCATTTGTTGCAATAACCTCTGAAGTGATTCCAAGAGCCGGAAGAAGAACTATATATACTTCCGGATGACCTAAAAACCAAAACAAATGCTCATATAATACCGGTGAGCCCCCCTGGTAGTGTAACACCTCTCCTTGAATAAAAATATCTGAAAGGAAAAAGGATGTACCAAAACTCCTGTCCATTATTAATAACAATGCCGCTGAAAGCAACACAGGAAAGGAAACTACACCAATAATTGCGGTTATGAAAAATGCCCAAATTGTAAGTGGTAATCTGGAAAAACTCATGCCTTTCGTTCTCATGTTTATAACTGTAACTATGTAATTTAATGAACCAAGAAGTGATGAGGCAACAAAGATTGCCATAGAAACGAGCCATAGCGTCATACCGAGGCCTGATCCCGGTTGAGCTTGAGGTAAGGCCGACAAAGGAGGATATATAGTCCATCCGGCAGCAGCTGGTCCTGCTTCAACAAACAATGAGGCAATCATTAGAGCAGACGAAAGAAAAAATAGCCAATAAGCAATCATATTTAGAAGCCCAGATGCCATATCACGTGCACCAATTTGTAAGGGAATAAGTAAGTTACTAAATGTACCGCTTAAACCTGCTGTTAGAACAAAAAACACCATTATTGTTCCATGAATGGTGACTAAGGCAAGGTATACATTCGGGTCCATAACACCTTCAGGGGCCCATTTTCCTAAAAACACTTCAAAAATTTTAAACGATTGCTCTGGCCATGCCAACTGAACTCTAAAAAGTAGAGACATAGCTATTCCGATTATTCCCATAAACAGACCTGTTATAAGATACTGTTTTGCTATCATTTTATGGTCTTGACTGAAAATATATTTTGTTATAAACGTTTCTTTGTGGTGATGTTCGTGAACTTCTTCCTCTGTAGTGACTGCTGTTGACATATTTTTAATACTATTAGTTATTGAATAAATTGAGCAAACGTCTGCTGATTACTCATCCATTTTTTAAATTTATCTTCTTTTTCAACTATAATCTTCATTTGCATGTTATAGTGAGAGGCCCCACAAATTTTGTTGCATAGAAGAATATAATCAAATATATAAGGTTCTAATGGTTCCTCACCTTTTAAAACCAGTTCTTCGCTATTTTTTGCTCGAATTTTGTTTATTTTTTTAACCTTGGCTTTCATCTCAGGAGTTTCTCTCATTTGCTCTGTTGTCATTATTGGTGTGAATGCAAACTCTGTAATCATTCCCGGGACACAATTCATCTGAGCTCTAAAATGTGGCATATAAGCAGAATGTAAAACATCTTGGGATCTCATTTTAAATATTATTTCTCTTCCTACTGGTAGATGTAATTCTTGAACAACCACATCATCCAAACCGTTAGGATCAGTAGCGTCAATGCCAACAAGATTTTTACCATCAAAGTCATTTAAAAATCTCACATTTGCGTCTCCTAAAACTCCATCCTTGCCGGCATATCTTGCCTTCCAGTTGTATTGCTGGGCGTAGAGTTCTACAATCAATGCATCTTCATTTTCTTCTACGGTCATAATGTCCGTCCATGTATACAATCCAAACAAAATTAACCCTGCTAAAACAATCATGGGAATTATTGTCCAAATTGCTTCCAATCGGTCGTTGTCGGCTAAGAAAAATGCTTTTTTATTTTTTTCACCTCTGTATTTATATGCAAAATAGTGCAATAAGGCTTGGGTAATAGTTTGAACAAAGAAAATTACTGCAAATGTTGACCACATGAGGGAGTCATACAAATCTCCATGATCCGAAGCTGCTTTAGGAAGTAAAACATCCCCCCATTGATAAAACGAAAAAAGTGTTAGTAGATATATAAATACAAGAAAAGCAAACATCAACTTTCCTTGGTAATCGTTGTCTTTGTCATCAGCAATCTGCGTGGTATTTACGTTAGTTTGGGATAATTCAAACATCTTTGATATTTGCCACATCGATATGGAAATCAAAATTAAAATCGTAAATATTAATAATATTGTCATTTGCTATCTAAATCATTTAATAATGAAAACGTTCGCTTTCTCCGTAAAACGGATCTCCTTTTGCTATTAATGGAGCTTTTGTAAGTTCATTGAAAACTATATATATAAATAGTCCCATAAAAAATAAAAATCCCCCTATTTCAGTTATCCCAATAAACCACTGATCGCCTACAGCAGACGGCATAATCATATTAAAAACATCAATATAATGCCCTAAAATAATAACAATCCCTGTAGTCACAACAAACGCATTCATTCTCTTATAATCACTATTCATTAGCATAAGAAAAGGGAAAATAAAATTCATAACAACCATTCCAAAAAATGGTAACTTATAATCTTCCATTCTGGTTATAAAATAAGTTACTTCCTCTGGTATATTAGAATACCATATTAGCATGAATTGAGAGAACCACAGGTAGGTCCAAAATACACTAACACCAAACATAAACTTTCCTAAATCATGAATATGACTATCATTAACCTCTTTCAAAAATCCTTTTGATTTTAAATATATTGTGATTAGGGCAATAGTTGAAATACCACTAACAAACATACTTGCAAAAACATACCATCCAAAAAGGGTGCTAAACCAGTGTGGATCAATTGACATTATCCAATCCCACGACATAATGGATTCAGTGATTATATAAAAAACCAAAAATCCAGCAGAAATCCTAAAGTTCTTCTTATGATTTCTGTTATCGTTAGCCAAGTCTTGGGCTAATGAAAATTTTCTGGAAAAATATCTATATAAACTCCACCCAGCAAGGAAAAATAAACCTCTAGCTAAAACAAAGGGAACGTTTAAATACCCTTTTTTGGCTGCTATTATTTTATCATGTGCCACTACTTCAGGATCCATCCAAATAAAAAGATGATTTAAATGAAGTCCTGATAAAAATAAAATGAAGATTACAATTAACCCTCCTGGTAACATATAAGCAGTTATGCCTTCCATTACTCTAAAAAGAATAGGAGACCACCCTACTTGTGCGGCTCGGTTAATTGCATAGAAAGCTAGGGTCCCCAAAGAAATCATAAAGAAGAAAAATGCAGCTACGTAAAGGGCCGCCCATGGCTTATTACTTAGTTGATGAAATACGTGCTCATCGTGGGAAGCGCCATGCTCAGCTTCTTCCTTTTTAGATTTGTACATTATACTCACCGAGTTGATATCAATTTTATCTTTTTGAATTTTAGATTTATCGGAGTGATGTTCGCCATGGTCGTGATGAGACATTATTTCTCTAGCCTCCTGAACATTTTTTGGAGCTGTTATAAATCCAAAAGATAAACCCATTAGACCCAGAACCATTAATGAAAATGATAGAAGTTTTAATTTGCGATTAAATGAATATCTTTCCTCTGCCATTACTTTAATTTACTTCTAAGTTCCATTACATATTGAGTTATTTGCCATCTTTCTTTTTCATTAATTTGGCTTGCGTGGGATCCCATTGCATTTCTTCCATAGAATATTACATGATAAATGCTCCCTTCAGTGATTTCTCTATCAGCATAACTAGGGACACCCAAATACTTTTCTCTAGTCATTAAAATACCTTGACCATTGCCTTTGTCGCCATGACAGACTGCACAATAGACACCATATAATTCTTTTCCTTTCTTGAGGTTTTCCTCATTAAATTCAATAGGTGATTTAAGATCTAATTTTGCAGTGTCATATCCTTCATTTGAATTCGGATAATCATAAGGAGTCCATCCTCTTGAAATTGTTCCATCAACTGGAATTTGTGCTTCTATACCATTACGAAAAGCTTTAGATTCTGCGTAAGCTTCGTACCCTACTGGCTCATACATATTTGGAAAATATTGATAGTTAGGCTGATTTGAGTCATAACATCCAAAAAGTGTTAAACAGAAAAATATACCTACAAAAAAAGCTTTTCTATATTTCATCTAATCTTCCTTTTCATACATTTTAATTTCCAAAGCCCCTGTCTTTTTTAAAAGTGCTTTTATTTTTTTGTCCTCACCATTGGAATGAATCTCAATTAAAAATTTGTCGTCTGTAGTGGACGGTATAGGGTTCTCTGACTTTTTAAATGGCCATAATTTACTTCTTAGATAAAAAGTAATAACCATTAGATGGGCTGCAAAATAGACTGTCATTTCAAATAAAACTGGTACAAATGAAGGTAAATTTTCAAAGAAAGTAAAACTAGGTTTCCCCCCAATGTTTTGCGGCCAATCTTCAATCATAATAAAGTTAATCATTAAAATGGCAACTGATAATCCAACACACCCATATATAAAGGACATTATTGCTATTCTTGTCTCATCAATGCCCATTACCTTATCAAGTCCATGCACAGGAAATGGGGTATATACTTCATCTATACTGCATTTGTTATCTTTGAGGACCTTTACTGCACTTAACAGAGTATCATCATCGTCATAAACAGCGTGAATATATTTGTTACTTTCCACCATCTCTTAATTTTTTATAATTATCTCCAGAAGACTTTAAGATTGTTTTCACCTCGGCTTGAGCAATAACTGGAAATGTTCTTGCGTACAATAAAAATAAAACAAAGAAAAAACCTATAGTCCCAACAAAAATGCCTATGTCAACAAAAGTTGGAGAGAACATAGTCCATGAAGAGGGTAAATAATCTCTGTGAAGTGAAGTTACAATAATAACAAAACGCTCAAACCACATTCCAATGTTTACAACTATTGAAATTAGAAATGAAAAAATAATACTTGTTCTTAGTTTTTTAAACCACATGAATTGAGGTGAGAAAACATTACAAGTCATCATTGACCAGTAGGCCCACCAATAAGGTCCAGTTGCTCTATTTAAAAAAGCATATTGTTCATACTCAACTCCGGAATACCAAGCAATAAACAATTCAGTTATATAAGCAACACCAACAATCGATCCAGTAATCATTATAACTATATTCATAAGCTCTATATGCTGTATAGTAATATAATTTTCAAGATTACAAACCTTTCTGGCGATTATAAGTAAAGTATTAACCATTGCAAATCCTGAAAATACTGCACCGGCTACAAAATAAGGGGGAAATATTGTTGTATGCCATCCAGGTATCACAGAGGTTGCAAAGTCAAATGACACAATTGTATGCACTGACAGAACCAGCGGCGTAGCGAGACCTGCTAATACGAGAGAGACTTCTTCAAACCTTTGCCAGTCTTTAGCTCTTCCTGACCACCCAAAACTAAGTATAGAATAAATTTTCTTCTGAAATGGTTTGATTGCTCTATCACGTATCATAGCGAAATCTGGAAGTAGACCAGTCCACCAAAAAACTAGAGAAACCGATAAATATGTCGATATCGCAAAAACGTCCCACAAAAGCGGAGAGTTAAAATTAACCCATAAGGAACCATAGGTGTTTGGAATTGGAAGCACCCAATATCCTAGCCAGGGGCGTCCCATGTGTATAATTGGAAAAAGTCCCGCTTGAATAACTGAGAAAATAGTCATAGCCTCTGCTGACCTGTTAATAGCCATCCTCCATTTTTGACGGAAAAGTAAAAGCACTGCAGAGATTAAAGTGCCTGCATGGCCAATACCTACCCACCAAACAAAATTGGTAATATCCCAGGCCCATCCAACTGTTTTATTTAAACCCCAAACTCCTATTCCTGTAGAAATCGTGTAGATAATACATCCAACTCCCCAAAGAAATCCAACAAGGGCAATAGAAAAAACAATCCACCACTGGGTATTAGCTTTACCTTCAACTTGGGCAGCAATATCTACAGTAACGTCATGATAAGACTTACCACCGGTTACTAGTGGTTTTCTAATTGCTGCTTCGTAGTGTGATCCCATAGTCAAATATTAAGTATTTCTAATTTTAGTTTGGTACATAACATTAGGTTTTGTTCCTACACTTTCCAAAAGGTGATACATTCTGTCGTTAGCTTTGAGTTCGGAAACCTTACTTTCCTTATCATTTATATCACCAAATACCATTGCTCCGGTTGTACATGCGGAAGAGCAAGCACACTTCCAATCGTCATCTTTTATGGGTCTACCCTCCAATTTGGCATCAAGAATTGTTTTTTGAGTCATTTGTATACACATTGAACACTTCTCCATTACACCCCGCGATCTTACAACAACATCAGGGTTTAGAACCATTCTTCCTAAATCATTGTTCATATGATAATCAAACTCATCATTTTTATTGTAAAGGAACCAATTAAATCTTCTAACCTTGTAAGGACAATTATTCGCACAATATCTCGTTCCAACGCATCTATTGTAAGCCATGTGGTTTTGACCTTGACGTCCGTGGGAAGACGCAGCAACAGGGCAAACGGTCTCGCAAGGAGCATGATTACAGTGCTGACACATAACGGGCTGGAAAGCTACCTGGGGATTTTCAGAAGCCTTCTCCATTTTACCAAAGGTTGTTAAAGAATCTCCTATGCCAGATATTGCGTCTTTGGTATCCACATCTTCTTCAAAAGAATCTTCGGAAGAATAATATCTATCAATCCTAAGCCAGTGCATGTCCCTAGATTTTCGAATTTCTCTTTTTCCAACAACAGGTACATTGTTTTCAGCGTGACAAGCTATGACGCAAGCTCCACAACCAGTACAAGCATTTAAATCAATCGACAAATTAAAATGATGTCCAATTGATCTATCAAAACTCTCCCAAATATCAACCTTTTTTGACGTAACTGCTGTTTCTATGTGATTCTTCGATACCTTCGGAATAGGGTTCCAATACTCTTTATCTTTAGTATTGAAAATTTCTAAAGTGGTTTCTTTAATAATATCACCCCGTCCCATTAGAGTATTTTGGAGTTGGGTACAAGCAAACTCGTGGAAACCATCAGTCAACTCAACTTTTACTCTTTGGTTTTTCTTAAAAGATTTGAAAAAAACAAATGCATTTACTCCTGTTTGCATCTCTTCTTGAATTCCTAACTTTCTTCCATATCCTAAAGCTAACCCAACTGACCCTTTTGCCTGACCAGGTTGTATTACTACTGGTACTTTCAAGGTACTGTCTCCGTCACTTATTTTGGCAAAACTCCCATTTAAGGCACCATCGGCAACGTTGATATTTTTCAAGCCAATTCTGTTCGCATCAAAAGAAGAGATAGTCATATAGTTATCCCATGTTACTCTTGTTATTGGATCTGGAAATTCTTGAAGCCATGGATTATTTGCCTGCTGTCCGTCTCCCATACCAGTTTTGGTATACAGCACAAGTTCCATATCGGATTCATTGTCGATATTAAAATCTTTATTGAGAACTGTATTTTTTTTGGGATTAAACTTTAGTTTTTCTTTTTTACTTTTTTTATAAAATCCGTCATGTAAAACTTTATTCCATGATCTTCCATTTAAAATATTTTTCTTCCAAAATGCCTTGATTGTTGCATAGTAATCTTTACTCGAACCTATAACTGATAAAACAAAATCCTGAAATTGCATTGTGTTAAAGAGTGGTCTAATTGTTGGTTGCGCTAAAAAGTACTGGCCTTCTTTAAACTCGTAATCCCCCCAGGATTCTAAATAATGCGGGGCGGCAGCGATATATTTACAAACCGAAGATGTCTCATCTTCTTTCATTGAAAATGATAAAGAAAAGTCTAAATCACTTATTGCTTTTTTTATCTTTTCCCCTTCGGATAAACTGTAAACTGGGTTTAAACCTACAGTTATTAACCCACTTATTTTTCCATCCAATAGTTCTTTTATAAAAACATCTACCTCCTTACCACTTTGAGTCCTTGTTAGTCTTGCAGAGTTTTCAATTGCTAGGCTTCTAATATGGTTATTTAAATCTAATATCAAATCTTGAACATTCTTATCATCTAAACCAGAAACAATGACAGCTTTGGAACCAAATTTTTTAATTCCATCTGCAGCAAATTTTGCGTTTTCCTTCTGCTCTGGAGATAATTTAGTTTTGCTGTTCAATCCTTTTACCTCCGAATATATGTAAGACAAAATCTTTTTTTGCTCAGTTGGTGTCGCCGGTACTCTTATATCTGCGTTGGCTCCAGTTAGAGTCATATTTGATTCAAACTGGACATGTTTTGACATTCTTCCTTTTCGATTTTTCCTGTCTGGTACTCTATTGCTGACATATTTTGTATCATACCCACCACCTTGCCAATCTCCAAGAAAGTCTGCATCAACAGAAACAATAAAATCAGATTTACTAAAATCGTAGTCTAAAAGTCCTTCAAAACCATATGCGTCTTTGAATGACTCTACGGCATAACTTGAAGGTACCGTGTCTAAGATTATATGTTCTATGTTGGGAAATTTAGTTACCAGGTCTTTGATTATTTTGTTTGTGGTAGGGCTAGCAAATGTTTGGGTTAATAATACGACCTTACCTTGTTTTCTTGACACTGCATTTAGATCCAACAAAACCTCAGATTTTAACTCATCCCATGAAGAATCTTGCCCTTTAACTTTAGGGGTTTGTATTCTTTTAGTGTCATACAAAGACAAAACAGATGCGTGTACTCTTGCATTAGCGCTACAAAAATCAGATGCATCATTATTACTCTCAATTTTTATTGGCCTCCCTTCTCGTGTTTTTACCAAAATACTGGCAAAATCAAATCCGTCAGCTATAGCTGTTGCATAATAATTTGCAATACCTGGTCTAATTTGCTCTGGTTGAACAACGTACGGAACAGATTTTATTACTGGGCCTTCGCAAGCAGCCAATGCGGCAGCTGTTGTACTAAACCCAACATATTTTAGAAAATCTCTTCTGGATGTATTATCTGCCTCAAGACCCTCTTGATCTAATAAAATTTTATCTACTGGAAGTTGGTTTGCAAACTCCTTGTTTTCAATATCTTTAATCAAGGCTGATTTTTTGTCAATCTGCTCAATGTTTTTCCAATATGTCTTTTTCTTATTCACTATAATCTGTTTAGTAATGACATTTTCCACATTCTAGCCCTCCCATCTGGGCAACAGTTAACTTCTCAACTCCATACTTTTGCGATAAGGATTCATGTATTTTTTGATAATACTCGTTATCCTCAAGCTTCAAATTTGACTTTCTATGACAATCAATACACCACCCCATCGTTAGTGGTGAATATTGATACATAATTTCCATTTCTTCAACAGGGCCATGGCAATTTTGGCAATCAACTTTACCTACGCTAACATGTTGGGAATGATTGAAATAAGCAAAATCCGGAAGATTGTGAATTCTTACCCACTTTACGGGTTCAATCTGTCCAGTATATCTTTGGTTATCTTCGTCCCAACCAACAGCTGCATACAGCTTTTTTATTTCATTTGTGTAAAAATCTTTAGTATAGCCGTTTTCTAAATCTTCTTCTCCATTATATTCAGCTATATTAACGTGACAATTCATACATACATTCAAAGAGGGTATTCCTGAGTGTTTAGAAACTCTAGCTGAAGAATGACAATAATTGCAATCAATCTGATTTGCACCAGAATGAATCTTGTGAGAATAATGGATTGGCTGTACTGGCATGTAACCTTGATCGACACCAATTTGCATTAAATAACCGTATCCAAAATATGCACTTGACAGCAGAAGAAAAACAACACTAACAAAAACTAAAAATTGATTTTTTACAAATGCCTCCCAAATTGGTGTTATATTTTTTTTCTTTTTCTCCTCGACAAGAACTACACCATTGGCAAGAGCAATTTTTTTAAGCGTCTTGTTGACTAAGACCAACATTGTGAGCAAAATTGTAAATATTAAGACAAGGGCGAATAGTATTAACTGGTTTGAAACTGAATTATCTTGAACAGGCTGAATCGGAGCATTGGAAACAGCAGCGACTGTTGGAGGTGGAACATAATCTGTGTAAGCCAAAATATTATCAATGTCTGTATTTGACAATTGAGGAAAATTATTCATTACAGATTTATTATATTCTTCCCATATTGCGATGGCTTGCGCATCTCCAGATTTAATCATGGCAGAGCTGTTTTTTATCCAACTGTAAAGCCACTCTTTATCGTACTTTGCAGTAACTCCCTTAAGGGCAGGGCCAACAGCTTTTTTATTTAGTTTATGACAAGCTGCGCAATTGGCATTAAATAATTTTTTTCCAGCTAATGGGTCTGGATCTTGTCCATAAGAAATCCCACAAAAAACAAGTAAAATTGGTAGTAAATTTTTCCTCAGCAACCTTTGTAAATTAAGCTCAATCTCCACTATAAGAAAATTATAACAAATTTAAATAAAATATAATTAATTATTAACCAAAACCCTACGCAAAATTAATACATAAACAGCACTTGTAAAAAGCAAATAATACCATTTAAGTTAATTTATAATGAATCTAAATAATAGTCGATTTTGTTTAATTTTAAAATAATTATTTTTATATAAAAAATTTGATAATTATGTTTTTTTGGAGGGGTTCTGGGGGGTTCTTTTTAATACTGCTAATTTTTAATTGTTCAACATTTTTGGGGCAATCTAAAAATTTAGATATTGAAATTAGTGATGAAATAGAGAAACTTCTTTCATTAAAGATTTTGGTCAACAAAAAAAAGTACGAAAATAATTACTATGCAATACAGCTTTACAATGGAAATTACGAGAAAGCAAAAAAAATTCTATCAGAGTTTAAGAAAAAATTTCCCGAATGGGAATCAAACTTATCTTTTGAGACTCCTAATTACAAAGTTAGAGTAGGAAATTTTAAAGAGTTGATAGTAGCAAGTAAAAAATTGGATTTTATTCGAAGGTTGTACCCTTCAGCTTTTTTATTAAGACCTAATAATTTATAGTTTTTTTCTTACTTCTACTTCTTGGAATGCTTCCAATAAGTCATTTACTTTTAAGTCGTTAAAACTTTTAATCTGAATTCCACAATCGTAACCTTTAGCTACCTCTTTTACATCATCCTTAAACCTTTTGAGTGAGACTAAAGTTCCGGTAAATATTACAACCCCATCTCTTATCAACCTAATTCCAGAATTTTTAAAAATTTTCCCTGAAGTAACCATACAACCTGCAATTGTTCCAACTTTAGAAATTTTATAGGTTTCTCTAATTTCGGCATTACCAGTAACTTCTTCTTTAAGCTCGGGTGACAGCATTCCTTCCATTGCGTCTTTAACGTCATTTATTGCATCATAAATTATAGAATATGTTCTAATATCAATTTTTTCTTTTTCTGATAAAGTCCTTGCATTTCCCATCGGTCTAACATTAAAACCTATAACGATTGCATCTGAAGCAGAGGCAAGAATTATATCTGACTCCGTAATAGCACCAACCCCTTTGTGTATTATTTTTACCTCAATTTCTTGGGTTGAAAGATTTTCTAAAGAATTAGATAATGCCTCTACAGAGCCATCAACGTCACCCTTTAAAATAATATTTAATTCTTGAAATTCACCAAGAGCGATTCTTCTTCCAATTTCATCCAAAGTTATATGGCGCTGGGTTCTTACGTTCTGTTCTCGCTGAAGTTGAGTTCTTTTAGCTGCAATTTGTTTAGCCTCTTTTTCATCTTTCAAAACTTGAAAATTATCTCCAGCTTGAGGTGCTCCATCTAAACCTAATATTGATACTGGTGTTGAAGGAGGTGCTGCATTCAAGTTCTTACCTCTTTCGTCGAAAAGAGCCTTTACTTTTCCACTATTTTTTCCAGCTAAAATAAAATCTCCAATTTTTAATGTGCCACTTTGTACTAAAAGGGTAGACACAAAACCCCTACCTTTATCAAGATAAGCTTCTACAACAGTTCCTTTTGCTGGTTTGTCAAAATTTGCAGTCAATTCTAATAATTCGGCTTCTAATAAAACTTTTTCTAGAAGCTCTTTGACTCCCTTACCCTCTAAAGCAGAAATATCTTGAGACTGTATTTTTCCTCCCCAATCTTCCACCATTAGATTCATATTTGCTAAACCTTCTTTAATTTTATCGGGATTAGAGGTTTCTTTATCAATTTTATTAATCGCAAAAACAATTGGCACACTGGCTGCCTGAGCATGGCTTATTGCTTCTTTTGTTTGCGGCATAATGTCATCATCAGCAGCAATTACAATGACTGCAATATCTGTTAACTGAGCTCCCCTTGCTCTCATAGATGTAAATGCCTCGTGTCCGGGGGTGTCGAGAAAAGTAATTTTTTCTTGGTTTTCCAGTGTAACTGAATACGCGCCAATGTGCTGCGTAATACCTCCCGATTCGCCAGCTATTACGTTTTCCTTTCTGATAAAATCTAATAAAGAGGTTTTCCCGTGATCGACATGTCCCATAACAGTTACAATTGGTGCACGCGGGGAAAGTTCTGATTCTTCATCTTCAATTTCAGACTCAAAGTTATCATCTACGTCAGCTTTAGCAAATTCAACCTTAAAACCAAATTCTTCAGCTACTATTGTTAGAGTTTCGGCATCTAGCCTTTGGTTCATTGTTACCATTATCCCCAATGACATACAAGCAGATATAATTTCATTGCCTGCAACCTCCATCATAGTTGCAACTTCTCCCACGGTTATAAACTCTGTCACTCTTAAGGTTTTACTTTGCGCTTCTTGAATGGCTTGCTCTTCTTCGGTTTTTTGTTTATGTTGAACTCTCTTATCTCTTCTGTATTTTGCGCCTTTAGATTTTGAGGATTTACCCTGAAGTTTTTCTAAAGTCTCTCTAATTTGTTTTTGGACTTCTTCCTCAGAAGGTTCAACTTTTAAATTTTGAATTTTACTCGATTCCTTCTTTTTTGGCTGATTTTTTTTTGATTGAATATTTTCAGCGTTCGGTTTTTTTTGATTGGTTTCTTTGGTTACAATTCTTTTTCTTTTTTTCTTTCTAGAAGCTTCAACACTTTTTTCTTGCTCTTTAATTTTTTCCAAATCAACCGTCTCTCCAGTCTTAACAGGAGCGACAATTTTTTTATAATTAGTAGTTAATTTTTCATTATCAGGAGGAAGTTTTTCTTCGTTACTACTCTTATCAATACTTGAATCTTGATTTGCATCTTTTTTTATTATTTTTTTGTCATCATTTTCTTTTAGCATCAGGTCTTTAGATAGATTTTTTTTCGAATCCAAATCAATTTTCCCTACTGGTTTAAATTTTCTTACAGAACTACTAGCGGTAATTATTTCAGTATTTTTTACTGTGTTGGTGATTTTTTCTTGTTCTCTTTTTTCCTGCTGAATTCTTAAATTTTCCTTTTCCTTTCTTTTTTCCTCACTAATTTCAGCAGATTCATCCTTTTTTGACTTATCGACTTTAAATCCTTCTAATAACAATTCATAGGTTTCTTGAGAAATTTTTGTTGTAGGCCTTGCCTCAATCTCACAACCAACATTTGATAAATACTCCACAGCTCTGTCTAGAGAAATGTTTAGCTCTCTTAAAACTTTATTTAATCGTAATGTAAGTGCTTTATCTGCCATAAACTAAAATCGACTTGATACTTTTTTAATTAAACTATTCTTCAAATTCTTCCTTTAAAATTCTAATTACTTCTTTTATGGTTTCTTCCTCTAGGTCGGTTCGTTTGATAAGTTCTGACTGATCTAATTCCAAAATACTTTTTGCCGTATCAAGTCCCACCTTTTTAAACTCCTCAATAACCCAATCATCAATTTCATCTGAGAATTCACTTAATTCCACATCTTCCTCCATACCCTCTCTATATACATCAATTTCATAACCAGTTAATTGTCCTGCAAGTCGAATGTTATTGCCTCCCCTGCCAATTGCTTTTGAAACCTCTTCTGGATTTAAAAAAACTTGAACTCTTTTGTTATCCTCATCAATCTTTAAGGAATTAACTTTTGCTGGCGAAAGGGATCGAGTAATATAAAGTTGTAGGTTGTTAGTGTAGTTTATTACATCAATATTTTCATTTCCCAACTCTCTGACTATACCATGTATTCTAGATCCCTTCATTCCGACACATGCGCCAACCGGGTCTATTCTGTCATCATATGAGTCTACCGAAACTTTAGCTTTATCTCCAGGAATTCTCACTGCTTTTTTTATGTTAATAAGACCATCAAAAACTTCTGGAATTTCCTGTTCAAATAATTTCTCCAAAAATTTAGGGGAGGTTCTTGTAAAAACTATTCTAGGTTTGTTTCCCCTGAGTTCAACACTCTCAATTATTCCTCTAACACTGTCACCTTTTCTGTAAAAATCAGAACCAATCTGTTTGTCCTTTGGCAATATCAACTCATTACCGTCATCATCCAATAAAATCACCTCTCTATTTCTTACATGATGGACCTCAGCTGTGTAAAGTTCTCCTTCAAGTTCCTTAAATTGCTTGAATACATTTGTAGAGTCATGTTCATGAATTTTAGATACCAAATTTTGTCTTAGTGAAAGAATTACTCTCCTCCCTAAATCTATTAATTTAACCTCCTCAGATACATCTTCACCAACTTCGAAATCTGGTTCAATTTTTCTAGCTTCAGTCAATTCAATTTCTTGGTTTGGATCTTCTACTTTACCATCATCAACAACAATCCTATTTCTCCAAATTTCTAAATCACCCTTGTCTGGATTAATGATAATATCAAAATTTTCGTCTGACCCATATTTTCGTTTCAATGTGTTTCTAAAAACCTCTTCGAGTATTACCATGAGGGTAACTCTGTCAATAAGTTTTTCATCTTTAAATTCTGAAAACGATTCTATAAGAGCTAAATTTTCCATATTTATTTAATTTAAAATTACATGGGCTTTTTTATATTCGCCGTAATTAAAGTTTTTTGACAGATCGACAGTTACCTTCCCTTTGCCAATTTTTTTTGGTTGTCTTTCTTTCCACTTTATTTCAAAACTCAAATTTGAAACTTTTGAAAGAACACCACTATATTTTTGGTCATCAAAGTCCGTTATTTCAATCTTTCTAGATATATTTTTTTTGAATTGTCTCATTAATTTTAATGGATAATCAATTCCACAAGAACCAATCTCAACGGAATAATTAATTTCATCTTGGTTTAAATTTTTTTTAATATCGGAATTAATCGATACACAATCTTTAAGAGTTAAACCATTATCTCCGTCAAGAAATACTTTTACATCATTGTTAGCACTAAAAGTTATGTCTATCAGGAAAATTGATTCATAATTTTCAAGCACTTCACTCAAAATATCTCTAAATTTTTGTTCAAATTCCATATAAAAAAAAAGAAGACATTTGTCTTCTACCTTTACCAAAAACATCACAAAACTACTTTAATTTTTTTATTATAGCAAATATTATATCAATAGTAAGATGGTTCATGGAGATTTGATTTAAAATATGATTAATTTTACAACAAATATGTAAAATGATTAAAACCGATATTCTAATCATTGGTGCAGGACCTGTTGGTCTTTTTGCTGTTTTCGAAGCTGGTCTTATGAAACTAAGATGTCATATAATTGATATCGTTTCAAGTCCGGGTGGCCAACTGACTGAACTGTATCCAAAAAAACCAATATATGATATTCCTGGGTATCCAAAGATACTTGCAGGAAAACTCATTGAAAATTTATTAGAACAGGCAAAACCATTCAAACCTGGTTTCACATTAGGAGAAAGAGCCGATTCATTTAAAAAAATAGGTGAATTTTTCGAGGTTACAACTAATATGGGAACAAAACTCCAAGCTAAAGTTATTTTTATTGCTGGAGGACTTGGGAGTATGGAACCACGAAAACCTAAAATTAATTTGATTGATAAATTTGAAAGGAAAGGTGTTGAATTTTATGTGAAGAACCCTGATGTTTATTTAGACAGAAAAATATCAATATCTGGAGGAGGAGATTCTGCTCTTGATTGGGCAATTTATTTTTCAAAAAAATGTAAATACCCAATTAATTTAATACATAGAAGTAAAAGCTTTAGAGCCAATAAAGATTCAGTCGATAAGGTATTTGAACTGAACAAAGGTGGAAAGCTTAATTTATATCTCGATTCTGAAGTTGTTTCAATAGGTGGTAAAAATGATCATTTAAATTCATTGTCAGTTAAAGATAGAAATGAGACAATGTATAATCTTGAAACAGATTATTGGTTTCCGCTTTTTGGATTGGTACCAAAGTTAGGGCCTCTAGGAAATTGGGGGTTGGACATAGTAAAAAATGCAATTAGTGTTGACAATGCAAATGATTACAGCACCAATATAAAAGGCATCTTTGCAATTGGAGATATAAATACCTACGATGGAAAATTAAAGCTAATCCTATGTGGATTTCATGAAGCAACCTTAGCCGTTCACGGTGCATATAAGATAATATATCCAGATAAAAAGAAAACTCTAAAGTATACCACCATTCAAGGGGTAACAGGATTCGATTAATTGAATTTTAACTATTTATTGGGAAAACATTATAAGTATTTTAACAAAAAAAAAATATTCTAATTGTAATTTTACGAAGAATATTTTTTCATGTAATTGACGATAATATTGTTAATAATCCCCCAAATTTTTATTTGGGGGTTTTTTAATTTTCAAAAGTTGGCCCACTAGGGCTCGAACCTAGACTCTTCTGAACCAAAATCAGACGTGTTGCCAGTTACACCATGGGCCACTTGGAGGGCTCAAATTTATAATAATATTATCATTTGACAAAAACTGTATTTCGTTAATAGGACTAAAATTTATTTAAAAATTATCTCTTAACATTTAATTTATTCTTCATAACAATTACTAAAACATTCAATATATAATGATTATTTTCGTGTTCTAATATGAATAAATTAGACTTCCGTTTTTTAAATAAAGTTATTGCTTTTGTAGTTTTTGTAATTGCTTTGTCTACATTTTCATTAACGGTTGAACCAACAGCTAGTTTTTGGGATGCGGGAGAGTACATTTCAACTTCTGCAAAACTTCAAATTGGACATCCTCCTGGAGCACCATTTTACCAAATGATGGGTGCTTTTTTTTCTTTATTTGCGAATGGGGATGAAAATATTGCTTTGATGGTAAATTTTATGTCGGTTTTATCTAGTTCGTTTGCTATACTTTTCTTGTATTTATCTCTAGTAATCCTAATAAAAAAATTCACAAAATTAATAGATTTAAACCCAGAAAATGAAAAGTTTTCAATTTTGGGTTCAGCAGCAATCGGCGCTCTTTCTTTATGTTTTTCAGACAGCTTTTGGTTTAATGCAGTTGAAGCAGAGGTTTATGCTATGGCAACTCTCATTTTATCAGTTTTATTTTGGCTAGCCCTAAAATGGGAAGAAGAAATGAATACAGAATATGGAGATAAATGGTTGTTAATTATATCTTTTGTTATAGGTCTTTCGTTCGGAGTACATTTTATGGGACTTTTGACAATACCTGCCATAGGTATGATTTACTTTTTCAAAAACACAAAAGAAATTACATTTAAGAATTTTATATTATCAAATTTAGTTTCTGTTGCCATTCTTCTCTTTATATTTAAACTCTTACTTCCATCTACTTTGGCGATTTTTGGAGAAGTCGAGGTTTTCTTCGTAAATAATTTAGACCTTCCCTTTAACACTGGGACCATTTTTACTGGAGTTGTTATTTTATTATTCTTTTATTATAGCTTAAAATTTACATCCCAAAAAAATTGGGTTAATATTAATACAGGTATTCTGTGCCTGTTTTTCGTTTTACTCGGATTTTCTTCATGGATAATGCTCCCTATAAGAGCCAATGCTAATACGGTAATAAATGAAAACTCACCCACAGACGCTAGACAACTTCTAGCCTACTACAATTTGGAACAGTATCCAGAAACTAAACTTTTCTACGGGCCGATGTTCTCAGACATGTATGCTGGACAAGATGACATTGAACCTTATATAGATGATAAACCTAAATATGAAAGGGACTATACTTTAAAAAAATATGTTGTTGTCAATAATTGGGAAAGAGCAAAAGTGAATTCAAATCGCAACCATAGGGGAATTCTTCCAAGGCTTTGGAGTCCAGAACACGCAGAAAATTACATAAACTTTACTGGCCCTTTAAATTTTAGATTGTCTTCCGAATATAAAAATAGTGATGAATTAAAATCAGTTGTTAGCGAATTTTATCAGCAACAATTAGATGGAGAGTTAACAGGAAAAGACTATCATAATTTCTATAAAAATATGGCAAGATATATAGTTATTGAAAAACCATCTTTCTTGTCAAACTTGTACTTTTTTATTACTTATCAAGTAAATTATATGTATGTAAGATATTTCATGTGGAATTTTGCTGGAAGACAAGATGATGTTCAAGGAAATTACGACGTACTACACGGAAACTGGATTAGTGGAATAAATTTTATTGATGAAATTCGATTAGGAAATCAGACTAAAATAACCGATGATGCGAAAAATAATAAAGCAAGAAATACATATTTTTTTCTCCCCTTAATTCTCGGTCTAATTGGTTTTTTCTTTACATACAAATATGACAAGAGTATTTTTTGGATTCTATTAATTTTTTTCCTCTTTACCGGTCTAGCCTTAAAAGTTTATTTAAACGAACGCCCTTTTGAACCTAGAGAGCGGGATTATGCACTAGTGGGATCTTTTTATGTTTTTGCAATTTGGATTGGACTCGGTGCATATAATTTATGTTTAGAAATTAAAAAATATTGGAAATACAAGTTTGCTGATATTTTTACAATTTTTACGATTTTTTTATTGGTCCCTTTTTTAATGGGATTTCAGAATTGGGATGATCACGACCGTTCGAATAGATATACTGCTCAAGCTGTAGCCAAATCGTATTTAACTTCGATACAAGAAGAATCAGATGCAATGATATTCACAATTGGAGATAATGATACATTTGCTCTGTGGTATGCTCAAGACATTGAAGGATACCGAACCGATGTAAGACCAATAAATACCAGTTTATTGGCGACTGATTGGTATATCGATCAGATGAAAAGAAAAACATATGAGAGTAATCCTATTCCCTCCCAGCTAACACATAACTTATATGCATATGGGGTTAGAGATTATATAAAGTATGAACCCGTAATTTCAGATTCGATAAGATGGGATATAAAAGATTTTGTTAGATGGATAGCAAGTGACAGAAAGGAAACAAAATATAGACACCTAATAGAGCAATCAGGGGGTAATCCAAATCAATTCCCTATCGGTACTCAAGAAATGGTTTATTACCCTACCAATAAAATTAGAGTACCGGTTAATATTAAAAATGTAATTGAAAACGGTATCGTCAAAAAAGAAGATGAGGATTTGATTGTTCCTTACATAGACATTGATCTCCCAACCTCTGGAATATATAAGAATCAAATGATGATGCTAGATATTTTAGCAAATAATGATTGGAAAAGACCCATTTATTTTACAGGAGGCAGTTTTTCTGATTCAGAATATATATGGATGAAAGATTATCTTCAACTTGAAGGTTTAGTGTACAAACTAGTACCCATAAAAACACCTCCCAATAGAAACAATCCTTATGTTATGGGAAGAGTAGATTCTGATTTGATGTACAACATTGTAAAACAATGGGAATGGGGTAATTCTAATTCAGAAAATATTTATCATGATCCAGAAACTAGAAAAAATAGCATATCCTACAGAAGTAATATGGCTCGTTTAGCCGAAGAACTCATAAATAAAAATCAATTCGAAAAAGCTGAAGAAATTTTGGATTTGGCAATGGAAAAAATGCCAATAGATTTCTTTGGTTATTATAGTCTATTATATCCAATAATTGATAGTTACTATAGAATTAAAAAAGTTGGTAAGGCAAGAGAAATTTTAGAAAAAGTAATGCATAAACATAAATTAAAATTAGCTTATTTCAATAGTCTTTCAGATTTTTTAAAGATTGATCTTGCAGAAGAAATTTTGACAGAAGTAGAAAGGTTTAGGTCATTAATTGAAACCTCCTTGAAAAACAAGGATAAAGAAAAAATGGCTGATTATATAAAAGCATTTCAAAAATCAAGTATCGACTTCTCATTTCTTTATGGTAAATACGACTTTTATACTTCCCAAGAAGAATTCATAGAAGGTTTTTACGTATCAGGAGACACATTAAATGCTAGAAAGTTAGTTGATGAGATATCATTAGTGTATGAGGAAAGACTAAAACTAATTTCAAATTTTGATTCAACTAGGCAAATAGAATTAGAGGAAAGAATTATGGACGAGGTCAACGGATACAGAAGAATTTTATTTTATACTAATTTATATGATAATGAAGGGAGAGAGGAATTATTAGAAGAGAGAATTTATAATTCTATTAAAGATCTAGAAGTGTTTCAAAACTTAATAAAAATCTAATCAAGATACTCACTTATCAGACCAATGAGCGTGTTTGCGTCTTGTTCACCGGTTTCTCTCCATACCATCTCCGATGATTTATAAATTGTAAACGTTGGGGCAGCCTTAATTCGAAGCGCTTCTACTAACTTTGGGTTTTTCGATATCTCTAATTTAATTACCTTCCCCCCATCTGCAATTGCTTTGGCTACATCCAGTAAAATAGGATGCATACTATCCTCTTCATTTTCAACATCCTCATAAAATACTAAAAGAATAGGTTTTTCCCCTTCTATTAAATCTCCAAACTTTGACATCTTTAATGTTCTGTTTCTTCTAATTTAGTTTTTTTCAAACTTTTTTTTATGCTTTTTTAAGAGTTATAACAGATATTTCAGGAAAAATACCAACTCTACCTGGATATCCTAAAAACCCTAATCCTCTATTGACATTTATAACTTGTCCCTTTTCTTTATATATCCCCGCCCACTGTTTGTATCTCCATTTTGCAGGACTCCATTTTAAAAGTCCAGGAATTTCAATACCAAATTGAAAACCATGTGTGTGGCCACTGAGTGTTAAATTAAAATTATATGGATGTGGTAAAACTTGAGACTCCCAATGAGATGGATCATGTGAAAGTAAAATTTTAAAATCATTACTATTAATACTTGTGACTGCTTTCTTTAAATTTCCGGCTTTTTTAAAAGATCCCGAACCCCAATTTTCAACACCAATAAGAGCAATTCGGTCGTCACCCCTTTCTATAAAATAATTTTCATTTAATAATAAATTAAAACCCATTTTCTTTTGAGTTTTTAATAGATCATTAAAATTTTTTGTTTTTTCATCACTTGAATTCCATCTTACATAATCGCCGTAATCATGGTTACCTAAAATTGAAAATTTCCCATCTTTGGCTTTTAAAGTTGAAATTATGTCTTTCCACCGATCAAGTTCATTGGCCCTGTTGTTTACCATATCACCTGTGAAAACAATAATATCGGATTTTTGATTATTTATAAGTTTCATGCAATAGGAGATTTCTTTTTCATTATCTAGACTTCCACAATGCAGGTCAGATATCTGAGTGATTTTAAATCCATCAAAAGATTCAGGTAAATCTTCAAACTCTAAAGTATAATTTAGAACTTTAAAGTTATACTTCCCCTTATACATTCCAATAATGAGAGAGGCAAAAGGGATGGTGGCAATTCCAATAGCCAGTGTAGATATAAATTTTCTTCTCTCAGCTACTTTAGTTACTTGATCACCTCCAAAAATTGTTGATACTAAATAGTTAACAACTCTAAATATATCTTCTGCGAAGAGAAAAATAATAACAATTAAATCAAAAAGTAAAAGCGCTAGAAAGTATCCTAAAGAAATACTAAAATTGTAATTAAATCCAACTGCACGATCTAAACTTAATGTCTGATAAACAAAATTGATTATTATCAAACTTGACAAAAACCAATAAACAAATGAGTAAATCTTGAGATTGGAAATTGTTCGGAACGCCTGAAATGCATACCACTGAAATGAACCTATAAAAATTATAAAAACGAGCCACCTTGTGATCTGCATTATTTTTTTAATTTAATTTTTAAAATCTAAAATTAAATTAATTTTTGATTACGGGAAAGGAAGATATTCTTAGTCGAGATGCGCCCATAGGTACCAGTTCGATAATTTCCTCTTTTTCATTTGATTCAACCGGACTATCCATTAACTCCCCAACTAGTCTCGTATCACCAATTTTCCATGATTCGATTTTTTTAGCTCTTGCCTTTATATAAATAGGAGACGATTCATTAGTGAATGGGAAATTATCTTTGGGCCACTGTTTTTCTACAACTTCAAAAGCTTCATTTAAATCATCATTTAAAATTAAACCATAATTCCAAGGGGATCCAGGGTATATTTCGTAAGTAGGCCAGTTATCCGTATCTACATCTTTTTGCCATTTAGAATCCCAAATAGCACTTTTATCACTACGCTTGTTTAAATAATTTTCTTTAATCTTTAGAGAAAAAGTTAAAGGACCATAATTCAAACTAACACTGCTGTGATTTTTCTCCCAAGTTTTTATAGATAGGGTTTTTGGTAGATTTAAATTTACCAAATCACCGTTTGACCACTTACGATTGATCCTCAAGTATTTTCCTTTCTGAGCTGTTACATTAATTTTTTTTCCGTTTAAGAGAATCTCTGAATTTTCTGCCCAAGATGGAATTCTAAAGTATATAGGAAAAACATCTGATTTATCCATTTTGAATTCAAATAATAGGTCATCATCGAATGGGTATTTTGTTTTATTATTTATTGAAATTTCTGTATCATCCCCAACTTTTGCATTTACAATTGATGGAGCATATACAACTGCAGCCAATCCATTGTCTGGAGTAGCCATCCACAGGTTTTCAGTAAAATAAGGCCATCCTTGCGTATGATTGTGCTGACAGCATCTGGAACTAAAAGGGTTAAAATTTAAAAAGGGTCCCCAGTTTGCAATACCTGGGCCATGACTTTCTGAGTCGCTTAAAACCATGTTCGGACTTGTGATATATCTAACTGCTTTAAAGTCTGGAGAGACGGTAGCTGGATACGAATTAAAAGCTATCTCTTCTAAATGGTCTGCCCAAAAAATATCTCCAGTTATTCTTAGTAAATGTTCATCGGAATTCATTTGTTCGACAACACCACAAAGCTCAATTCCCTGTCTCGGGTCATCATAACCAGGTCTAGCATTTTCATCGCCTCCAAACATCCCACCCGGTACTTGACCGAAATTGTCTCTTACAATATTGAAATTCTCATAGGTTGCATTCAGGTATTTTTCATCTCCATTTAAAAGATAATATTGAGCCGGAGTTCTAAATCCTTGGGCAATATTTACATTATGCCAATCAATAAGGTCTGTAAACCAATCTGGAAATTCAACTCCTTCTCTTTTATCTTTGGGATTTTTTATATCATTTAAGTCGTGTCCTCTACTTGTCCATGGCGCGGTTCTTCTGTATACCTTTTCAGCAAGATCCAACAACCATTTTTCTCCAGTCCTATTATACAACCATATAACACTATGTAAATTGTCACCTCCACGAATTCTATCCCAATAATGCTTGCCTGAAAGAAGTTCTTCTTCTTCAATATCAAGTTGAAATTTAAAATAGTTTGTCATAAGATCAATTACCCTTTGGTCATTGGAATATTCATAATAAGATTGAAGGCAGTAGAGCATGATCATATTGGGCCAAAAATCGATTGCTTTTCTTTTTTTCTGATCTAGTTCCCTGGTCCTCACATCCAAGGTGCCTGATACATAAGGCTCGGGGCCAAAATAGCCATCTTCCCGTTGACTATTTAGAACAGATTCAATCCATATTTTAGCCTCATCAATCATCTCTTTGTCCTCTGTGATGTATCCAATATTTGCATACCCTTTTAACCAGTATGGTACTTCTTCCCATCCCCATTTACCTTCACCGCTTTTAGACAGCCAAGCATTATCTTTTTTATCTAGCCAGGCACTTATTTTTCCTAAATTTCCTGTGAGACCATTTTTTTGTCTATTAAAATATTCTAAAAGCCAACCTTCAGGCTTTACCGATCCCACTGGTAATTTTATCAGTTTACTTGGCTGAAGAGGTGCTCTGTTACTTACGTAATGACTATTTCTAGATTTTGTATCCGGAGAATCAACTATAGAAATTTCATCATCGCATCCAATAAAAAATAAAATTGAGACTAGAAGTAATTTGTATTTCATCTAATAAATTTAGAGATAGATTTTTAAAACATAAAAAATAATCGTGTTTTATACATTTATTTAAGTTAATCTTTAAAGAGTAAAAAAAGACTTTTCCAATTGCATTGCTCTACTGTCTGACAAACTAGCAACAAAACATGCACTATTAAGAAACGTTTTGTAAATACTTTTTTTATCAATAATTGGATGATTTTTTGGAATAAGCCTCAAAATTAGTTTGTCATAAGAAGTCTCTTTGTTATGAAATTTATTTAATGCAGCTGTAGTAATATTTTTTAAAAGAGAGTTGATTATTTTGTACCCTATTATCTCTTTTTTAAGAACATTTTCAGAGCGATAAACTTTTTCTTTACTTATTGAAATAATATCTTCCATCTGAGCTTTGTATTTGCTCTTATCAAGAAGGGCATGCGGATATTGCCCCGTCATAATATTTTGATAATTTTTTAAAAATTGGTCTACCGAATCTACAATTAGGTTATTTATTGCAAGTGACCTTAAATAAGCTATTCTCTGAGAAGTGTGGATTAAAGAGTTGTACTTTTTAGTATCTATGTTGTCCTTCACTAGTTTTATAAAATATTCTAGGGCATAGTCTTCGGATATCCATCCCAAATTAATTCCATCCTCGAAATCAATTATGGTATAGCAAATATCATCTGCGGCTTCAACTAAATAAGCAAGAGGGTGGCGTACAATTTCTCCACTAATTTTTAGTCCTAGGTCATCTATTATATCTTCAAAAATTCCTTCTTCGGATTTGAAAACACCAAATTTTTTGCTCGCAACATGATTTGAATTTGCGTTAGGATATGAAAACCTGGGATATTTTATATATGATCCTAAAGATGCGTAGGTAAGTCTAAGTCCCCCTTCATTTCCATTTATAGATTCGGTTAAAATTTTTAAACCATTTGCATTCCCCTCAAATAGACAAAGATCTTGGTACTGAACCTTAGTTAACATGGATTCAAATTCTTTTCCTTTTCCAGTTTTGAAAAATTGTCCAATTGCCTTTTCTCCACTATGCCCAAAGGGAGGGTTTCCAATATCATGAGCAAGTGAAGCAGCTGCAATAATTGCTCCAAAATCGTTAGCTTGATAACCATGTTCTTTTTGTAAATCAGGATTTACTTTTAAAATTTCAACCCCTGCCATTCTGCCCAGACTTCTTCCGACTACCGATACTTCCAAACTATGAGTAAGACGAGTATGAACGAAATCTGTTTTAGAAAATGGTATTACCTGCGTTTTATCTTGTAAAGACCTAAATGGAGAAGAGAAAACGATTCTATCGTAATCAACTTCAAATCCTAAACGTATTTCATTTTGTTGGTTTCTTATTCTTTTTTGCGTATCGCCAAATCTCTTTAACGAAAGTAATCTCTCCCAGTTCATGTAGCAAAAATAATAGGTTTTATAAGCATAATATAATTATCTAAATATAATATTAAACTAATGGTAACATTCTGCTAACATTCCATAATATTAATTATTTTATAATTGTGATGTTGTTCAGTAATTAAATTTTAAATGTTCACAAACATTAGCGTTTTTATTTCAAATAGACTAATTTCAAAAAATAGATATTTATATTTTATATTGCTAATAATGTTTGGTTTCACATCTGTTTCTCAAGAAGTTAGTGCCCCTAAATTTGGGAAAGGTCTTTTAAATATTCGGGGGAAAGACAGCACCTGGACTATGAATTTTTCAGCTAGAGTTCAATACTTGACATCAACAACTTGGAAAGAGGATGGTGACTCATATGGTAGCCCCGAGTCAAATTCGCTAATACGAAGATCTAGATTAAAATTTAAGGGCTTTGCTTACGATCCAAAACTTACCTATAAAATTGAATTAGCTCTTTCAAATAGAGACATTTCAGGTGGCTCCTTCTATACCTCCGATACGCCTAGAATAATTTTAGATGCCAGTGTAAAATGGAAATTTTACAGAAATTGGAGTATTCAATTTGGACAAGCAAAATTACCTGGGAATATTGAAAGGGTTATCTCATCAGCTAAGTTAGCACTAGTAGATAGATCACTTTTAAATAGCAAATTCAATATTGACAGGGACTTTGGTTTACAATTAGGCCATAAGATTAGTATAGGTGAAAAATTCTTAATGAAAGAGACCTTTGCTATATCACAAGGAGAAGGAAGGAATATTTCTAGAGGAAATATTGGGGGACACCAATATACCGTAAGGGTAGAGCTACTCCCTTTTGGAGAATTTAAAAGTAAAGGTGACTACGAGGGTGATGACTTGGACTTTGAAGAGACTCCAAAACTAAATTTCGGATTCGCATATGATTACAATGACAACGCGGTCAAAAACAGAAGTAATATGGGTTCTTACATGGAAACGGATTACGGACTTTTTGAAACAGATATAAAAACTTTCTTTATCAATACACATTTTAAATATCAAGGGTTTTCATTAATGGGAGAATATGCAGACAGAAACTCAGATGATCCATTTGCTAGAAATAGTGACAGCACTTTAACTGGAGATATTGTAAATACAGGCAGTGCATTAAACTTACATTTTGGTTATGTATTACCATCAAAACTTGCAATTTCTGCAAGATATACAGGTGTCGAATTTGATGAGTTTGTGACCTCTAACAGTGACATTCAACAATATACATTTGGACTATCTAAATATTTTGTAAAACACAAGTTGAAAATTCAAACTGATGTAACTCAAGAAGACTCAAAATATTCAAATAATAAAATATTTTGGAGGCTTCAATTCGAAATTCACTTTTAAAATATGGAGAATTTATACTTATTATTAGTTATTGTTTTAGCGGTTTTAGCCATAGGAGATTTAATTGTAGGTGTAAGTAATGACGCAGTAAATTTTTTGAATTCTGCAGTTGGCTCAAAGGCTATATCCCTGAGGACCATCATGATACTGGCTGGTTTAGGTGTCGCATTCGGCGCCTTCTTCTCAAGTGGCCTTATGGAAGTAGCTAGAAAAGGTATTTTTAATCCCGGTGAATTTTATTTTGATGAAATCATACTAATATTTACAGCCGTTATGTTAACGGATATTTTGCTTTTAGATTTTTTCAATACCCTTGGAATGCCAACTTCAACTACGGTTTCTATTGTATTTGAACTTCTTGGAGCTGCCGTTTTCATGTCATTAATAAAAATCACTTCTTCATCTGGAGAAATTTCTGATCTAATAAATTATATAAACACTTCTAAAGCGATACAAATAATATCGGGTATTATACTTTCAATAATTGTCGCTTTAACTATTGGAGCTATAGTACAATGGATATGTAGAATATTTCTCACCTACGAATTTGAGAAAAAACCATTATGGGTAAGCGTTCTATTTTCAGGAATAGCACTTTCTGCAATTACGTATTTTATCCTTATGAAAGGAATCAAAGGGACTCCATGGGCAGGCTTAAAATTTGATATAATTGGGGGAATGAAGATCAAAGATTTCATTGAATTAGAGGTGTTAAAAGTAAGCATACTCAATTTTATTTTTTGGTGTGGTTTATCCTATAGTTTAATCAAATTTTTTAAAACGAATATTTACAAAGTAATTATTGGGATTGGAACCTTCGCCTTAGCGCTAGCCTTCGCAGGGAACGACCTGGTAAATTTTATAGGCGTTCCTATTGCGGCCTATCAGTCGTACGAAGCTTGGATATCCTCAGGAGTAAACGCTTCTCAATTCAGCATGGAGGCCATGTCGGCAAAAGTCCCTACTCCTGCTGCATTTTTGATTTTATCTGGTCTGGTAATGGTTCTAACCCTCTGGTTTTCTTCAAAAGCCAGAAAAGTGATGAAAACCGAGTTAGATCTTGCAAATCAAGGTTATATAAAGGAAAGATTTCAGCCCTCATTATTTTCAAAATTCATTGTTAAATTTTTTCAGAAGATATCTGCCATTTTAGAGGACCTATTACCAGAAAAATTAAAAAAGAAAATAGAACTTCAATTTTCTGGGTCAGCTGATCAGAAAAAGTTTGTAAATAACCCTGAGGCTCCATCTTTTGATATGCTTAGAGCCTCTGTAAATCTAGCTGTGGCATCTATATTAATATCTGTTGCCACCTCATACAAATTACCTCTTTCAACAACATATGTGACTTTTATGGTAGCGATGGGAACATCTTTAGCAGATAGGGCTTGGGGAAGAGATAGTGCTGTATACAGAGTATCAGGAGTAATCAGTGTGATAGCTGGTTGGTTTTTAACTGCAATTACAGCCTTTATCGTTTCTGGAATTATAGTTTCGCTAATTCATATTGGAGGCTTCCAAGCTATAGCAATTATTCTATTTATTATTTTACTTATTGTTGGAAAGAACTTTATCGCTCACCGAAATGAGGAAATGGAAGTGGATAGAGATAAGATTTTAAAAGCCGAAAGTAAATCCATGAAAGGAGTTATGGAAGAAAGTTCAGGAAACATAATAAAGTTTTTCAAAAGAGTAGATTTAATATTTGGAAACCTAATTGAGGGGCTATCTAAACACGAAATAACTATTCTTAAAAAAGGTAAAAAAAATATTAAAAGGCTTAAAAATGAGGTCGAAGATCTAAGGGAAAATATTTTTTATTTTGTAAAAAACCTAGACGAGCCAAGTTTATCGGCGAGTAATTTTTACATTGTTTTACTGAGCTATATTCAAGATTTAGCAAGCGATCTTGACTATATAATTACTAAAAGTCACAAACATATCAATAATGACCACCAAAAATTAAAGTTATCCCAGATTAGAGATCTTAGAGAAATTCATGAGTTTACAAAATCTATTTTTAAGAACTCTATGGAAACATTTGATAACAATTCAGTTATAGAAATTGAAAAAATATTGGCAACCCGAGGGAAAATTAAAGATATGATTCAAAAGAAAATTAATGCTCAAATTGAACTTACTCGAAAAGTTGAGACTAGTCCAAGAAATACCACGTTATATTTTAATATACTACTCAAAACAAAAGATATTTCTAAAATTAAAGTAAATATAGTTGAGGAGTTTTACAACACATACAAACAGATCAATGGAGTTTAAATTTAGCTGGATCTATAACCACAACAATAGGTAATTAGCATGGTTCTGTATAAGATTCTTGAGGGTACCCCTATGTAATTTTAATTAAGATGAGGTTAATAAAATTTAACCCTCACAGCTTTCACAATCTTTCTTTTGTTTGAACTTTTGAGCAGCATTCATACTATGCTGGTAGTACAAAGATTTAAGTCCAAGTTTCCATGCTGTGATATGAATCTTATTGATTTCTTTAGTGCTGGTATCTGGATGTATAATAATATTCAAAGACTGGCCTTGATCTAAATGATTTTGCCTGTTCGCGGCTTGATAAATTATAGCCAACTGATCAATTTCAGAATATGTCTTAAATACCTCTTTTTCGTTTTCAGATAAGAACTCCAGATGTTGGACAGAACCATCTCTATCTCTTATGCTTTTCCATACCTCAGGAGTGTCCATTCCTTTCTCTTTTAGGAGTTCTGTTAAAAACGGGTTCTTAACAGTTACTTTAATTTTTGCGATATCTTTAACATAGATATTTGACCATATAGGTTCTATGCCTTGAGAAACCTGTCCTAAGATAAACGCAGATGATGTAGTTGGTGCTATGGCATTTAAAGTTGTATTTCTTCTCCCGTAACCTTTTAGTAGTTTAGGTTCTCCAAACTTGGTTGCCAAGTATTCTGAAGCTTTATATGACTTTTCTTTTATTGTTCTGAAAATCTCACTATTTAAATCATACGCCTCTTGGCTATCAAAGGCATGCATCTTAGATTGCAGCAAAGAATGCCATCCTAAAACTCCCATTCCAAGAGCTCTATTTTCTTTTGCAAAATTATACGCTCTTTCCATGAAAAGAAATGTCTGTTGGTCATCTCTATTAGGGGAATTTTTATACTTATCTAATTTTTCTATAAACTCTGTAACTAGAGTATCTAAAAAATAAATCATTGTTTCAATCGCATCGGTATTTTTCCATTTATCGTAATGCAATAGGTTTATACTTGACAAAACACAGACAAAAGACCAATTGTGATCAGAAGGTAACATGATTTCTGTGCATAAGTTGCTAGCATATATCGGCAGCTTTTTGTCCTTGTAAACATCTGCAGCACCATTGTTGGCATTATCTGTAAAAAAGATATATGGATATCCCATTTCTCCACGACTTTGTATGACTTTAGCCCAAACAGTCCTTTTTTCAACATCACCATCAATCATTTCTTGCATCCAGTCATTGGTGACGGTGACACCATGGGTCAATTCTTGGATAGGATTACCTTCTGTACCTATTTCCAAAAATTCCATAATATCGGGGTGATCAACTGGGAGGTATGGTGAGAAACGACCTCTCCTCACCGAGCCTTGACTTACGACATCAACCATAGATTCAAATAGTCTCATAACGTGGACTGCTCCTGAGGCCTCTCCATTATTTTTAATCTCTGCACCTCTGTGTCTGATTTTACCAAAATAACCTGAAGTTCCTCCGCCTAGTTTAGACATCATTCCTACCTCAGATTGAGTGTACAAAATATTTCCGATGTCGTCATCAATGTGAGAACCAAAGCAGCTAATTGGTAAGCCACGTTCTTTACCGAAGTTTGACCATACCGGGGATGCAAGTGAATAATACCCTTCCGACATGTAATTGTAAAACTTATCAGCAAAGCCAGGCATTTCTAAAATTTCCTCTGCTCTTTTAGCAATATTTGCAATGCGATCCTCAGCGCTTATTCCTTCTCCTAAATAACCGGCAGCTAAAAACTTTCTACTATTATCGTTCAACCATTCAAATGATTTTTTTGAATTCAGATTAGACTCCCTCGCCTCTTTTCTGGCTTGAACTAAATGTTGATAAGAATTTTTTTGTTCCTCCTTGGCTTTTAGTTTTTTCTGCATTTTTTAAAATAGGTCATCACTCGTTATACTCTGTGTTCTTTTACTATAATTTATAGAACGTTTTACAAAAAAGTCTCCAT
>CACONV010000004.1 GCA_902628605.1 uncultured Bacteroidota bacterium
CTGCTTTTAATGAAAGTAAATCCTTAAATGAGCTACATGAATGGACATCAAAAGTTGTAAAAAGAATAAACATTACTTATGAAATCATAATTATAGATGACGGTAGTAATGACGATTCTTGGTCAGAAATTAAAAGAATCACAAAAAAAGACAATAAAACTAGTGCAATTAGGTTTTCTAGAAATTTCGGGAAATCTCAAGCATTACATGCTGGTTTTGGTTTTTCAAAAGGTGAAGTGATAATAACATTAGATGCTGATTTACAAGATAGTCCTGATGAAATTCCTAATCTTTATAATAGAATTATTAGTGAAAAATTAGATATAATATCAGGATGGAAAAAAAGAAGATATGACTCCTTAATTTTTAAAAATATTCCCTCAAAAATATTCAACTTTGCTGCGAGAAAGGCATCTGGAATAAATTTAAATGATTTCAATTCAGGCTTAAAAGCATATAAAAAAGAGGTTGTCAAATCAATTGAGTTATATGGAGAGATGCATAGATATATCCCTTTGCTCGCAGCTAATAAAGGCTTTACTAGAATAGGTGAGCAGATTATCAAACATCAAAAAAGAAAATTTGGTTATTCAAAATTTGGTTTTAGTAGATTTATTAATGGTTTGTTAGATTTAATAACCTTAATTTTTTTAAAAAAATTTGGAAGGAGACCAATGCATTTTTTTGGATTATGGGGAATGATACTTGTTTTTATTGGACTATTTTTTTCAGTGTACATAGGCTTTGATAAATTGTTTTTAAACAAGGACAGTAGAATGATTGCACAAAGACCAGAATTTTACATTGCTTTAGCTACAATGATTCTAGGAGGACAACTTTTTGTAGCTGGTTTTCTCGGCGAACTGATTAATGGTAGGCACAAAAATAGTAATCAATATTCCATATCGGAATCAATTAATATAGATGAAAATAGCAGATAAGATAAGTATTTGGAAAAATAAACCATTCGATAAGGAAACTATCAATAAGATAATTGAACTTGAAGAGAATGGAGATGAATTAAATGAGAGATTTCATTCTGATCTTGAATTTGGTACTGGCGGCATTAGAGGTCTTATGGGAATAGGAAGCAATAGAATAAATAAATATACTATATCCAAGTTCACTCAAGGAATTGCAAATTATCTAAATAAAAGTTTAAAAAAAAAACATAAAACAATAATTATCGCGTATGACAATCGGAGAAATAGTAAGTTTTTTTCAAATGAAGTCGCAAAAGTTTTTTCTGCAAATAATTTTAATGTTTTAATCTTTGATGATGTTAGACCAACCCCCCTACTTTCCTTTTCAATTAGGCATTTCAACGCTGACGGTGGAATCATGATTACCGCTTCTCACAACCCTCCTGAGTACAATGGATATAAAGTTTATAACAGTTTTGGGGGGCAAATTGTTCCTCCTGATGATAAAAAAATATCAGAGTCAATTAAAAAATTAAATTTTGACGAAATAAAATGGGACAATAAAAAAAGGAAAGTTAAGATAATAGATAACAACTTTGATAAAATTTATTTCCAAAAGATTATTTCAAATAGCGTATTGGAAAAAAATAATAGACAAAATTTAAAAATAGTTTATTCTTCACTCCATGGGACTGGGATAAAGAGTATCCCTCCGTTACTAAATGAAGCAGGATATAAGGATATTAATTTAGTCGAAAATCAGTGTTTCATTGATGAAAATTTTTTAAATACAAATTCATCTAATCCAGAAGATAAAAGTGCCTTTGAACAGACTATAATATTAGCTGATAAAATCAATGGAGAGCTTATCATTACAACTGATCCCGATGCTGACAGACTTGGAGTTGGGGTTAGAGATTTTAAAAGAAATTGGATTTTGTTAAATGGTAACCAGTTGATGGTGTTATTGTTTTCATTTTTAATAGAAAGAAAAGAAATTAAAAACGAAGATTTTTTCGTCTCAACTACATTGGTGTCGTCACCACTATTTGAAAAAATAGCAAAAAAAAACAAAATTGAATTTAAGATATGTCATACTGGTTTTAAATGGATTGCAGATATTATTGAAAAAGAAAAGAATAAAAAATTTTTATGCGGTGGTGAAGAAAGTTTTGGTTTTTTATATGGAAATGAGGTCAGAGACAAGGATGCAGCAAGTACAAGTCTCCTTTTTTGTGATATGTTTTCTTTTTTAAAGTCAAAAGGAAACAATGTTATTAGCTATCTAATAGAGATTTACAAAGAGTATGGATTTTACCATGATCAACTACATACCATAACTAAAAAAGGGAAAAAGGGGACAACTGAAATTAAAAAACAAATTGAATCTTTAAGACTAAATCCTCCCAAAAAAGTTGCCGGTATCAATATCTCAAAAATTGATGATTATAAAACAGGGTTATCGTATTTTAAAAATGGAAAAACAGAAAAATTAGATTTACCAAAAACTAATTTGATTATTTATTACTTAGAAGATAATTCAAGAATCTCAATAAGACCTAGTGGCACAGAACCCAAAATAAAGTTTTACATTAATTTATATTCTAAATTTAGAGAGACTTTTGAATTGAAAAAAGAATCCAATAATTTAGAAAAAAGAGCAAAACAAATAATAAAACATTTTAATTAGATGAAATACTTTAAAGAAATTTTAAAATATGCGATTCCTTATAAATCATATATTTTTCTAAATGTTTTCTTTAATATTCTCTATGCTTTTTTTAGCGCCTTATCCTTTGTTTCGATGATACCAATGCTAAATATTCTTTTCGGAACAACACCAAAGATTACAACTAGACCTGTTTACCAAGGATTTTCTTCTATAGAAAATTACTTAACAAATAAGATTAATTATGAATTAAATATTGCATTAGATAAAAACCCTTTAGATGCACTAATTATTTCCATTTTCTTAATCCTTATTTTATTTTTTCTAAAGAATTTATTCAATTACCTAGCTCTTTTCTTCATAACATTCTTAAGAAATGGAATTTTAAAAGATTTAAGAAATGATCTTTATTCAAAGATTTTAGAATTACCAATAGGCTACTTTAAAATAAGAAAAAAAGGGGATACAATTTCAAAACTATCTGCAGATGTTATAGAAATTCAGACCTCTTTTTTATCCATTTTAGAAGTATTAGTTAGAGAGCCCTTAACAATCATTTTTACACTGATAATGATGATTAAAGTTAATATTAATCTAACATTGTTTGCTCTAGCTTTTATTCCAGCATCAGGGTTATTAATATCCATCATTGGAAAATCTTTAAAAAAACGTTCAGATCGAGTTCAGAAAGAACAGGGAGAGTTTCTCTCAATTGTAGAAGAAACTTTAAGTGGTTTAAATATTGTTAAGGCATTTTTTGCGGAAAAACAATTTTATAACAAATTCTCGAATTCTACAGACAGATTTTTTTATTTCAATAATAATTTGATAAACAGGCAAAACTTAGCCTCTCCTTTGAGTGAATTTTTAGGTATCATTGTTATTGGTTTTTTATTATGGTACGGTGGTAAACTAGTATTAATAGAAAATACACTACAGGCATCTGTTTTTATGTCTTTTATGCTTTTAGCCTATAATATACTTACCCCTGCAAAAGCAATAAGTAAAGCATCTTATGCGATTAGTAAAGGTAATTCTGCTGCTGAAAGAGTTCTAAGTCTGATGAATGCTATTAATTATATTCCTAATGAAATCTCTAACATTGAATTAGACCAATTTAAAAACGAAATACATTTTAAAAATATTTCATTTTCATTTGGTGAAAAAAAGGTTATCGACAAAATTGAACTGAAAATAAAAAAAGGAAGTAAAGTTGCTATTGTTGGTCAGTCAGGAAGTGGTAAAACAACATTAATAAATTTATTAAATAGATTTTATGATGTTGAAAGTGGAGAGATTTTAATCGATGGAATAAACATAAAAAAAATAAGTAAGCGATCTTTACGTAATTCTATTGGACTTGTTACCCAAGAACCAATACTATTCAATGATACAGTAATTAATAATATCAGTTTGGGAAAAGAAAAACATAAATTAGATGAAATAATATCTGCGGCTAAAACATCAAATGCACACAACTTCATTATAAAACTAAAAGAAAAATATAATACTAATATTGGTGATGGTGGGGGAAAACTATCCGGGGGACAAAAGCAAAGAATTTCAATTGCTAGAGCTGTTCTTAAAGAACCACAAATTTTATTAATGGATGAGGCTACCTCTTCTCTAGATTCAGTCTCTGAAAAAATGGTACAAGATGCTATTGAAAAATTATCCAAAAACAGAACTACTATTATTGTTGCCCACAGGCTAAATACAATTCAAAAGGCTGATTTGATAGTTGTTCTGGAAAATGGAAGAATAATACAATCTGGTTCGCATAAAAAGCTAATATCAATTAAGGGGAAATATAAACAACTTGTGGAGATGCAAACATTTCAAAAATAAATGTGAATAACCGTAAGAGAAAAAAAAATATTTAGTTCCCTTCGTGAGCTGAAATAAATTAGATAAAATGTATTTTTGGTTGTAAACAAAATTGAATGATTGAATTTTTCGGTAATAAGAAAAAAAAAATATATGTAGTTCAATCAACTTCAAAACTCCATACATTTGATTTAGATAAACTTTACTGGCTTTTTAATAATAAGTCTAAAATAAAAGACTCTGAAATTAAGGGAAGTTTTTATGGGCCAAAATCATCGATGATGTCACCCTGGAGTACGAATGCCGTTGAAATTGCCAGAATAATGGGAATTAAAAAAATTTTAAGAATTGAAGAGTTTTTTAGTTTTCGGAATAATAAAAGTTTTGATCCAATGCTATTTGCAAAATACTCAAAACTTGATCAAAATGTTTTTGAAAATAACGCAGTTCCAGAAAAAATAAAGGAAATTAATGATATTAATCTTTTTAATATTGAGGAGGGCCTTGCATTAAGTGTAGAAGAAATAGAATATTTAGAGGGTCTTTCTAACAAACTGAAAAGGAAACTAACTGATTCTGAAGTTTTTGGTTTTTCACAGGTTAATTCCGAGCACTGTAGGCATAAAATATTTAATGGACAGTTTTCGATAGATGATAAGGTCAAAAAATTAAGTTTATTTGAAATGATAAAGAAAACATCTAAAATTAATCCTAATTCAATAATTTCAGCATATAAAGATAATGTAGCTTTTATAGAAGGACCTAAAATAGAACAATTTGCACCTTTAAAAGGAAACTTACCAAGTGAATATGTAAAGAAATCCTTTAAATCTGTTATTTCAATAAAAGCAGAAACACATAATTTTCCCACAACTGTTGAAGCTTTTAATGGCTCGGCAACTGGGAGTGGAGGTGAAATTAGGGATAGATTGGCTGGGGGAAGAGGTTCCTTGCCTCTGTCTGGAAGTGCTGTATATATGACCTCTTACACTGGATTGCAACATAGAGATTTATTCAACTCAATATTTAAAAGAAAATGGCTTTATCAGTCTCCGAGGGATATTTTAACCAAAGCTTCAAATGGTGCTTCTGATTTTGGTAACAAATTTGGTCAACCTTTAATCAACGGGTCTATTTTAACTTTTGAACATAAAGAGAATGAAACTTTTTATGGATACGACAAAGTAGTTATGCTTGCTGGAGGGATTGGGTTCGGTAAAGCTGATCAGTCAAAAAAATTTAAACCTAAAAAAGGTGATAAAGTTGTAATCATTGGTGGTGACAATTACAGAATAGGTATGGGTGGAGCTGCAGTATCTTCATCAGATACTGGAAAATTTAAAACTCAACTTGAACTAAATGCTGTTCAAAGGTCTAATCCAGAAATGCAAAAAAGGGTTTCCAATGCAATTAGATCAATGGTTGAGAGCTCAAATAACCCAATAGTTTCTATTCATGATCATGGTGCTGGAGGACATCTTAATTGTCTATCTGAACTACTTGAAGAAAGTGGAGGTAAAATTAATATTGATAGTTTACCAATCGGAGATTTAACACTCTCTTATAAGGAAATTATCGGAAATGAATCTCAAGAGAGAATGGGTCTTATAATTTCTTCGATAGATTTAGAATTAGCATCAAAAGTTGCAAAAAGAGAAAGAGCACCTTTTTATGTCGTAGGAGAAGTTACGGGAGACAATAATTTTTGTTTTTTTTCCAAAAAAAATAATGATATTCCTTTAAATATGAAGATCGATGACTTAATTGGTAATTCTCCCAAAACAATAATTAAAGATCAAACCAGTAAAGTTTCCTTTAAGCCAATAGTTTATGATGAAAATAAAATTGAAGAAAACATTGAAAAGATATTTCAACTTGAATCAGTAGGCTCAAAAGACTGGCTGACAAATAAAGTTGATAGATGTGTTACAGGAAAAGTTGCTCAGCAGCAATGTATTGGTGAACTTCAACTACCATTAAGCAATTGTGGAGTTATGGCATTGGACTATAATGGAAAAAATGGAGTTGCTACTTCAGTTGGTCATTCCCCACTTACTGGTTTAATTGATCCTAAAATTGGAAGTATTAATTCAATCGCTAAATCACTTACAAACATAATTTGGGCTCCTCTGGAAAAAGGACTAGAAAGTGTTTCTTTATCAGCCAATTGGATGTGGCCTTGTAAAAATAAAGGTGAAGACCATAGACTCTACCTGGCAGTTGAGGCATGTTCAAATTTTGCTATTAATTTAGGAATTAACATACCTACCGGAAAAGATTCGTTATCAATGACACAAAAATATGATAAAATGAATGTTTTGTGTCCAGGTACCGTTATTATTACCGCAGCTGGAAACTGTTCTGATATTACTAATATTATATCTCCTGTTTTAAAAGAAAAAGGGGGAGATATATATTATATTGATATGTCTAATGATAACTTTTATTTAGGAGGATCTGCATTTGCTCAAATTCATAAATCAATAGGTAAAAAAGCACCAACTATAAAAGATGATTCATATTTCAAAAAAGCGTTTAATTTAATTCAAAAACTAATTAGTAATAATAAAATATCTTCAGGACACGATATTGGCTCAGGGGGATTAATCACTACTCTCATGGAAATGTGTTTCCCTAGATTAAATATTGGTATGCAATTAGACTTAGATAATTTAGAAGAAGAAGATACTTCAAAAATATTCTTTTCAGAAAAAACAGGATTGATACTACAATCAAAATTTGATATTGAATCAATATTAAAAAAAGAAAAAATCAAATGCATAAGAATAGGTAGTGTTGTAACAAAACCTATCTTAAAAGTAAAAAATCACTCTCAGTTATTAGAACTTCAAATTTCTAAATACAGAAAAAAATGGATGAAGATTTCTTCCAAAATGGAACAATTCCAAACCAAAAATGATTTTGCTGTAGTAAGGGCAGGAAATGTGGTAAAACAACCCCTTAAATTTAAATTTCCATCAGGGTTTAGTGGTATTTACCCAAAGAAAAAAAATGATACAATTAATGCTGCTGTTTTAAGGGAAAAAGGAAGTAACTCTGAAAGGGAGATGGCATATATAATGGACATGTGTGGTTTTAAAGTTAGAGATGTTCATATGACAGATATAATTGAAGGAAGAGAAAATTTAAAAGACATTAATTTTCTGGTTTCGGTTGGAGGGTTTTCAAATTCTGATGTTTTAGGTTCAGCTAAAGGGTGGGCAGGTGCATTTAAATACAACTTGAATGCAAAAAAAATTATAAATGACTTCTTTAATCGTAGTGATACTTTGACTTTAGGAGTATGTAATGGGTGTCAACTATTTATTGAGCTGGGGATGATTAACTCTGATGATAAAAAAAAGCCTAAAATGGAATTTAACGATTCAGGTAAATTTGAATGTATATTCTCACCAGTAGAAATTAAAAAAAGTAGCTCTATAATGATGAAAAGTCTTGAGGGGTCAATCCTTGGTATTTGGTCCGCACATGGAGAGGGAAAGTTTTCTTTTCCATATGAAGAGGAAAAATATCAAATCTCAGGTAAATATTATTATGGAAAATACCCGTCAAACCCTAATGGTTCAGATTTTAATACAGCTATGCTATGCAGTAAAGATGGAAGGCACTTAGTAATGATGCCTCATCTAGAAAGATCTACGTTTCCATGGAATTGGGCACACTATCCAGAAAATAGAAAAAATGATTCTGTGAGTCCTTGGGTAATTGCATTTCAAAATGCTTACAATTGGTTAATCAAACCTAAATAAATTTAATTTAAAAATTAATATTTTTAAATTGTATTGTGAAAAAACCAAAACGACTCTTTGATTTTTTAAAGTATCAATTAGAAAATCCACTTAATAAATCAATAAATACGAAATATAATGGAGAATGGGAGTCCTTGAGCACCAATGATTTTTATAAAAAAGTTCAAATAATATCAAGAAAATTAATTGAGGTTGGTATAAAAAAAGGAGATAAAGTAGCTTTAATCTCAACTCAAAACAGAACTGAATGGTGTATAATTGACAATTCAGTTTTACAAATCGGAGCAGTAACAGTACCCATATATCCAACAATTTCGAAAAATGAATTTCAATATGTTTTAAACCATTCTGAAAGTAAAATATGCTTTGTTTCTGATAAAGATATATTTGATAAGGTTAATCAAATAATGAAGGAAACTAGATTGGAAAAAATTTATTCATTCGAGGAATTTGAAAATTGTCCAAATTGGAATCTGTTATTCGAAAATGACAACAAATCCATAGAAAGTGAACTGAATTTAAGAATGAAGAATGTTTTACCTGATGATTTAGCTACCATAATATACACATCTGGAACTACTGGAATACCAAAAGGAGTAATGCTTACCCATAGAAATATAGTTTCAAATATCTTATCTGCATCTAAAAGATTACCCCCTATGGAAAATAAAAATAAGGCGCTTAGTTTTTTACCCTTATGTCATATTTTTGAGAGAATAATTATCTACATGTATTATTACAGTAGAGTTGAAATTTATTTTGCAGAATCGTTAGAAACTATTTCAGAAAATCTAAGTGAAGTAAAACCTTTCTACATGACAGCTGTTCCTAGACTGATTGAAAAAATATTTGATAAAATAGAGAGCAAAGCTGGGGAACTCAAAGGAATAAAAAAAAGTTTGTACAAATGGTCTATTTCAATTGCTGATGAATTTAATATTGAAAAACAAAACGGGATTTTTTACGACTTTAAACTTAAAATAGCTAGATTTTTAGTTTTCTCAAAATGGAAAAGTGCATTGGGAGGAAAGCTTGAATTAATTTGTTCTGGAAGTGCTCCTCTTCAACCGCGACTTGCAAAAATTTTCACAGCAGCAGGAATCCAAATAATGGAAGGTTACGGACTTACTGAATCTTCACCAGTTATATCTATTAGTGAAGCTAAAAAAGGTGGTACAAAATTTGGATACGTAGGAAAAATAATTGAGGGTATAGAAGTAAAAATAGCGAAAGATGGAGAGATTTTATGTAAAGGACCAAATGTAATGAAAGGATATTTCAAAGATTCAAAGTTAACTGCAAAAACAATAAAAAATGGCTTTCTTTATACAGGCGATATAGGAGAAATTGACAAAGAGGGGTTTTTAAAAATTACGGATAGAAAAAAACAACTTTTTAAAACTTCTGGTGGTAAATATATAGCTCCTCAAGTCATTGAAAACAAAATGAAAAGGTCGCCTTTTATAGAGCAAGTAATGGTTATTGGTGAAGGTGAAAAAATGCCTAGTGCACTAATTCAACCAGATTTCCAGTATGTAAAAAATTGGTTGTTAAATAATAAATTTCCGTTTTCTGATGATTTAAAAAAAATTTGTTTAAACAACGAATTATTAACTAAGATTAACCTAGAAATAAAAAAAATTAATGAAGAGTTCGGTGATTGGGAAAGAATCAAAAAGTTTGAACTTACTCCTGAAATTTGGTCAATTGAAAATGGTCTATTAACACCTACTTTGAAACTAAAAAGAAAATCAATTATGGAAAAATTCATTCATTTAAAAGAAAAGATTTATAATTAAATTTATATTTTTTAAAATAAATTATTCAAGAATAATATTCTTGCATAATATTTTTGCTATATTTAATAAAAAGTTGTTTTGAAAAAAGAAACGATAGAGTTCGCGTTAAGAACAACATGGCAGCAAATAACCAACATGTACAACGAGAAAGCACTGAAATACGGTGGAACGATGACGATGGCTTTTACTCTGTTAAGCATTGATGCTGAGGGAACACCATCAACGACTCTAGGACCCAAAATGGGTATGGAAAGTACCAGTTTATCAAGACTTCTAAACACAATGGAGGAAAGAGAACTTATATCAAGAAAACCTAATCCTGAAGATGGTAGAGGTGTATTGATTTTGTTGACAAAAAAAGGAAAACAAAAAAGAGATCTTTCAAAAAAGATTGTTTTAGAATTCAATAACGGTCTAGAAAAAAAAATCGATAAGAAAAAAATAGATAATTTTTATGAAGTTATTGCAGCCATTAAAAATCAAATTGAAGAAGAACAAGCCATAAACTATTTTTAAAATTATGAAAACAATATCTCAAAACTCAACTAGAGGAGCAGAATTTATTGTGAAAGAATTGATTCCTGAATCAATTTTTACACCTGAAGATTTTAGTGAAGAACAAGTCTTAATGAAAGATTCCGTCAAAGATTTTGTAGACAGAGAAATAATTGCAGAAAGATCAAGATTTGAAAATAAGGATTATGAATATACCAAAGAGGTAATGCGAAAAGCTGGTGAGTTAGGGTTTTTGAGCGTAGGGGTTCCAGAAGAATACGGTGGGATGGGTATGTCTTTTACTTCTACAATGCTTGTATGCGAATATATATCTGGTGCGAACGGATCATTCTCAACAGCATTTGGCGCTCATACCGGCATTGGAACAATGCCAATAGTTTTATATGGAAATGAAGAACAAAAGTCAAAATATGTTCCAAAATTAGCTTCTGGAGAATGGTTTGGTTCATATTGCTTGACGGAACCAGGTGCAGGTTCTGATGCAAATTCAGGAAAAACAGTAGCTAAATTATCAAATGATAAAAAGTATTATTTAATAACTGGGCAAAAAATATGGATATCAAATGCCGGTTTTGCTAATCTTTTTATAGTTTTTGCAAGAATAGGAGACGATAAAAATATTACTGCATTTATAGTTCCAGTTGATTTAAAAAATGGTATTACTTTAGGTGAAGAAGAAGAAAAGTTAGGTATAAGGGCGTCTTCAACTAGACAGGTTTTCTTTAATAACACAAAAGTTCCAATCCAAAATATCCTTGGTGAAAGAGGCGAAGGATTTAAAATTGCAATTAATTCACTAAATGTTGGTAGAATCAAACTTGCTGCAGCCACAATTGAAGGACAAAGACATGTAACCACGCTGGCAGTTCAATATGCAAATCAGAGAATACAATTTAAGTCTCCCATTTCAAGCTTTGGTGCTATTCAAAGTAAAATAGCTACTATGGCAACTTATTGTTTTGCAACCGAATCAGCTACTTACAGAGCTGCCAACGATATTGAAAATAGAATTAATGAGCTTAAAAATAGTGGAAATTCGTCTCAAGAATCTGAATTAAAGGGCTTTGAAGAATTTGCCGTAGAATGTTCTATACTTAAGGTAGCAGGTTCTGATAACGGTCAAAATTGTGCTGATCACGGAATTCAAATTTTTGGTGGGATGGGATATTCTTGCGATTCACCTATGGAAATGGCATGGAGGGATTCTAGAATTGCGAGAATTTACGAAGGTACAAACGAAATTAATAAGATGCTTTCGATTGCCATGCTTTTAAAAAAAGCATCAAAAGGAGAAATAGATTTAATTACAAAGTCTACTGAAATTTTAAATCAAATTAAAAAAAATGTAAATTTTTATGAGTTTAATTCGTCTCATGAAAATAATCTAGAACAAGAGCAACACTTAATTAGAAATTTAAAAAAGGTATTTCTTATATTAATAAATTTAAGTTTTCAAAAATACGGCACAAAACTAGAATATCAGCAACAGGTACTTATGAATATGGCAGATATACTTATTGATATCTATCTTGCTGAATCAATTTACTTAAGAGTTTCTAAAAACTTAAAGGAGTTAGGCACAGATGAAATAACAGTTAACGAAAGTCTAGTTAAACTCTACACATATGAGTCTACTCAAAGGGCTATTACATCATTTAAAGAAGTAGTATTAAATATCACAAAAGATAACGAACACCAATACATGATAGAAAGAGTTAATAAACTCTTGTCCTATAAAAATAACCCAGACGTGATTGAATTGAGAAGGATTATTGCAAAAAATGTAATACAAAAAAATAAGTACCCATTTTAATATTATTTAAAAGTAATTATCGGTTTGTAATCTATTATATTGACCCCTTCTGTTCCTTCTATATATACTGAAGTCGAATGTAACAAAAAGTTCAAAAATACTAGGTGAAAAAACCGCACCAGGAGATTGGAATGGGAAGTTATATAAAATTCCAAAATCAAAATTTTCAACCGCTAACCCAATTGATACACCAACATTATTGAGGGCAAAAGTGTTTAGAGAAGAAGCTTGCTGACTAAGGCCAAGGGAAAACTCTCCTAATTGAAAATCTTGAGATAGATAAATCAAGACAGAATCTCCAAACTTTGTGAATGAACCATATGTAAATAAGTAAGAATATCTGGGCAAGTATCTTCTCTCATATGGATTAATGTTGAATTCGTAAGCACCTTGAACGGATATTTTAATTGGTTTTTCAAAAGGCACTTCCTTATTAAATGAAGTATTTGGTTTATTCAAATGCTTTAAAGTTAATCCAGCCATAAATTTTTCAGAGTGGAGCATAAAAGATGCACCCAAATCAAGGTAATTAACATTGCTTATAACTGGTGCTAGTCTGTCAATAGATTCTGTATTTATAAACCCTGTCGTTGTATTCAATTGGTCTTCAAATATTAAATTACCAGGGTTTACAGCTGAGCTTCCAAAACCTAAAGAAACAGCAGGAAGGAAGAAAAGATCATTGTCAAATTGTAATTTATAAACATATGATAGATTAGCAAGATTAATTGTTAATCCTGTATTTTGAATTTTAAAAGAATTTATATCCAACCCGAGACTGAAATCTAAATTATCAAATGAAATTGCTCCAAAAACATATTTATTATCCATTTTATCAAACTCATTTAATTTCATTTGGTTATAAAGAACACCAACTTTGTTTAAGCTGTTAAAACCAAAGTAACTCGGGTTAGTTTTTTGCATAAACTTTGAATGATTGACAATGTAATCCTCTTGCCCATAAAGATTAGAAGCGTGAATGGCAATAAATAATATAATTAATGAGTGTTTTATTTTCTTGAATTTTATCATTTTATTAAAATAAATGTTCCACTTTTTTCAACTTCCGTCTCACCATCCAAAAGTAATCCTTTTGCAGTATAAATATAATATGGAGAGAAAGGAGCAAAGTTTCCATCCCATCCATCAATGGAGAAACCTTTGATGTTATTTATGTCTGCCTCTTCTTTATATTCATTATAAATTACATTTCCTCTAAAATCATAAACTGTAAATGTCATATTGCTGAATCCACTAAATAAAGGTCGGAAATAGTCATTAACAAGATCTTTGTTTGGAGTGAATACGTTTGGAACCATAATGTTATAACCTTTTCCAACCGAAATCGGTATGGTTATTTCCTCTGAACACTCTATGTCATTGTATATCCTTAATGTTGCAAAGTAAGTCCCGGAAATTCCATAAGTATGACGCACAGTAATTACACTATCAATTAAGGTTGGAACCATTTCTGGAGCTGTATTGTCCCCAAAAATCCATTCAGATTTAACATAGGGGTCTGTAGAAGTATTTTTAAATGTCACTTCTTCTCTTGCAAGAATTACAGATGAAGCTTCATAATTTGGGGAAGTATATTCAAAGTTTGGTTCTCCGATACCCCTATTAACCTCCGTTGTTATCCAACAGCCTTCTTCATTAACAATTCTAAACTCTGCTGTTTCAATTGCATTTACTACTGCAACCGACCAAGACCTATCACTTAATCTTACAACGTCTGAGGAAGGAATTAAAATATTGTTATAGTAAAAACTTAGATTACCTTCGTTGTTATCAAAAATATCAATTGTTAATCTACCTTGTTGACCAACACATAAATCTTCATCTACAAAAGGACCATTCATTATATATAACTCTCTATTTGGTGAGACCTGAATTATTTCTTCATAATATGTGTAGTCAGTAGTGTTTGCACAACCAGTTAGTGACTGTGAGCTAATTATCACTCTGTAATTTCCAGGAAGCAGGTCATCTAACGATGTTCTGTTGTCGTACTCGCTAAGTGGCCTGTAACCAGGGTAAACAGGATCATTCAAAAAGCGGGGATCTTCAATATACCATTTTATAGATCTTGGTAATTGACCACCAGCAACTTGAATTCCTATTTTACCATTCAGTCCCCCGCCAGTACAATCAGGAGGAAGTGCCTTAAGAAAATTACCTGGATTATTTGGATCAGCTAAAATACCCTCAGTTGTTATAGGTTCAACTACATCTTCTACTTCGATTGTAACTTTATTAGCTTCCGCAGCGTCACAAGAGCAGTATGAATGAGAATTCTGATCTATTATTCTCAAGCAATATGTTCCTGGATAAGCTGGGTCAACATTGGCTCCGTAAAATACTTGAGTACTAGCAGATGGATCTGTTGGGGTATATGTCCATTCAAATTCATACGTAGGAACCCCGTCTACAATATAAGGAACCCCTCCAATTGCTGAAGCAGTTATTCCTCCATCAACTGCACCGGTACATATGTCTGTTTCAAAAACAGTTTCACCATCGTACTGAATTGGTAAAAATTCTTCAACAGTGAAATAAAAGATTTCTTGACAAGGAACGAGTGTTCCAGTTACATTTTCAGTAATTGTAAGAGTATACTCACCCGATGGTAAATTTCTAAATCTATAAGTGTATCCTGGTCTTTCCAAAGAAGGTTGAGTTGGTAATCCAAATAGATTTGAATTTCCTGTTAAATCAACATTTGAACCGTCAGGTCCAATTAAAGAAATATTGAATCCGTTGTATGCAGTAGTTCTTCGAACACTAGATGAAATACTGAAGAATATGTCGTTGGTATACCCTCCACTAGTAGACAACCAGTCTATCGTTCCGGAGGGCTCAGGGTAATTTTTACATGTTCCAGCAGATACTTCAGGAATATTTTCAATTGTTCTAAAGTTTGAGACAGATAGTGTGCTTTCAGCAATAACAACATTTCTTGTAATAAATTCGTTACCGTCACATGATGAAACTCTACCATCAGTTGCAATTGCCCTGTATATTCCTGTTGGTAATCCGTTGACTACTGCATTTCCACGCTGTGCTGTTATTTCAACCCAACTCTCTGTAGTAGAAGTTGCTGTCTGGACAGTCGTACCTGAAGCAGTAGATGAATAGACCGCTGATGTGGTTATATTTTGATTTTCATACCATTTTATTTCAAGAGGGGGAATGGCATTTGTTATCGTCAATGAAATTTGACTTTCACTATTCCCACACCCAGGCTGAGTAACCTCTAGGTCTAAGACCAATTGTTCATTGTTTTTTTCCTCAATTGTAAAGTTTCCATTTGCAATTTCACAAGTTGTTGTATTGTTTACTGATATTATATATTGATATGTATCCGCTTGAGTAATATTAGTTATGGTAATAGGTCCGTTTCCGTTTAATGTTTGGTAATATTCATAGGGTCTACCATTTGCCTTAATATATAGCTGAGCTGGGTTGCCAGAAGACAAATCTCCGGCTACATCACTTGGATTTACAGTGAATGTAACCTCACCTGAAGTATTGGCTGAACAGTCTATATCCTTGCTATCAACATCAACTGTGTATGTATAAACTTCTGGGAATTCGTAAGTGAACGTAACCTGTTGAGAACACCCAAAATTATCGACAATTTCTGCAGAGGTAATACTTCTTTGAAGTGGATTAGAGATATTTATGTTACTAAATATTACTCTAGAAGTTGCTCCTGAGCTGGCTGAAAGTACTCCTCCATTTAGATTAATTGTATATGGTAAGGCTAGAGCATTACCTCCACTAACACCAAATTCTAACCTACCTCCAATAGCAAGATCATCAGGGCAGAGTGGGTTGTAACTGTCAATTAGTGTTAACGAAAGAGGGTCAGGTTCTACAACTCTAACTGTTATAATATCTATACATGCAGCTTGAGGGTTTCCACCTGGGTCCAAAGGAGGACTTAGGTCAGTAACTTGGAATATATAATCTCCTGCAGCAACATTTGAAAGACTAACTGCAGCTCCCGTGCCAGCAGGAACAAGTCCTGCGGGTGATAATGATGTTATATCTAAATTACCTGAACCACCTGTTGCGAATAGATCAAAAGCTCCGTCAGATCCACCATTACAATTAAGAGTAAATTCATAATCAGCAGTTGCTGTACTTGTAGCAGGATTAGCCCCTCTTAAATTCACAAAATTTGCTGTTTCAACCCCATTGAGTCTTACTGGGTTAAAGCCACCTAAAACAATCAATTGCGGTGGATATTCACAACCTAAAATTGCATCAGTTACGGTAACATAGTAATCACCTGGAGCAATATTGTATAGATTAGCACCCACTCCATATATCACGGTAGAACCAGTATCAGATCGAACCCACCTGTAAGTATAGACTCCAGATCCTCCCGAGAACGCATTTAATTGATTTCCTGCGCCGTCAAGAGGTGTTGTTACAATACTTCCGTTACCAATTGTTCCTGTAACACAGTAACTATCAGTTATTTCAACAATTGCAGGGTCGTAATCTAGTGCAGTTGGTATTCTAACTGCTCTAGTTAACCCATATGTACAAGAACTAGAATCTGATACCTCTACAACATACAACCTTCCTGGTGTTAAACCTGTAAAATTAACTTGACCGTTACTTACTTTAATTCCACTCGCACCAGGCAATCTGGTTCCATCAAATTCAATCGTGTAAGTGTAAGGTGCTACCCCTCCAGAGGCCTGAACTGAAATTGCACCAGTAACACCACCACAAAAGTCAACTTCGAAAGATAACTCATCTGGTTGATCTACAAAGAAAGTTGCTGAAGTTGTACAACCTCCAACAGTTACATTTAAAGCATAAGATCCTGAATAAAGATTATATATATTATTCGCTGGAACTATTGTACTGTCAGGGTAATACCAAGTCACTACTGGAGTATATGCTTCTGCCACTTGAGTTGTTGTAACAGTGTTAGTAATGGCATTGGTATCTGAGGTATTCGCGCTAAATGTAAAACTAACACCTTCTACTTCACCTACAAGTCTTAAACCAAAGCCTGTTTGAGATACAGTTAAATCGGTCTGGGTGGGATCATTATTAATTACTGTCATAAAATTATTAATGACTTGTGCCTGAGTATATATTTGAGGGACTCCTAGCAACACTTCCCCTCCTCTACCAATGTATTCAGTCCCGTTGATGGTTACTCTCAAAATATCTGTATGAGTTAAGGCTCCTCCACCAAAATTAATCTCAGAAATTTGAACTGTGCCCAGTTTTATGTTTTTGATAGCATTTAAGAAATCTGGTGAGGATGTGTCGCCCAAAACAATTGAGCCGGTATTGTCATTATAACACTCCACATCTTTAACAAGGAAATTTTGAATATAATCTTCATCAATATCTGGACCTGGATCTACTTGTATAGAACCAGTTTCAACGACGTCAGGGTCACAAGTTCCCGACAAAGTTAATCTATAATTATAAGTAGTAGTTACAGATACGTTAACAGAAGGAGTTCCTTGAATCCTTATAACATTATTGGTACCTCCTGCAGCAGAAACTAAAATTGGTGTAATACCGGTGGGAGTTACATCCCAAGATATGCTATAAGTAGCATTTGATTGGGTATTAAAAATATAATCAACTTCAGCTATTGGGTCATTATTACAAACCGAAGGTTGATTTGGATTACCTGCATAAAGTTGCATAACAGGTGTTGGAAGAACCGTTATAACCCCACTGTCAGTTGCAGGGCCACAACCTGTAGTTGAGATTTCATAATTGTAGGTTAAAATTGTTGTTGATGCTTGCGCTGCAGCAGAAGCAATTCCACCAATAATTACTTGTGTGCTACTCATTGACGTTATTCCAACACCAGGTAAGGCAGGAGTGAAACTTACTACGGCTGAATTAGCACCTTGTCCAAAGTTGTAAATAATCGGTTCTAATGTGTTTGTTCCTGATCCTGCACAAATTGTCTGACTCTCAGTAGAAGGATCTGAAGCTAAGGTGATTGTTTCTATTGGTTTCACTTGTATTGTCCCGGTTAAAACAACTTCAGGAGCACAAGCGCTTCCGCTTGTTTTAACCTCGAATGGGTAGTTTGTTGTAGAGGTTATATTAACTGAGGGATCACCTGAAATCACAAACTGATTTGTGCCCGGATTAACTGCACCATTAACACCCGTTAAAGTACCGCCTGTCCACTCAAGTACAACATCAGTAGCTCCTCCATAAAATTCATAAGTAATATCAGCTATTGATTCCAAATTTGTACATAAAGCAAACACTCCAACTTGGTTTGTAGTTGTTGCAGCACTTGTCAACACAAGAATTGGTGGAGAATGAACTGTAAAGTTACCCGTAATTGTACTACTAACGCAACTTCCACCAGTAACAATTTGGTATTTATACTGAACAGTTGGAGTACTAAATGTCGTAGATGCTACTATTGACCCTGATATTAAAACCTGTGTTCCAGTGATAGATATTCCCAGACCAGTTGGTAAATTATTTATTGAAGGGCCACCATTAGCCGAATAGGTTACAGTCAATGATTCACCAATTGCTCCACCCCCAATTTCATAAATTACATCTTCAATTGGTAAAGCAATTGTATTAGATGCATTATCGGTGTCATTATAACATACACTTTGACTAGCTGTATTAGCAGCAGAAATTAATGTAATTGAATCGGTTGGGTTAATCTGTAAACTACCGGTTAGTACAATTTCTGGTGTACAATCACTTCCTACAGTTTCAATTTGATAATTATATATTGTTGTTTCAGTAACATTTACACTTGGTTTTCCAGAAATTCTAAATTGATTTGTTCCTGATGCTATGGCTGTAACGCCTTTACCAAACAAAGTATTAGATCCTGTCCAAGTAAAGTTTACTCCTTTTGCCCCTCCACCAAATTCATAAATTATAGTTTCTAAATCTGTATCATCACAAATTATTTGAGAGTTAGTTGTTGGAGAAGAAACCAATGCCAATGTTGGTGCAGTTCTTACTTCAATAGTACCAGTAGCAATTGCAGTATCACACGCACCTGGGCTTGTTTCTATTCTATACTCATATCTAGTAGTTGAGGAGGCTAAATTAGCTGCAGCTGGATCAGCAGCCCCTTGAATCCTAACTGTATTAGATGCTGTTAAACTGTACCCAAATCCAGGAGGTAATCCAGACACCGCAGGGGCACCATCTTGTGAGTAAGTAATAGTACCAACAGCATTAGCACCACCCCCAAGTTCATACTCAATAGTTGTAAATGCAAAAGTAGGTGTTGGTGTGTTGTTCACGCATACTATTTGGCTATCATTACCCGTTAAAAGTGTTATTTTATCGGTAGGAGAAATTGATACTGTACCCGAAATTGGTGAAGGTGTTGTCGTACATCCAAAGTTATTACCTAATAGGTTAAATTCATAATTATATGAGGTTGTAACCGTTACCCCTAGTGTTGGTGGGTTAAAGTTTATAGTGACATCTCCAGTGGCATTATCTAAGGATGCAGTAATCCAGTTAGGAGTAGTAGGTGTAACGACACTTACAGCAATTGGGCTTCCAGTTGTTCTAAATATTGATGAACTTGATACACCGGTATCACAAAAAGTTGGATTTTGCCCTGCTCCTGAAAAATAAGATGCACTGGTACTAGGATTAACTGTTATTGTTCCAGATACAACAGCACTTCCAGTACAACCACCTGCACCAGCTGATATTAATAAGTAAACATAATCAGTAGAGCTGGTTACAACTGCTGAAGGAATACCAGCAATTTCATAATAAGCAGGAGCAGTTACTCTTACAGGAGTGTCAAAACCAAGACTTGAAGAAGAGGTTGCTGATAAGGTAAATCCTACCCCCGCGTTCACAGCTTCAATCTCTATAAAAGGGGCTACTGTGGAGGAAACAGTGAAGGTTGGGGACAGTTGTTGACTTAAAAATGTTGAAAACTCCGCATGCACTTCATTAATGTCTGCAGTACCAGTTGCCATATCTGCAGATCCTGTAGCAGCTGTATAAGGAGTTCCATTTATGGTCACTGTGAAGGTATCGCCTAAATTGGTATTCGCACTTGGACCATTCTGTCTAACTAACAATCTAGTCATTTGCTTTTGAGCATAAGATGTTCCTTTAACTCCTGCTGGAAATGTTGATGTTACAGCTTCTGTTAGAGTAAATGCGGGGTTTGCAATTTCAAGTCTAATAGGAATCATTGTGTCAGAAGTACATACAGTTCTATCAGTTCCTAAAGATGCACTCGATGTAAGTGTTGCCTCAGGTGTTGGAACAATTGTAAAGGATACCATTTGAGATGCTTCTGTACATTGTCCACCAAATGTCTGAATTAGCACCCCAACAGTTGTCTCATCAAATGTGGGGGAATTTAATGTTCCAGTAATTGCATATCTATTGAAGAATCCTGGCTGTAATCCAAATGAAAGTCCACCTGGAAGTGGTGTTCCTCCGTTAATTTGAAGTCCTGCAGCATTTGAAAATTCGAAAATTAAAGCATTAGCTCCATTGAAATCTTCACCATCACAGTAAGATGATCCAGTAGGATCATCGATAACAGTGATTGATGCACTTTCTTCAACAGTTATTGTTCCAGTTGAAACTGCAGTCGGACATCCTGCGCTAGGTGGCTGTGTTTCAACGGTATAAGTAAAGACACCTGTACCAACAATGGATGGAGTACCATAGATGCTAAATGTTTTAGATAATGGTTGAGTAACAGGTGCAGCAATATTAACAGAACTATTTACAGGGGCCTCTGTTCCAATTATAAATGAATTACCTGGGGTGCCTGTGGGTCCTGGAGTTAAAACCAGGTTACCTCCAGCATACGTTGCTTCAAAATCATTCGTTTCATTATTTAATTTTAAAGCCAAACCAGCACCAATGTGATCTGCTGCATTGGCAACCACTGCATCTGTATCAAATTCATATCTTTTATTATCTATAATAAGAGTGTAAGTTCTACCAATTATTGTTGGACTTACTGTCACAAGAGTAATCGTCGTTACTTGAGATGTTATATCCAACATAGGCAACACCCCAGATGGGAGATTATTTGCAAGTACAAGGTCAGCAGCACCAGTAATGTCATAAGTAATAGTGTTGATAGCTGCTCCATTACAAACAGTAATGTTATTAGAATTAAACCCTGATGTTAGATTTATTTGAGGTGCGTCAGGTACGTTTATAACATAATTTACTCTATCCCCAGGACACGGAACGGGTTCAGCACTTATTACTATATTTCCTGAAAATCCTGGTCTAAAGTTTAATTCAACAGTATTACTGCTAGAATTCGTAGGTGCCAACTCGTAAAAAGTAGTTGAGGCAAGGTAATTGGTGTCGGTTGTTAACCCTACTGGACTGTTTACAAACCATCTAACTGGTTCTCCTCCTGTTATAAGAGTAGTTGAAAATCCGGCATCTGGGATTGGGCATTCCGGTAATGCTCCAACAGGAGTTACTGAGGTAATAGGACCGTCAGTAGGGCCAATCACAATAGTCCTAGTAACCCAATCATTTTCGTCAGCACCAAATTCACATGTCACTGGTCTTACCTCCAAATCAAAACTTCCGTACCATCCAACATTCCATGTAATAATACCTCTGTTAGGATCTATTATTCCAGGAGAACTTACAGACGATCCCGCTCCTGGAAAAACATCATCTATTCTCCATTCTAAAGAACCAAAATCATTTGGTAAATCTCCATTGTCACTAGCGGTAAAAAATTGTACAGGTTCGTCTGTGGCTTGAATTTGACATTCAGGAAGGTCCCCGGTAAAGGTTCCACCGCAAATTTGAAAATTAGGAGCAACTGGGCTTAATAGTGGAGCTAATGTTGGCGTAGTAATAGCTTGTGGAATAACTGATACTTCAACTTCATGCCAACCAGACCTTTGATCATCACATCCAATTGATCTAACTCTTATTGTTGCTGTTCCACTAAAGCTAGGTGTCCAATCCATAGTAGCACTCCTAACTATTTGTACAGTACTTGGTGCTTGTAATCTTAACGCCTGGGCAAGACCCGTTGGACTTACAGTGACTGTAAAAGGAGTATTCTTTTGAATTGCCTCAAGAACTATTTCATTAGTTGAATCATTATAAATGGCTTCTATTCCTGTATTGGCATTTGCCAGAGTTGCAATTCTTAAACCTAACTGATCAATTGTTTCTAAACCAGGTTCAGTGGTATCTGAATACAGACTCGATACACCCCCAATAGTAACCGTTATTTGGTATGAAACCCCAGCAGTAGGGCCAGAAGGATTTTGGAGTATTTTAATAGAAGTCTCTTGATGGTTGTTATTTATAATATTTCCCGCTGCAAATGGAGACCAATCCCACTCAAGATTATTAAAGACTCTTGTTAAAGCGTCATTATCATAGCATGCGAAAAATTCTACGTCTGGAGTTGTTGGTGCTGGAAGATTGTCTTGACAAACTGTATTGTTATACCAAATCCCGGACCCTGGTGCACTTTCAAGTATTTCATAGCCAGCCGAATTTAGACCCATTCTAATAAAGTCCGGAGTTACAGGATCAGGTTCAACAACAATTGAATAAGATAAACTTGTAGCTGTACAACTGCTTCCTCTTGTTACAACAGTAAAAGTAGTGTCACCTGTTACATTTCCAGAAATTGTAAATGTTGATGTTCCTCCAATTTCATACCAATTATTGAGACCAGCAAATGGATTTGTAACAACTCCACCTGGAGCACTTATACTTAAACCTGGATCCAAATCTCTTACTTCAACACCTGTAGCACCACCACCAAAAGAAAATGTTACTGGATCAATTGGATTACCAATACATTTTATTTGAGGGGAAGTGTCTCCACTTACCTGTGTTATAGTAGGAGGATCCAAAACCTCGATTGCAACAACTTCAGTGTAAACTTGACAACTACTCATAGAAGTATTCGGAAGTCTTCCTCCAGTATTTCCAGAAACCAAAATTCTCAAGTTCATTTCAGGATTATCTTTCGGAATAACAACAGCAACTGTTGGAGATGGTAACCCAGTTGAAGCGGCAATATTATAATTACCAGGTAATATTGATTTAAGGGTTAAAATATTTGATGTAGAATTAAAAAATGCATTTACAACAGGATCTGTTGAACTTATGTAATTAGCTAAAACCTCTCCTACAGAATCTATTGTGTTAGTTGCAGTAGTTGTTATATCATATCTATTCCCGTTTACAACAACAGAATATAATTTACCACCTACAAAGCCACCTGTATCAATAAGTTCAATCATGGTTTGCTCAAGAGACTGTGGTTGTGGATCACCAACGTAAGTTATAATTCCTCTATAGTATGTAGCCGGATCTGTTGAGCTTGGTAGCCACGCATCTCCGAGATTAAAGGCAAGTGATGAAGATCTTTCACCATTTATATCTGTCCAATTTAATTGATCTACGGACCTTTGCCACTGGAAAGTAACAGAATTAGTTAAAGCTTCAGCCCCGTTAAGAAGTAAATCCGATGGTAAATCAGCCCCACCAACTATTTGACAAATTACTTGATCATCTAAAACAAATCCTTCATTCAATGAGGGTAATATTTCTATTCTTACAGGATCCGTAGTGTCCTCACAGAATTCAGTTGCACTATTACTAGCTCTAGCTACTCTCCTAAACCAAGTTGTTTGAGTTAGAGATGGAGGATCGTAGTCTACATTTGTAGCGGAGGTTATTTCTGTCCAAGCAGCACCATTTGTGGATTGTTCCCATTGATATGTTAACGTACCCATACTAGTGGATGCATCGTCTGGGATTCCACCAGTTATTGAACTAACAATACTAGGTGGATCTACACCATAACAATATGCCATATTTAGGGAGGGGTCTAAAGCTCCTGCATTTAAATCAAAAACTTTTATCTCTATTATGGTACTTTCGGCTACACAAGTGCTCGCTGTTCCACTCCCCGCTGTAGTTACTCTCTGATAAAAAGTTGTTGTGTTTAAAGAAGATGGTGTATAACTCTGTCCAGTTGCTGTTGAAATCTCAGTAAAAACTACTCCATCTGAAGAAATTTGCCATTTATATGCTACTCCAGGACCTATTGTTCCACTAACAACATTAAGCTGAGGGGGTACTTCTCCTGAACAAATAGTTAATATTGTAGGTGTAATTGTTCCCCCAAGAACTTGAGGCAGAACAGTGATTGTAACTACATTACTATATTCTGTACATGAGGTTAAAGTTGCAATCGTACTTTTTGCACTTCTTCTAAACAGTGTAGTCTGAAATAAATTTCCAGGATTTAAAAGTGTAGATGTATTTGATGACGAAGGATAGGGTGTAAATGTTACACCGTTGTCTATAGAAGCCTCCCAAGCGTACTCAATTACCCCCGAACCACTGGCTTCGGTTACATTAAAAATTGAAGCTGCTGGTTCACCAAAACATATTGTAGAACTGGTGGTGTTTATTAATCCGGGTGAGACAATATTTTCAGTCATTAATATTGTAGCAGAGGCAGTACAACCAAGAGGGGTTGAGGCAATTACAACAACATTAGCTCCGTTAGGAATTAAAATCGAAGGAGTTAGATTTGCAGGTTGAAAAATATTTGTCGAACTACTTTGATATGTGATTCCTCCAATTGAAAAAGTATAAGTGGCTATAGCGGAAGTAGAGCTTGCTGTAAATGTAATAGAATCTCCTTCACAAAAAACAGAATTAGTCGAAGTTAATGAATAAGCATCGGAAGTTAAACTTATTGTAGGGTCTAAACTAGTATTTATTAAAATTTCCGGAGAAAAAGACGAGCACCCACCTCCAGTAGCAGTATTAGTTGTCCATGACTTAACCTTAATTCTAGAACCATCAATCAGTGTACTGGTAGATAATAAACTCGAATCCGACCTAGTCCCAATAGGATTATCATCAATGTAAAATTGAAAAGAAAGACCTCCTCCAGTTGCATTGAAAGTAACCAACTGTCCTGAACAAATAGAAATTGTATTGGGAGCAGCGACTGCACCTACCTGTAATCCAGTTAGCGGTGGATCTTCAATTGCTACTTGAATTATATTACTAAACTCTACACATGGCTTACCTCCAAAAGTACTTATTGCTGAACGTCTATAAAATGTAGTTGTATTTAATGCCGATGTTTCTGTATAAACGCGGGTGGTAGCTGAAACAGGTACATTAATAAAATCTGTTCCAAATGTTCTGGACTGCCACTGATAGCTGATTGTTCCTATCCCTGTAGCCGAAGCAACATTGGTAAACGCTGGTGGAGTCTCCCCTGCACATATCGTTGCAGAGACCTGTCCAATATTACCCGATGAGGTAATCTCATTTAAAAACATATCCAAAGTCTGGGTTGCTGTACACCCTGCCGCCGTCTCCACACGAACAGATACAGAAGTAGTAGAGGATAATAACGGAGCAGGTGTAAAGGTATTGGTGGTTGTCACTGACTGCGGTATGCCTCCAACTAAGAAAGTGTAAGTCGTTATTGCAGAGGTAGAGGTCACATTAAATGTAATAGCCTCGCCTTCACAAAATGTAGACGATGAGGCTGAAGAAGCAAATGCAGTCGATGTTAAACTTATTACTGGATTATCTACAATTTGAACAACAATCTCATCTGAAAAAGATGAACATCCTATTGCATCAAATGATTCTACTTTTATTCTGTTCCCTGTGATAAGTGTACTTGTTGATAATGTACTCGATCCTGATTTTACACCAAGTGGGTTGTCATCTAAGTAGAATAAAAACTCCGCTGCACCACCACCAGCTGCATTAAAAGTAACATCCTCCCCTGCACAAAGTGTGATGGTTGCTGGTGCACTAATTGCTGTTCCTTGGACTTGTAAAGTTGTTATTGGTGGAGTACCTACTTTAACTTCAATAACATTACTAAACTCTACACATGGCTTACCTCCAAAAGTACTTATTGCTGAACGTCTATAAAATGTAGTTGTATTTAATGCCGATGTTGGTGTATAAACGCGGGTGGTAGCTGAAACAGGTACATTAATAAAATCTGTTCCAAATGTTCTGGACTGCCACTGATAGCTGATTGTTCCTATCCCTGTAGCCGAAGCAACATTGGTAAACGCTGGTGGAGTCTCCCCTGCACATATCGTTGCAGAGACCTGTCCAATATTACCCGATGAGGTAATCTCATTTAAAAACATATCCAAAGTCTGGGTTGCTGTACACCCTGCCGCCGTCTCCACACGAACAGATACAGAAGTAGTAGAGGATAATAACGGAGCAGGTGTAAAGGTATTGGTGGTTGTCACTGACTGCGGTATGCCTCCAACTAAGAAAGTGTAAGTCGTTATAGCAGAGGTAGAGTTCACATTAAATGTAATAGCCTCGCCTTCACAAAATGTAGACGATGAGGCTGAAGAAGCAAATGCAGTCGATGTTAAACTAATTACTGGATTTTCCCCTACACTCATCGTTATACCAGGTGAAAAAGATGAGCAACCTCCACCAGCAGCGGTATTGGTTGTGAAAGACTCCACTGTTACAACTTGACCATCTATGAGTGTATCCGTAGCAAAGTTACTATTGTCAGAGCGTGCACCCACTGGATTGCCACCAATATAAAATCTCCATGATTGTCCTGCTGTAGCAGTGAAAGTAACTGTTTCACTATCGCATATAGCTACTGTGCCTGGTGCAGTTACACCTCCTACTTGTAAACCAGAAATCGGAGCCTCATTAACCGTTATTTGAATTATATTACTAAACTCTTCGCATGTCTTACCTCCAAAGGTACTTTCAGCAACACGTCTATAAAACGTTGTGGTAGTAAGCCCTGATGTTGGTGTATATACGGCTGATGTAATTAAAGGAGAAGTATTAATAAAATTAGCACCTGAAGTACGTGTTTGCCAACGGTAAGCTATTGTACCTATAGTAGCTGTTGCGGCTGCGTCATTTGTAAATGCCGGAGGAATTTCGTTTGGACAAAGTGTTGTGGAAACCTGACCAATTGTACCCTTAACATCTATGTCATTGTAAAATAAATCCAGTGTATCTGTAGCTATACACCCTGCTGCTGTCTCTGCTCTAACTGCAACAGAAACCGTAGAAGAAAATGCCGCGGGAGAAAAACTATTGGATGTCCCTATTTGTTGTGGAGCTCCTCCAACTAAAAAAGTATAAGTAGATATCCCAGAGGTAGAGGTTGCAGTAAACGTTATAGCTTCTCCATCACAAAATGTAGACGATGAGGCTGAAGAAGCAAATGCAGTCGATGTTAAACTAATTACTGGATTTTCCCCTACACTCATCGTTATACCAGGTGAAAAAGATGAGCAACCTCCACCAGCAGCGGTATTGGTTGTGAAAGACTCCACTGTTACAACTTGACCATCTATGAGTGTATCCGTAGCAAAGTTACTATTGTCAGAGCGTGCACCCACTGGATTGCCACCAATATAAAATCTCCATGATTGTCCTGCTGTAGCAGTGAAAGTAACTGTTTCACTATCGCATATAGCTACTGTGCCTGGTGCAGTTACACCTCCTACTTGTAAACCAGAAATCGGAGCCTCATTAACCGTTATTTGAATTATATTACTAAACTCTTCGCAAACTTTGTTTTGAGGCGAAGTACTAATCGCTACTCTTCTATAAAAAGTTGTGGTAGTAAGCCCTGATGTTGGTGTATATACAGCTGTAGTTATTGATGGGACTAAATCTGCAAAGGGATCTCCTAGTCTCCTCGCTTGCCACCTGTATGTTATTGTACTAGCTCCAGAAGCTGAAACTACGTTAGTAAAAGGAGGAGGTGTCTCGTTCGCGCAAACTGTGGTTGATACTTGCCCTATTGTACCTTTGACTGTAACATCATTATAGAACATAAAAAGGGTGTTACTAGTAGAACAACTATCCGCTGTCAATCCAAGTACGGATACGGAGACTGAAGAAGATAAAACAGGAGCTGGAGTAAAAATGTTAGTTGTTGATGTTTGAACTGAAACTCCTCCCAAATAAAAAGTATAGGTAACTATATCTGAGGTTGAAGTAGCAGTAAATGTAATAGACTCTCCCTCACAAAAATCTGTATTGCTAAGAGCTGTAGAACTCAAATCAATTTGGGAAGGTTGCGCTAGATTAACAATTTGAAAAGTTATACTATTGTTCGTTGATGAGGTGTCTATTACCCCGACGGGTTGAGCAAGAATAACTATTGTTGTAGTTCCTGCGTTTGAAAATGATAAATCTGTTGGCCACCTAAATGTAGCATATCCTCCATTTTTTTGGATGGTATTGGCTGCTGCTGGTGTTCCGGGAGAGGAAAAATGTGAGCTGTTAAATGTAGCTGTAGCATTTCCTGTATTGGCTCCACCAAATGTTAAAGTAACATTTAAATTGTTAGCTGCTAAATCTAAAGTATTAGTTGTACTTAAATTGTAAACTCGGAATTCTAAATCAACAAGCTCATTATAACAATATCTGATATCAGAACCTTCTGCAGGCACTGTTACATATCCTCTGTTGTTTAAATTGAGATCTAAAGTTGTTTGAGAAAAAATATTTTGGGTAAAGAATAAAAAAGTAAGAAAAAATAAATTCTTCAAAATATATCGATATGTAGATTTGGAATTAAACAAACTAGAACAATAGATATCTTTTCTTAAACGATAAATTTAAGCATTTATTATCAAATAATCATTGAAATTACTTAATCCTTAGGGTCTAAAAATTATATAAATTTTTTAGACTTCATCCATTCATCGTTGTATATCTTAGCAAGGTATCTTGAACCTGAATCGTGAAGCAAAACAACAATTACATCTCTTGAAGTAAAATTATTCTTTAACTGAATTAATCCCTTTATCGCAGCTCCACACGAGTTTCCAGCAAATATTCCCTCGTCCAGAGCCAATTTCCGAGTATAAATAGCTGCATCTTTGTCATTAACTTTTTCAAAAAAATCAATTAATGAGAAATCAACATTCTTTGGAATAATGTCTTCACCAATACCCTCGGTTGAATATGGATATATCTCATTTTTATCAAAAATACCCGTTTCATGAAACTTTTTGAAAACTGATCCGTAAGTATCTATACCCCAAATTTTAATTTTTTTATTTTTTTCTTTTAAAAATTTTGCAACACCTGATATAGTCCCTCCAGTCCCGACACCAACGACAAAGTGGGTTATTTTACCATCCGTTTGCTTCCATATTTCCGGTCCAGTTTTTTCGTAATGTGCAACTGTATTTGATAGGTTATTATACTGATCAGCATACCATGCATTTGAAACCTCATTTGAAATCCTTTTAGCTGTTGAGTAATATGACATTGGGTCGTCAGGATCAACATTTGTTGGACATATTATAACTTTAGCTCCAACCGCTTTAAGAACATCTATTTTTTCTTTTGATTGCTTATCTGTAGTAACACAAACTAGCTTGTATCCTTTTACTCTAGCAGCTAATGCTAAGCCCATCCCGGTGTTGCCTGATGTACCTTCTACTATTGTACCCCCCTTCTTTAACTTTCCACTTAATTCTGCGTCCTCAATCATCTTAAGAGCCATGCGATCTTTTATGGAATTTCCCGGATTAAAACTTTCTATTTTTGCAAGCACAAGTCCTGGAACTTCTTTAGTTATTTTGTTTAGTTTTACTAATGGCGTATTTCCAATAGTTCCCAAAATATTTTTATAATATTCCATAATAGCTAAATTAATTTCAATTTAAATTTGTTTTCTTCGACAATCTAAAACTTATTTTATTTTTAACACTTTGATTATTTCCATTCTCGAAATTATAAGCATCGGAATCCAAAATGCCATAATGGAAAATATTAATATTAAAAAGTTCACAAATGCTATATTTGGCAGGGAAATTTCTACAGGTACCACATTCACAAAGTAATTATTGGGGTCTAATCCAATTAAATTGTATTGGTCTTGCAAAAAAATAAAAATTAGCCCTATAGTATTACCAAAAATTAAGCCTTTGATTATTATGCTTAAAGTAACAAGCAAAAAAATTTTCTGTATTTTTCTATAAGGCGCACCAAAAATTTTCATAAGTCCTATTAATTTTGACTTTTCAATAACCAAAATTATTATTGCTATTGTAATGTTTAAAATAGCAACGAAAATAACTACGATTAATATAACAAGTATATTAAAATCAAACATCGAAATCCAATTAAAAATTCCGCTGTAAAGATCATCTATAGCTTGTATATCAATATTAGAGGGTAAATAATTGTATATTGTTTTCTTGTAATTAGAATTTTTGAATTGATTTTTCAAAATCAGTTCAATTCCACCAACCTCATCCTTATCCCATCCATTAATTCTCTGAAGTACTTCTAGGTTTGTGAAAGAAAAATTTTTATCAAAATCTACAAAACCACTATTGAATATTCCAACAACTTTAAATGTCCTTTTCTTTGGAAATTTAGATTTTGAAAAATCATAAAAAAAAGAATTTAGAAAATCACCCACTTTTAAATCTAATTTTTCAGAAGTCTGTGATGAAATAATAATTTCAAGACTTTCAGAATCTGTTTTATCTAAAAATCTCCCTTCAATTAAATAAGTTTCTAAATTATGGGATGGAAAATTAGAATCAAGCCCTTTTAGAATACCTCCATCAAAGTTTTCTGCAGTTTTAAATAGTACAGCTTTATTTGCATAGGCATAGAAATATTCAATATTTTTTGAATCAAACCATTTTTTTTTATTGATTTTATTTAGGTTTATAGGTTTTGTAGAGATATATGAATTATTACTATCGTAATAGGATATTTTTAAGTCTCCGTTTAAAGCTATTAATTTTTTTTTGATCTCTTTTTTAAGTCCAAATCCCGTTGACATGGAAATCAAAATAATTACGATTCCAATTGCTATGGATGCGATTCCAATTTTTATTATTCGTGATGAAACGTTATTTTCGCTAAAGAGCGACTTGCTAATTCTTTTAGAGATAAAAATTTCAAAATTCAAATGAGAGGATTTTTAAGGATAATTAATTTTATATTTTTTTTACAAGTTCATGTTTTATTTTCAAATTTTCAAGAAGAAAAAGAAACTATAATTCTAGGGGTTGAATCAATAGAAGAGTTTATTCCTTTTTTAGAGAACAAAAAAATTGGACTTGTATCAAATTCCTCGAGTGTTATTAGAACAGAAAATAAACTAGTACACTTACTAGACACATTGCTTAAATTGAAACAAGAAGTTAAAGCAGTTTTTGCTCCAGAACACGGATTTTTGAGTAATAAAGAAAATGGAGCTTTGATAAAAAATGATTTTGATTTCAAACGTAATATGAATATTTATTCACTTTATGGTAGAAACAAAAAACCAAGCCCCAACCAGTTAAAGGGAATTGACATAATGGTATTTGACCTACAAGATGTAGGGGCTAGATTTTACACCTATCTATCAACACTTTATTATACAATGCAAGCTTGTGCTGAAAATAAAATACCACTAATTATCCTTGATAGACCAAACCCAAATGGACATTATATAGATGGTCCAATTCTTGAAAAAAAGTTTTTGAGCTTTGTTGGAATACTTGAAATTCCAATTGTACATGGGATGACGCTCGGAGAAATAGCAAACATGATTAATGGAGAAAATCTTATTGATTCTAAGTGTGAAATCAAAGTAATCAGGGTTAAAAACTACACCCATGATTTACAATACGACTTACCTTTACCTCCCTCTCCAAATCTTCCAAATAAAAAATCTGTAAACTTGTATCCCAGTTTATGTCTATTTGAACAGACCCCAATAAGTATTGGTAGAGGCACAAATTTACAATTTCAAATATTTGGAAACCCAAAATTTGAGTCAACTTTTTCTTTTGTTCCTAAACCTAATTTGGGTTCTCAAAATCCAAAACACAACGGTACTATTTGTTTCGGTAAAGATTTAAGAATGACAGAAAGACTATCTAAAATTGAAATTAAGTGGTTAATAGATGCTTATAATGAATATCCAGAGAAAAATAAGTTTTTCAGTTCAAGTTTTTCGCTGCTAGCTGGAACAGAAAGTCTTGAGCAACAAATAAAAGATAATTGGTCTGAAAAAGAAATAAGAGAAAGTTGGGAAAGTGGCTTGAAAAAGTTCAAAAAAATAAGAAAAAAATATTTAATCTACCCCTAGTACTCTATTTAATTCCAAGGTATTTATGTGTTTGAAGAGAAAGTCTCCAATTGGGATTCTCTAATATAAATTTACTTATCAGTGGCATAATCTTTTCTTTTTTACTCCATTCTGGCTGTAAAAATAGTTTACAATTTTTTTTTACGTTTTTAGCATTTTGCATTGCAAATTTTAAATCATTTTTATTGTAAACTATAACTTTTAACTCGTTTGCTTTTTTATAAATATCTGGAATTGGTTGTTTGTTTTTTTTAGGTGACAAACAAATCCAGTCCCAATTCCCTGATAGTTCATAAGCACCCGAAGTTTCAAGATGAACTTTTTTATTAAACTTTTTAAGCGCATCTGTTAAAGGCGACATATTCCAAATTAGTGGTTCTCCACCTGAAATTACAATTAGATCTACCGAGGTATTAACTGTTTGTGCAATCTTTTCAATATTGACTAATGGGTATAAATCAGAATTCCAACTTTCCTTTATATCACACCAATGACACCCAATATCACACCCACCAATCCTCAAAAAATGTGCTGATCTACCGCTATGAAATCCCTCACCCTGAATAGTTGAGAAAGTGTCCATGAGTGGTAAAATTTCACCATTTTTAACTTTAATTTTTTCAAGACTTTGATTCATACATCAAATATAACTTCTTAGATAAAAAAATGTAAATTTGAACAATAAATAAAAAATAACTATGAATTTAAGACCATTCCATTTAGCCATTCCTGTTAAAGATTTAAACGAATCGATAGAATTTTATGAAAAAATTCTTGGTTGTAAAAGAGGAAGAAAAGACAAACAATGGGTTGATTATAATTTATTTGGACATCAATTGGTTTTACATGAAGATAAAAATTTAATGAAAAAGGAACATTTTAATAATGTCGATGGGAAATCTGTTCCAGTCCCGCACTTTGGAGTTGTGTTAGAATGGAATGAGTTTAAAAGTTTTAGTAAGGAACTAATAAAACAAAAAATAGATTTTCAGATTGATCCTTACTTGCGCTTTGAAGGTGAGCCAGGCGAACAACTTACGATGTTTTTTTATGATCCTTCAGGTAATGCACTTGAATTTAAGAGTTTTAAAAACTCTGAACAACTTTTCGCAATCTAATTGAAATGAGAAACAAAGCCAACACTCTTTTTAAGACTGTTTTTGCTGATAAAGTAAGAAAAAAAGTTGAGCATTTAATTTTAGTTTTAGCCGGTTTCGGTTTTATAGTTCACCTTTTATTAATCTTTTTAAAAGAACTAAATCTAATTTCAGTAACAGATTTAAATCAAGAACTTCTAAACGACCCTATATCTGCTATTTATACTCCGTTTTCATTAATTCTTGTATATGAGGTATATCTTCTCCTTTTTTATCTACCAAGATCTTTTACTTCTTGTATATCAAAACAATTTGAGATAATTTCATTAATAGTAATTCGAAAAATTTTCAAGGACATTCCATTGATGGATTTGAATAATAATTGGATTTTTAGTGAGCACAACATTGAACTTATTGTAGATTTAACTGGATTTTTACTTCTATTTTTTCTAATCTATCTTTTTAATAAAGGAACACAAAAATTAACAAAAAAAAATATAACCGATCCTTCATTAATTCGTTTTATATCTTCAAAAAAAATAGTTAGTTTATCATTGTTAATTGTAATGAGCTTCATGGCCTTGAATACACTTTTTGAATGGGTTTTTAATATTTATTCTAACCAGACAATTACTCAAATTGACAGTCTATTTTTTAATAAATTTTTTACTCTTTTAATTTTAGCTGATGTAATAATTCTATTGATTTCTTTTAGATATACAGAAGAATACAGTAAATTAATTAGAAATACTGGGTTTATCATTTCAACAATATTGATTAGATTATCATTTTCCTCTTCAGGATATCTGACCATGATTTTGATTTTAACGGGGGTTAGTTTTGCCTATTTAATCCTTAAAATATACAACAGTATAGAAAATCCTAAGACGAAATTAAAAGTCTAGCATCTAAAGTATTTTGTAAAAGCATTGCAATTGTCATTGGCCCTACTCCTCCAGGTACCGGAGTTAAAAACTTAGCTTTTTTAGATACACTGTCAAAGTCAACATCTCCTTTTATTATATAACCTTTCTTTTTAGACTTATCCTCGACTCTACTTATACCAACATCAATGATTGTTGAATCTTTTTTTATCATATCAGACTTTAAAAATTCTGGTATACCCAATGCCATTATAACAATATCAGCTTTTAGAGTAAGTTCAGCTAAATTTTTACTCTTACTATGCGCTAATGTTACTGTTGAGTTTCCATATCTTCCTCTTAGACTCATCAAAATACTCATAGGTCTTCCAACAATATTACTTCTTCCAACGACAAGACAACTTTTACCCTCAGTTTCAATATCGTATTTTTCGATTAATTTCATTATTCCATAGGGTGTAGCAGGTATAAAACTTTTCAAACCGAGAGCCATTTTTCCAAAATTTGTAGGGTGAAAACCATCGACATCTTTTCTTGGATCAATGGATAATAAGACTTTTTGTTCATTTATGTGTTTTGGTAGAGGGAGTTGAACTATAAATCCATCAATTTCACGATTTATATTCAAATCTTCAATTTTTTTTATCAAATCATTTTCAGAAATATCTGAATTATAACGAAAAAGGGAAGATTTGAAACCAACCTGTTCACAAGAACGAATTTTACTACCTATGTAAGTTAAACTTGCACCATCATCACCTACAAGAATAGCTGCTAAATGAGGGGGTCTTTCTTTTTTATGTATTAACTTTTCAACTGAAACTTTTATTTCACTTTTTATTTCATCCGATATTTTTTTACCATCTAAAAGAATCATGCTACTTGCCAAAATTTTGCATCATATTCAACATATTTTTTCCTTTACTTCCTTGCATCATTTTCATCATTTTACTCATTTGAAAAAATTGTTTAATCATCTTATTAACTTCATCTATATCCTGGCCAGAACCAAGGGCAATGCGTATTTTTCTGCTTTGATTCATTAAATCAGGATTTTTTCTTTCCTCCAAGGTCATTGATTTAATCATAGCTTCGATATGCCTAAAAGAATCATTATCGATATCTATGTCTTTAATTTTACCGCTCATACCAGGAATCATTCCCATTAAATCTTTAACATTACCCATTTTTTTAATTTGCTCTATCTGAGTCAGAAAATCATCAAATCCAAATTGATTTTTAGCTATTTTTTTGCTAATTCTTCTAGCTTGTTCTTCATCAAACTGTTGTTGTGCCCTTTCTACTAATGAAACCACATCACCCATACCTAAAATTCGATCGGCCATTCTTTCAGGGTAAAAAATATCTAATGCGTCCATTTTTTCTCCAGTACCAATAAATTTAATCGGTTTGTCAACGACTGTTCTAATAGACAAAGCGGCTCCACCTCTTGTATCACCATCAAGTTTGGTTAAAACAACCCCATCAAAGTTTAAAATATCATTAAATGCCTTCGCGGTATTTACAGCGTCTTGACCGGTCATTGAATCAACCACAAAAAGAGTCTCATCAGGTTTGACTTTTAAGTGGATTTTAGATATTTCTTTCATCATTTCATCATCAATTGCTAACCTTCCAGCAGTATCAATTAATATAACATCACAATTTTCTTTTTTTGCGCTTTTAATCCCATCTAATGCAATTTTTACGGGGTCTTTTTCACTTCTATCACTAAATACAGGAACCTTTAAATCTTCTGATAAAACCTCAAGTTGGTCGATTGCAGCGGGTCTATATATATCACAGGCAATTAAATAAGGTTTTTTATGCTTTTTATTTTTTAAAAAATGAGCTAATTTCCCAGTTAGAGTAGTTTTTCCTGAACCTTGTAGCCCAGACATTAAAATTATTGAAGGCTTATTTGCTAAATTAAGTTCGACTGCCTTTTCTCCCATAAGATCAGTAAGCTCATCTTTGACAATCTTAGTCATTAATTGGCCTGGATTTATACTATTCAAAACATCTCTTCCAAGGGCTTTCTCTTTTACTTTATTTGTGAATTCTTTTGCAATTTTGAAATTAACATCTGCATCTAAAAGGGCCCTTCTAATTTCTTTTATTGTTTCTGCAACATTTATTTCTGAAATTTTACCTTGACCTTTTAAAACTTTGAAGGCCCTTTCTAGCTTTGAACTTAAATTATCAAACATCTTAAACTTTTAGTTTTATAAGTCTATAAATATACATTTATTTAAATTTTACTTTTTGTTTTAGGTTTATAAATTTTGAGCCATCCCATAACAATTGTATGAGGAAAAGTTATAGCTGCCAAAAAGGAGAAAAATAGAGGTAAAAATGTATCTGGTTTTGTATGGAAATAAAAATAAAAACCAAAAAGACCTAATATAGACATAATCCAATATGGCATTGATGACAACAAATATTTTATTTTTCCAGAACTCTCCTTTTCGTATAAGAAATTCAATTGATCTAAAATCGAAGGAATACTGTGCCAGAAAACAAAATAAACCGAAAAAGAAATCAATAATGGGGCTTTAGAAAAGAAATAACCTAAAAAAATTATAAGCACGGTTTCAATCCATAAAAATCTTCTTAAGCTCTTGTAAAAAAGAGAGATTATAAAAAAAACTGAAAAACCAGTGTAAAATAATAATTCCATAATATTCTTTGAAATAAATAATTCTGAAATTTCATATATAATTACGTGCGTGTCCAACCATTGAAGCGAAAATAGAAGACCTAAAATTGTTGAGCCATATGAAATGTATAATGTATTTTTAAAAATTAAATATTTTGATTTTATATTATACATGCCTAGGTGCTGTTCACCAAAATGAAAAGAACTAAACAAAATGAAGAAAAGAAGTCCAAACTTTGGAACAAAAAAAAAGATTAAAATTCCTATTATGACGATAAAAATATACAGTAAAATTGAATAAATAAAGAATTTAACACTGTAATCAAGTGTTTTTTTTTGGATTAATTGAATATCATTAGCACCATGCACTAACCCAAAAGAGAAAATTAGAATAAAGGATATAATTGATTGATTTTCAACGCTTAAAATTGTATTTAAAAGTAAAAATATAAGAGTTGAAAAAAAATGAAGTCTGTATTTTTTGAGAATTGCCAGCAAGAAATTTGTTTTTAAATCAAAATTTTATTGATAAAAATTATGAGTAAGTTTAATTTTTTCTAAATTTACCTAAACAAAAACAAATAATTAATTCTAATATGGAAAAATTTTTAAGTTTAATAGTCACTGCTGGTAATGTTGATACAGCTGACTATGTTGGATTCACTTTTTTTGTAGGATGTATGGCAATGATGGCAGCATCAGCGTTTTTCTTCCTATCAATGAATTCTCACGATAATAAATGGAGAACATCAATTCTAGTTTCAGGATTGATAACTTTTATTGCTGCAGTTCACTATTGGTACATGAGGGAGTATTGGTTAGAAAATGCAACTTCCCCGACTTTCTTCCGGTATGTTGACTGGATATTAACAGTTCCTCTTATGTGTGTTGAGTTTTATCTTATACTCAAGCCTGCAGGGGCTACTACTAAAATGATGTGGAGATTAATTCTTCTTTCAACAATTATGTTAGTTGGAGGATATTTAGGTGAAGCTGTATACACCACTGGTGTTGGACCTGCTGCCTGGGGATTAGTTTCAGGTCTTGCATATTTTGTAATTGTATATGACATTTGGATGGGAGAAGCTAAGAAATTAGCAACTTCTGCAGGAGGTGCAACTTTATCAGCTCATAACATGCTTGCTAAATTTGTACTAATCGGCTGGGCTATTTACCCTATAGGTTACATGGCTGGTACTGAAGGATGGTATAGTGGTATTTTCGGAGGTCTTGATGGATCGATGGACGTACTTTACAATATTGGTGATGCCATAAATAAGATTGGCTTTGGATTAGTTGTATATAATTTAGCAGTTCAATCTAAATAACTAAATAGTATATTTTTGAAAAAACCGCCTGTATGGCGGTTTTTTTTTTTTTTACATCCTTTGTGGTAAATTTATACCCAATAAAGTGCAAGAGTTACTCAAATTAGTAGCTACACTTTTCAGTAATATTAGCCTGAAATTTTTTGTAATAACACTTTCCGCTCCTAAAATTGTAACATTTTGATAGAAGGAATTAAATCTTTTTACAAGTTCATAGATGTAGTTCGAAATAATAGCTGGGCTTAGACTTTTTAATGATTGCTCAACAATTTCAGGATAATGAATAAGTTGTTTGATAATCAAGACTTCTTTTGAGTCCAGTTTTTTAGGCATTGGAATTTCTAGATTAATATTATTGCCTTTTAAAATTGATTGTATTCTAGCATATGTATACTGAATAAAAGGGCCAGTATTTCCATTAAAATCGATAGATTTTTCTGGATCAAATAGTATGGTCTTTCTTGGGTCAACCTTCAAAATATAATATTTAAGGGCCCCTAGACTAATTTTTTGATAGAGATCATTTTTCTTTGTATTTGAATATCCCTCAAGCTTTCCAAGTTTACTTGATATTTCCTTTGCGGTTTTTTTCATTTTTGACATTAGATCATCTGCATCGACTACATTCCCTTCCCTACTTTTCATTTTACCGTCAGGTAAATCAACCATACCGTAACTCAGGTGGTGTAACATATTAGTCCATTTAATTCCTAATTTTTTTAAAATTAAAAACAAGGTCTTAAAATGGTACTCTTGCTCATTACCGACAGTATAAATCATACCTTTTATTTCAGGAAAATCCTCAAATCTTTGCATAGCTGTACCAATATCTTGAGTTATGTAAACAGAAGTCCCATCAGATCTAATTAGTACTTTTTCATCAAGACCGTTTTCAGTTAAATCAACACAGATTGAACCGTCTTCCTTTTTATAAAATATACCTTTTGATACACCTTTTTCAACAAATTTCTTACCCTCCAAATATGTATTACTTTCGTAATAATTTTTATCAAATTCAATTCCTAAAGACTTATAGGTTGTATCAAATCCTTCATAAACCCATTCATTCATTTTTTTCCACAATTTGACTGTTTTTTCATCTCCCGATTCCCATTTTTGAAGCATTTTTTTAGCCTCTAAAAAAATTGTTGCTTTTCTCTCGGCATCATTTTTTTTATATCCTTTGTCTATAAGAATTTTTATCTGCTTTTGATACTCTTTTTCATATAAGACGTAATAATTACCCACAAATTTGTCCGGTTTAATACCCGTTGATTTTGGAGTTGAACCTTTTGCAAATTTTAACCATGAAACCATTGATTTACAAATATGTATACCTCTGTCATTAATTATTTGAGTTTTAATGGTTTTATACCCGTTAGCTTTCAAAATTCTAGTAATTGAATCACCTAATAAATTATTTCTAATATGCCCCAAGTGTAGTGGTTTATTTGTATTTGGTGAAGAAAACTCGACAAGAGTAATACCGTTTTCTTTATCAATAGGTTTATGCCCATATTTTAGATTTGAATCTACCTGTTTAAGAAAATTTATATAAAAAACATCTAGAATATTTAAATTTAGGAACCCCTTGATAATATTAAAATCACAAATCCAAGAAACTTTACCCACAAGAAAAGAGCCTATTTCCCGAGAGAGCGATTCTATATCAACGTCTACTTTATTTTGAAGTGGGAAAACCAACATAGTAATGTCACCATCAAAACCATCTTTGGTCTTCACAAAGTCAAAACTATCGATTTCAACACTATAATTATCTTTGAAAAACTCCCTTAAATAAGGAGAAAACTGTTCAGAATAAAATTTCATTTCATTATTTATTTAAAGATAGTTATAAAGAATAAATTCAAATACAGAAATAAATACATTAAAATAAATTATTTTCATAATTGAAAATGAATAAAAAAATATTAAATATTTTAATTACTGGAGCGAATGGTTATATCGGAATGCGCTTGATTCCAAAATTAGTTGAAAATGGGCATAGAGTTTATTGTGCAGTAAGGAACCCTGAAAGATTATCTTTAAATCCAAATCTTTTGAAAAAAGTAAAAGTAATAACAATTGATTTTCTCAACAGCCCAAAAGAAAGTACTTTTCCAAAAGAAATAGATGTAGTTTATTATTTAATCCATTCAATGTCTTCAAAAATAGACAGCTTCTCTGAAATGGAAATTCGTTGTGCAAAAAACTTTAATCACTTGATAAATAAAACAAACGCAAGACAGATAATTTTTTTAAGCGGAATTGTTAACAATAAAAATCTTTCAAAACACTTAGAATCAAGAAAAAAAGTAGAACGAATTCTCAGAAAAAATCAAATCAAATTAACAGTTCTTAGAGCAGGTATAATAGTTGGCTCTGGAAGTGCATCATTTGAAATTATAAGAGATTTGTGTGAAAAACTACCAATTATGATAACTCCAAAATGGGTTAAAACAAAATCCCAACCAATAGCAGTTAGGAATGTTATTGAATTTCTCACTGGTGTTTTATTACATCCTAAGTGTATGGGAAAAGCTTATGATATTGGGGGATTGAGTGTTTTAACTTACAAAGAAATGCTTTACAAATATGCTAAAAACAGAGGCTTAAAAAAATTAATTATTACCCTTCCAATAATGACTCCAAGATTATCTTCATATTGGCTTTATTTTGTTACGTCAACTTCGTATCCATTAGCTGTAAACTTAGTTAAAAGCATGAAATCAGAGGTGTTAGTTAAAGGTGATAAACTTAATGAAATCCTCGATGTAAATTTATATACTTATGATGAAGCTATTAAAATGGCATTTATAAAGATTGAACAAAACAGCATAATTAGCAGTTGGAAAGATAGTTTGGTAAGTGGACTAATAAATAACGAACTTAAACATTACATACAAGTTCCAAAATTTGGAATTTTACAGGATAAAAAAATTGAAAAGAATATACACCCAGAAAAAACTTTGGAATCATTATGGAAAATTGGAGGAGATACTGGGTGGTATTATGCAAATTTTTTATGGAAAATTAGAGGATATCTTGATCAACTATCTGGAGGAGTGGGTTTAAGAAGAGGAAGAACACATAATAATAAAATCTTCACCGGAGATTCTTTAGATTTTTGGAGAGTTTTGTTGGCAGATAAAAAAAACATGAGATTATTATTATTTGCAGAAATGAAATTACCTGGAGAAGCATGGTTGGAATTTAAAATTGTAAAAGATAGTATTTTTCAAACTGCCACATTTAGACCTAAAGGGTTATGGGGAAGAATTTATTGGTACGTATTAAGCCCATTCCATTACTTTATTTTCAGAGGGATGTTAAGGAGGCTCTCCGTAAAAAAATCATCTCTTACTAATGGGAACAAATTTTAAATCTGTTTTACCAGTGAAAATTTGTCTAGGACGACCAATAGGTTCGTTATTCTTTCTCATTTCCCACCACTGAGCAATCCATCCTGGTAATCTTCCTAGAGCAAACATAACAGTAAACATCTGAGTTGGGATTCCAAGCGAACGATATATAATTCCGGAATAAAAATCCACATTAGGATACAATTTCCTTTTTACAAAATATTCATCCGTTAAAGCTAATTTTTCTAAGGATTTTGCTATTTCTAAAACTGGATCAATTACTCCTAGATCATTTAAAACTTCATCAGCAGCCTTTTTAATAATTTTTGCTCGAGGATCAAAATTTTTGTAAACTCTGTGTCCAAACCCCATTAGTCTAAATGAATCTTTTTTGTCTTTTGCCTTTAAAATATACTTTTCAATATCACCACCGTCATTTTTAATTTTCTCTAACATTTCGATTACTGCCTGGTTAGCCCCTCCATGAAGCGGACCCCAAAGTGCTGAGATCCCTGCAGAAACAGATGCAAAAAGACCAGCGTGGGAGGAACCCACAATTCTAACGGTTGATGTCGAACAATTTTGTTCATGATCGGCGTGTAAAATTAAAAGTTTATTTAATGCATTATTAACAATTTTGTTTGGTTTATATTTTTCGGTTGGATGACGAAAAAACATTTGTGCAATATTATCTTCAAAACTTAGAGACCTATCAGCGTAATTCAATGGTAATCCTTTGACTTTTCTGTAAGTCCAAGCACATAAAATAGGTAATTTTGCCATTAAATTCACAACTGCAGAGTATATTTCTTCTTCAGATTCAACGTCCACTGAATCAGGATCGAATGCAGTTAATGCAGAAGTTAAAGACGCCAAAGCTCCCATTGGATGGGCACTTCTAGGAAAACTTTTCAAAATAACCTTCAAATCTTCATCTACTAACGACTCTTTATGTATATCAATTTGAAATTTTTCTAATTGTTTTTCAGATGGTAGAAATCCAAATATGAGTAGATAAGAAACTTCTAAAAAACCTGCATTTTTTGTTAAATCTTCAATAGAATAACCTCTATAACTTAGTTCGCCTTTTTCACCGTTCAAATAGGTAATTTCACTGAGACATGAACCTGAATTTTTATAGCCAGGGTCAATTGTTATTAATCCGGTTTCTGCTCTAAGTGCATTAATATTAATTGCACGTTCATTTTTGGAACCTTTAACAACTGGGAACTCGTAAGACTTATCTCCAAATACGATTTTTACACTATCACTCATAATTAAGCTATACAAGTAAATTTATTGAAAATAAAGCTATAATTGAAATTAATTTAAGTATTAATGTTTACTAAAAATTTATATTAAATGATTTTTTTTGAAGATAAATGGATTTATTAGAAAGTCTCTCTTCTATTCTTAGCAATTGATTGTATTTAGACATCCTATCACTCCTTGATGCAGAACCGGTTTTAATTTGACAGGTCTTCATTGCGACAGCTAAGTCAGCAATAGTGGAGTCAGAAGTTTCACCTGACCTGTGAGACATAACAGCGGTATATCCCGCATTGTGTGCCATCTTTACAGCCTCAAAGGTTTCTGAAAGAGTTCCAATTTGGTTAACTTTTATTAAAATTGAATTTGCTATGGACTTACTTATTCCTTTAGAGAGTCGTTTTACATTAGTTACAAATAAATCATCACCAACCAATTGAACTTTATCACCAATTTTTTTTGTTAATAACTCCCAGCCGTCCCAATCGTTCTCATCCATCCCGTCTTCGATAGATAAAATTGGATACTTCTGAGTTAGTTTTTGGAGATAATTAACCTGCTCTTCAGAGTTTCTTTTAATCCCATTATCACCCTCAAAAATAGAATAATCATATACTCCATCTTTAAAGAATTCCGAAGAGGCACAGTCTAAGCCAAGCATAATTTCCTTTCCTGGTTCAAATCCTGCCATTTCAATTGAGGATAAGATTGTTTCAATTGCGTCTTCTGTCCCTTTTAATTTTGGAGCAAAGCCTCCTTCATCACCAACAGCAGTACTTAATTTTTTTTTATTTAATATTTTTTTAAGACAATGAAAAATTTCAACACCCATATGGAAAGATTTGGAAAATGATTCTCCAGAAATAGGCAAAATCATAAACTCTTGAAATGCAATTGGTGAGTCTGAATGCGAACCTCCATTAATTATATTCATCATTGGAACAGGTAAAATATTAGCTTCTTCACCTCCTAAATATTTATAAAGTGGAATTTTCTTTTCATCAGCTGCGGCCTTTGCTATTGCAAGTGAAACCCCAAGAATTGAATTAGCTCCGAGATTTGACTTGTTGGGGGTTCCATCCAAGTCAATCATCAAGGAATCAATTTCCTCCTGATTTTGAATGTTTTTTCCGATTATATTTTTTGCAATAGTTTTATTTACATTATTTACCGCACTCATTACACCTTTACCTGAGAATTTTTCATTGTTATCCCTTAGTTCAACTGCCTCATGCTGTCCTGTCGAAGCTCCTGAGGGAACCGCTGCTCTTCCAAATCCACCTTCATCAGTGAATACTTCAACTTCTACTGTGGGATTTCCCCGCGAGTCAAAAATTTGTCTCCCTATAATATTTTTAATTTTTCCCATCTCATGATATTAATTAGACAACATTTTTTTAAAGTTTGTAAAAAGATAATGTGCATCATTAGGACCCGGTGCAGCCTCAGGATGATACTGAACAGAAAAACAATTTTTGCTTTTCATTTTCAATCCTGCCACTGTATTGTCATTTAAATGTGAATGCGTTATAATAATATTTGGATCTGATTCTAACACTTTTCTGTCCACTGCAAATCCATGGTTTTGAGAAGTTATTTCACCTTTCCCTGTTTCATGATTAATCACTGGATTGTTAATTCCTCTGTGACCATTAAACATTTTAAATGTAGGTATACCGTTAGCTAATGCAATAATTTGGTGGCCTAAGCAGATACCAAACAGGGGATAGTTTTTTTCTATTATTTTCTTGGCAAGTTCTTGAACCAAAACTAAAGGTTCAGGATCTCCGGGACCGTTGGATAAAAAGTATCCGTTGGGCTCCCACTTTTCAATTTCTGAGAAAGAGGTATTGTATGGAAATACTTTTACAAATATATCTTGATTCGCAAGGTTTTTCAAAATACTATTTTTTATACCCAAATCTATTGCTGCTACTTTGAGTTTTGATTTAGGATTGCCAAAGAAGTAAGGCTTTTTGGTTGAAACCTTTGAAACTAGTTCCATTCCTTTCATTGAGGGAATTTTTTTAAGCTCCTTTTTTAAACTATTTATTTTTTCCAACTCAGTAGTTATTAATGCATTCATTGCACCGTTTTCTCTAATGTATTTTACTAGAGCTCGTGTGTCGACATTTGAAACAACAAGCTTGTTTTGATTTTTAAAAAAACTTAACAAATCTGAAGTTTGACCATATCGGCTAAAATTAAAGCTGAAATTTTTACAAATTAATCCAGCAATTTTAATTGAATCTGATTGATTATCTAAATTATGTGTACCGTAATTTCCAATATGAGCATTTGTTGTTACCATTATTTGACCGTAATATGAAGGGTCTGTGAAAATTTCTTGGTATCCAGTCATACCAGTATTAAAACAAATTTCCCCAAATGAAGTTCCAGATATACCTACAGACTTACCAAAAAAAACTGTGCCATCTTCGAGTAATACTATTGCTTTTGGTCTCTCAATATAACTCATAATATCACATACAAAGAAATATAAAAAAGGTTAAACATAAAATAGTTATGCTTTCATATTTAACTGAATTATTAACAATCTTGAATTCTCAAATAGTTTTTTAAAAACTTATTTTTAGGAATTATTGTTTTATAAACTCTTTTTAAATTTATTTACAAATTTATCCTTTTCGATTTTTTATCGTTTTATTTTTCTGGATTTTTGTTATCTCCCTTTTCTGAAGTTTTGTTATCTTCCTTTTCAGAAGTTTTGTTATCTTCCTTTTCTATAACTTTACTATCTGGCTTTTCTGAAGTTTTGTCATCTTCCTTTTCTGTAGCTTTATTATCTCCCTTTTCTGAAGTTTTGTTATCTTCCTTTTCTGAAGCTTTGCTATCTTCCTTTTCTGTAGCTTTATTATCTCCCTTTTCAGAAGCTTTATCATCTTGGCTTTTTGAAAGTGAATCTTTTTGATTCTCATTAGAATTGATTTCAGATGAATCTGTATCACCAGTCAAGTTTTTTCCAGCTTTACCTTTTGATTTATTCCTACTCCTTCTTGTGGTCTTCTTGGTTTTATCTGAGTTTGTGTACAACTCGTTAAAGTCAACAAATTCAATCATTGCCATATCAGCATTGTCACCTAATCTTTTCCCTAACTTAATAATTCTTGTATAACCGCCAGGCCTGTCCCCTATTTTATTGGATATAGTTCTAAACAGCTCATTTATAGATTGCTTATTTCGCAAATATTTAAAAACCACTCTCCTATTGTGAGTGGAATCATCTTTTGTCTTTGTAACTAACGGTTCAATGAATCTCTTAAGCGCCTTAGCTTTCGTAATAGTTGTATTTATTCGTTTATGTTCAATTAGCGAGCAAGCCAAATTTGCAAGCATAGAACTTCTGTGGGCCCTTTTTCTACCTAGTTTTATTTTCTTATTTCTGTGCCTCATAAAGAGTTATTTTTTAGTCTTTATCCAATTTATATTTTGATAAATTCATTCCAAAGGACAAACCTTTTAGAACAACTAATTCTTCTAATTCAGTTAATGATTTTTTCCCAAAGTTTCTAAATTTCATTAAATCATTTTTATTATATGAAACCAAGTCCCCGAGGGTATCAACTTCAGCAGCTTTCAAACAATTTAAAGCTCTAACAGATAAATCCATATCTATAAGTTTTGTTTTCAAAAGCTGTCTCATGTGCAAAGATTCTTCATCGTAAGTTTCAGCTTGAGCAATTTCATCAGCTTCTAAAGTAATTCTTTCATCTGAAAATAATAAGAAATGATGTATTAAGGTTTTAGCTGCCTCAGTTAGTGCATCTTTTGGATGTATAGAACCGTCCGTATTGATTTCAAAAATCAGTTTTTCATAATCGGTTTTTTGTTCAACACGATAATTTTCTACACTATATTTTACATTTTTTACCGGAGTAAAAACTGAATCAATTGAAATAACCCCTAACTCAGTGTCAATTTTTTTATTTTCTTCGGCAGTAACATATCCTCGGCCTTTTTCAATTGTTAATTCCATATTGACCTGGACTCCTTTTTCTAAATTACAAATTACCAAATCTGAATTTAAAACTTGAAATCCAGAAATAAATTTTTGAATATCACCTGCTTTGAACTGGTCTTGTCCTCCTAAAGAAATTTTAACCTTTTCGTTTTCAAGATCTTCAATTTGTCTTCTAAATCTAATTTGTTTGATATTTAAAATAATTTCGGTAACATCTTCAACTATTCCTGGTATAGTTGAAAATTCATGATCTATGTTTTCAATTTTGACAGAGGTTATTGCAAACCCCTCCAACGATGAAAGTAACACTCTTCTCAATGCATTACCAACTGTTAAACCATAACCTGGTTCTAGGGGACGAAACTCGAATTTACCTTCAAATTCTGAAGAATCGATCATAATTACTTTATCTGGTTTTTGAAAATTTAATATTGCCATATTCGTGATATTATATTAGTTATTTATTTTGAGTAGAGTTCTACTATCAATTGTTCTTTTATATTTTCTGGTATTTGAATTCGTTCAGGAATACTAACCAAAGTGCCCATCAAATTATTTTTGTCCCAAGTTAACCACTCATAAACTGAAGAATTATTATGGACCGATTCTTGGATTGAGTTAATAGACTTAGATTTTTCGCGAACACCAACTTTGTCACCTGGTTTGACATGACAAGATGGAATATTTACTATTTTATCATTTAAAATTATGTGTCCGTGTGAAACAAGTTGTCTCGCACCACTTCTTGATGGTGATATTCCAAGCCTATAAACAATATTATCTAATCTGGACTCACATAGTTGAAGTAAAACTTCACCAGTGACCCCTTTACTTCTGGAGGCTCGATTGAAAATTATCCTAAATTGTTTCTCTAAAATACCATATGTATATTTAGCTTTTTGCTTTTCCATCAATTGAATCGCATACTCTGACTTTTTGCCTCTACGTTTATTGTTTCCATGTTGCCCAGGAGGATAATTCCTTTTTTCATAAGATTTGTCAGAACCAAAAATTGGTTCTCCAAATTTTCTAGCAATTTTTGATTTAGGACCTGTATATCTAGCCATTTTATTCTTTTTAAAATTATACTCTTCTTCTTTTTGGTGGTCTACATCCATTGTGAGGGAGAGGTGTGACATCAACAATTTCAGTTACTTCAATTCCACTGTTATGAATGGTCCTGATGGCAGATTCTCTTCCATTTCCAGGACCTTTAACATAAACTTTAACCTGTCTTAAACCTAAATCTTGAGCTGTCTTTGAACAATCTTCAGCTGCAACTTGTGCAGCATAGGGAGTGTTTTTTTTAGACCCTCTAAATCCCATCTTTCCTGCAGATGACCAAGAAATCACTTCTCCTTTTAGATTTGTAATTGAAATGATTATGTTGTTAAATGAGGCATTAATGTAAGCCTGACCAACAGGTTCTACAGATACTTTTCTTTTTTTGTTTGCAGATTTAGCCATATTAAATTATTTAGTTGCTTTCTTTTTGTTAGCTATTGTTTTTCTTTTACCCTTTCTTGTACGAGAATTGTTTTTTGTTTTTTGCCCTCGAAGAGGAAGTCCTGCTCTATGTCTTATCCCTCTGTAAGAACCTATATCCATCAATCTTTTTATATTGAGTTGAGTTTCTGAACGCAATTCTCCTTCAACTTTATATTTTGAGATAGATTGAATAATAGATTTTATTTCAGAGTCTGTCCAATCTGAAACTTTTTTATTCAGATCTACTTTTGCTTCATTTAAAATTTTAGATGCACGGCTTCTACCAACTCCGTAAATGTAAGTTAAAGCAACCTCGCCTCTTTTCGATTTAGGTATATCTACACCTGATATTCTAGCCATATTATCCTTGTCTTTGTTTAAACCTTGGGTTCTTCTTATTAATTATATATAATCTACCCTTTCTTCTAACGATTTTACAATCTGAACTTCTTTTTTTTACTGATGTTTTTACTTTCATAATTATAAATTAAAATCTAAAAGTTATTCTTGCCTTAGTTAAATCATAAGGGCTCATTTCAAGTTTTACTTTATCGCCCGGTAAAAGTTTAATGTAATGAAGTCTCATTTTACCTGATATATGAGCAGTTACAACATGACCATTTTCGAGCTCAACTCTAAACATAGCATTTGAGAGAGCTTCAATTATTTTTCCTTCTTGTTCAATTGCTTCTTGCTTAGGCATTTTATATTGATATTTTTCTGTTAGCACTAGTTTTCATAAGTCCGTCGTAATGTCTATTTAGTAAGTAGGAATTTACTTGTTGAATTGTATCAATAGCTACACCAACCATAATTAACAATGAGGTCCCACCGTAAAACAGAGCCCATCCTTGTTGCATTCCCATTAGTTTAACAACTATCGCAGGAAAAACAGCTAAGGCAGCTAAAAATAACGATCCAGGAAAAGTAATTTGAGACATAACATTATCTAAAAATTCACTAGTTTCATTACCGGGTCTAATACCAGGAACAAAACCCCCACTTCTTTTCAAATCATCTGACATTTTATTGGTCGGTACAGTAATAGCTGTGTAAAAAAAAGTAAAAATAATTATAAGTAAACCAAAAACAATATTATACCACAATCCAAAAATATCTGAAAAATTTACTTGAATCCATTGACCCACCTCGTTATTTCCAATTAACCTCCCAACATAACTAGGAGCAAACATTATCGCTTGAGCAAAAATAATTGGCATAACGCCTGAAGCATTTAATTTGAGTGGAATATACTGTCTCCTGCCATACACATTTTGGTTAGTTCCACCAATTTGGGATCTCCTCGCATACTGTACAGGTATTTGTCTTACAGCCAAAACAAGAAGAATTGATAATAAAATTATAATAATCCATAATATCATTTCAATTAGAATAAGAATTAATCCTCCATTGTTTTCCGATACTCGTGAAACAACCTCTTGGGTAAAAGACATGGGTAAAGTAGCGATTATTCCTACCATTATTAGTAAAGATATTCCATTTCCTATTCCTTTGTCGGTAATCTTTTCTCCAAGCCACATAGCGAATATTGTTCCTGTAACCAAAATAATAACTGATGGAAGCATAAAAGAGAAACCTTTACCTAAAACAAAAGCTGAATCCGGAACTCCCAAGGCACTTAGCCCATAAAGATAGGCTGGAGCTTGAACAACACAGATAGCTATTGTTAGCCATCTGGTAATTTGATTAAGTGTTTTTCTTCCACTTTCCCCCTCTTTTTGAAGTTTTTGTAAGTATGGAAGAGCCACGCCCATAAGTTGAACAACAATTGATGCTGAAATGTAGGGCATAATTCCAAGGGCAAAAACCGAAGCATTGGCAAATGCACCTCCTGTAAACATATTTAGTACTCCAAGAAGACCTCCACCACCTGTTCTATTACCTAATTCAGCAAGTTGGAGGGCATCTATACCAGGAAGTGTAATTTGTGCACCTACTCTATATACAAGCAGAATAGAAAGAGTAACTCCGATTCTAATCCGTAGTTCTTCAATCTTATAAATATTAATAAGTGCTTGTAAAAATTTAGCCATTTTTTAAAATTATATTTACTTCTCCCCCAGCAGACTCGATTTCCTTTTGCGCTTTGTTAGAAAACTTATGAGCAGTAATCTTCACTGGAGACAATATTTTTCCTTTAGCTAAAATTTTAACCAAACTATTTTTTTTAACCAATCCTAATGAATAAATTTTCTCAACATCCAATTTTTCTTTAATTTTTTTGTTTGAAATCAATTCCTGAATCTTTTCTAGATTTAATACCTCATATTGAATTCTATTTACATTTTTAAATCCGAATTTTGGAATTCTCCGTTGTAAGGGCATTTGACCTCCCTCAAATCCAATCTTTTTAGAATATCCAGATCTCGACTTTGCTCCTTTATGACCTCTCGTGGAAGTTCCCCCTTTTCCAGAACCCTGACCTCTTCCTAACCTCTTGGAAGCTTTTTTATTTGAACCTTTTATTGGTGTTATATTATCTAAATTCATTAAACTAAACTTTAGTTACTTCTACCAAATGGTGGACTTTTTTAATCATCCCCACAATATTCGGTGTATTTTGATGAACTACTTCCTTGCCAATCCCTCTTAAACCAAGAGCAAAAAGTGTGAGTTTCTGACTTCTTAAGTTCTTTATACTACTTCTTATCTGTTTTATTTTAATTTTTTCCATTATTCTAATCGTTAAAAAGTTTATCCACAGAAATGCCTCTTTGCTTTGCAATTTGTTCTGGACTTCTTAGATTTAGTAGAGCATCAAATGTAGCCTTTACGACATTATGTGGGTTAGAAGATCCTTGAGATTTAGAAAGTACATTTTGGACCCCAACTGATTCAAGTACAGCCCTTACTGCTCCTCCTGCAATGACACCTGTCCCCTCTGAAGCGGGTTTAATAAATACCCTTGCGCCTCCAAATTTTCCATTTTGTTCATGAGGGATAGTACCTTTTTTTAGAGAAATTCGAATCAGATTTTTTTTAGCATCTTCCACAGCCTTAGAAATAGCCTCAGACACTTCCTTAGATTTACCTAAACCGTGACCAACTATACCGTCTTCGTCTCCAACCACAACTATTGCAGAAAAACCAAAAGCTCTCCCACCTTTGGTTACTTTTGTTACTCTTTGAACACCTACTAATCTATCTTTAAGATCGAGTCCACCAGGTTTAACAAATTCTATACTTTTATAATTTTTATACATACTTTAAAATTTAAGACCACCCTCTCTAGCACCATCAGCAAGAGACTTTACTCTTCCATGATACAAGTATCCACCACGGTCAAATTTTACTAAACTTATTCCTTTTTTGGATGCTTTTTTTGCAATTAGTTTTCCTACTTGAAGTGCAGCTGAAATTTTATTTTCAAACTTATCAAAATCTTTACTATTGGAAGATGCAGACACTAAGGTGCTTCCTTTAGCATCATCAATTATTTGAGCGTAAATATTTTTATTACTTCTATATACTGATAGACGAGGCATAACGCTATTACCTCTGATAGTTTTTTTTAACTTCAGTCTAATTTTTGCTCTTCTTTTAGTTTTTATAGTTTTCATTTTAACGTATTATGCTGATTTTCCGGCCTTTCTTCTAATTTGTTCTCCTACAAACCTTATACCCTTACCCTTGTATGGTTCAGGTTTTCTAAAAGATCTAATTTTTGCTGCAACAAATCCTAGTAATTGCTTATCATGCGAAGATAGTTTTATAATTGGATTTTTACCTTTTTCAGAAGTTGTTTCAATTTTAACTTCAGGTGCTATTTCGAATAAGATGTTATGTGAAAAACCCAACGAGAGATCTAATTTCTGACCTTGAACAGAGGCGCGATAACCAACACCTACAAGCTCAAGCTCCTTGGTAAAACCAGTGCTCACTCCTGTAACCATATTATTTATTAGTGATCTATACAAACCATGTTTAGATTTTACATCATTTGTCTCAGAATTTCTTTTTAAGGTTATTAAGTTGTTTTCAATATCAACATCTACATCATGAAAATTCAGTTCCAATGAACCCAACTTTCCACTTACAATAATCTTGTTGTTTTGAAGGTCTATATTTACGCCTTCAGGTACTTTAATTGGACTGTTTCCTATTCTAGACATATTTAAAATTTAATATAAATAACAAATTACCTCTCCACCAATATTTTTTTTCTTTGCTTCTTTTCCAGTCATTACTCCCATTGAAGTCGAAACAATTGATATTCCTAAGCCATTTAGAATTCTTGGAATGCTCTTAGCATTAGTATATTTTCTCAATCCAGGCGTTGAAATTCGGTTTATTTTTCTGATTATTGATTCACCTGTTTTGACATCATATTTTAAAGCAATTTTAATTGCACCCTGTTTGTTTGAAGTTTCCATAAATTTATAGCTTAAAATAAAACCTTGGTCATATAATATTTTTGTGATTTCTTTTTTTGTATTAGAAGCAGGGATTTCAACAATCTTGTGTTTTGCAAGACATGCATTTCTGATTCTTGTAAGATAATCTGCTATTGTATCTGTATTCATAATATAATTTTTACCAGCTTGCTTTTGTTAAACCAGGAATCAAACCTTTATTAGCCATTTCTCTAAAAGTAACTCTTGATAAGCCAAATTGCCTTATGTAGCCTTTGGGTCTTCCAGTTATTTTACAACGATTATGTAATCTGACTGGTGATGCATTTCTCGGAAGTTTTTGAAGAGCTAAATAATCTTTTTTCTCTTTCAAAGCTTTTCTTCTAGATTCATATTTTTTAACAATTTTTGCACGTTTAATTTCTCGCGCTTTCATTGACTCTTTTGCCATACTATTTCTTTTTAAATGGTAAACCTATTAAACTTAATAAAGACTTTGCCTCATTATCAGTGGAAGCAGAAGTTACAAAAGTTATATCCATACCTGATATTTTATTTACTTTATCAATATCTATTTCAGGGAAAATTATTTGCTCGGTTATACCTAAGGTGTAATTACCCCTTCCGTCAAAACCTCCGGGCTTAATACCCTGAAAATCTCTAACTCTAGGTAATGCAATCGAAATAAGTCTGTCCAAAAATTCAAACATCTTATTACCTCTTAATGTAACTTTAGCACCTATTGGCATACCCTTTCTTAACTTGAAGGAAGCAACATCTTTTTTTGAAAGAGTTGGAACTGCCTTTTGCCCCGAGATTAGGGTAAGTTCATCAACTGCCTGTTCAACGAGTTTTTTGTCAGCAACTCCTCCTCCAACACCTCTACTTAATATGATTTTAATGACTCTAGGAACTTGCATAGTACTTTTATAACTAAACTCATTCATTAATGATTTAGATACAACTTTTTCGAACTCGTTCTTTAACCTAGGGATATAACTCATTATTTTAATTTTTTCTTACTATTTCTAGTATTTGATTTTGTTTCTTTTTTAGCTTCCTCCTTGTTTACATTATTAACTAGAAGAGATACATTTGAAATATGAATAGGAGATTCTTTTTCCTCGATTCCACCTTGGGGATTTTTGGAATTTGGTTTTATGTGCTTTTTAACCAAATTTAAACCCTCAATAATTACCTTTTCTCTTTTTTTAATAATGCTTACTATCTTACCCTCTGAACCTTTATTAGATCCAGCAATTACTTTAACATAATCTCCAACTTTAATTTTAAACTTTCTCATAACTTATAATACTTCAGGTGCTAGGGAAACAATTTTCATAAATTTTTTATCTCTCAATTCTCTCGCTACTGGTCCAAAAACTCTAGTCCCAATCATCTCACCAGAGGGATTTAACAGAACGCAGGCATTATCATCAAAACGAATATAGGACCCATCCTGTCTTCGAATTTCTTTAACTGTTCTAACAACTACAGCTTTTGTCACCTGGCCTTTTTTCATAGTCCCAGAAGGAGTAGACTCTTTTATTGTTACAACAATTTTATCACCAATAGATGCGTATCGTTTTTTAGTACCACCTAAGACTCTTATAGTAAGCACCTCTTTTGCACCAGTGTTATCTGCAACCTTTAATTTTGATTCTTGATGTAACATTTATTTTGCTCTTTCAATAATTTGCATTAGCCTCCATGACTTTGTTTTACTCAAAGGTTTAACTTCCATTATACGAACCTTATCACCTATTTTACAATCATTTTTATGATCGTGAGCAACATATTTTTTC
>CACONV010000005.1 GCA_902628605.1 uncultured Bacteroidota bacterium
GTTTTCATGTAATAGTTACCAAAAGATGCTTAACAGTAAGGAAACTGCTCCTAAGTTAAAAGCTGCACAAAAATACTATGATAATGGAGAATACAGAAGAGCTAACCGCTTATACGAGCAAATCATCCCCTCATACAGAGGAAAACCCCAGGCCCAAAGATTGATTTATTTTTTTGCTAATTCACACTACCAACTAGGTAATTATTATTTAGCTGCCTACCAATTTGAAAGTTTTGTAAAATCTTTTCCTAGAAGCGAAAAATTAGATGAAGCAAACTTTATGATTGCAAAATGTTACTATATGCTATCTCCAATTTATAGTCTAGATCAAGAAAACACCAACGAGGCAATGGAAAAATTACAAATTTTTATTGATAATTATCCCAAGTCAGATTATTTATCTGAAGCAAATAACTATATCAAAGAATTACAAGTAAAACTTGAAGAAAAAGACTTTGAAATATCAAAACAATATTATACCATTAGAGATTATAAAGCAGCAATAAGTTCTTTAGATAATTTTATTTCAAATTTTCCTGGTACCCCGTTTAGGGAAAATGCACTATACTATAAGTTTTTATCTCAGTATGAAATTGCTACTAATAGTGTACCTAATAAGAAACTTGAAAGACTTGAAGGTGCCATCGAAACTCATAATGCAATTCTGAGATATTATCCTGAAACACTTTTCATGGATGATATTTCTGAAAAGCTTGATGAAATAGAAAAACAGATAAGAATAATTAATAAAACTAACACATAAATTTTTTAAAATGACTAAATACAGAGAATCAAAAGCCCCAGTAACAACTTCTACGTATAATAGAGGTGAAATTGAAAAAGGAGTTGACAATATTTATGAAGCAATCTCAATAATATCAAAAAGATCTGCTCAAATAAACATCGATATTAGAAAGGAATTACATGAAAAGTTGGAGGAATTTGCTACCCACAACGACAGCTTAGAAGAAATTTTCGAAAACAAAGAGCAGATAGAAGTGTCCAAATTTTATGAGAGTCTTCCTAAACCTCATGCTTTAGCCATTGAGGAGTGGTTTAAAAACAAAGTTTATCATAGGAATACTGACGAAGAAATTTAATGCACACGCTTGGAGGTAAAAAGGTACTGCTAGGTATTTCTGGAAGTATTGCAGCTTATAAATCTCCTCAGTTGGTTAGATTACTAATTAAAAACGGAGCGGAGGTAAAGGTAGTGTTAACTCCAAGCGCAATGGATTTCGTTACTCCAACAACACTTTCAACTTTATCGAAGAATCCGGTTAATACTTCTTTTACGGAAATAAAGGATGAACAAGATAATCCCGAATGGAATAATCATGTTGAATTGTCTTTGTGGGCTGATTTTATAATTATAGCACCAGCAACCTCAAATACCATATCGTCAATGGCATCTGCACGATGTGATAACCTATTACTAGCCTGTTATTTATCAGCTAAATGTCCGGTTTTTATTGCTCCATCTATGGATCTTGATATGTACAAGCACCCAGGTAATCAAGAAAATTTAAATAAATTGAAAAGTTTTGGAAATATAATTTTAGAATCTGAAAGTGGTGACTTAGCGAGTGGTTTAAAAGGTAAGGGAAGGATGATGGAACCTAAAAATATAATAAAATATTTAATTAAAGACTTAAAAAATGAGCTTCCATTAAAAGGAAAAAAAATACTAATATCTGCAGGTCCTACATACGAAAAAATTGACCCAGTGAGATTTATTGGTAATTTTTCCTCCGGAAAAATGGGCTTTTCATTAGCTGAAGCTGCTACAAATCTTGGTGCTAATGTAACTTTAATATCTGGTCCCACATCATTAAAAATTTTAAATAGCTCTATTAATTTGATAAATGTTGTCACAGCTGATGAAATGTATAACGCAATCTTAAAGTATTTCTTTAGTGTAGACATATTCGTATCTGCTGCAGCTGTAGCTGATTTTATTCCAAATGAGTACCATCATTTAAAAATTAAAAAAAGTCAAAAATTAAATAAAATTACTATTAAGGAAAATATTGATATACTCTATAATTTGGGAAAAATTAAAACGAATCAATTCATATTAGGTTTTGCACTTGAGACAAATGATGGAAATGATAATGCATACAATAAACTAATTAACAAAAATTTAGATGCGATTTTTTTAAATATTTTAGATGATAAACAAAATATTTTTAATTCTGATTATAATCATGGAAAATACATAACTAGAAAAAAATCTGTATCATTTGAATTGACAACAAAATTAGATTTGTCGTATAAAATATTTAAACAAATAATAATTGATTCGTGAGAAAATTTGCACTCCTACTTTTATTATCAAACTTAAAATTATTTAGTCAAACTGTTGATTGTAATTTTGTACTCAATTCAGACTTTGTTGACCAAACGAATCAACAAGTCTTTTCTACATTGGAAAAGTCCGTTAATGAATTTATAAATAGTAACCTTTGGAATAATAAATCTTTAGAGTTACATCAAAGAGTTAAGTTTAATTTAGTTCTGAATTTAAATTCATATGTTGGGTCAAATTTCACCGGCACATTACAAGTTCAAGTAGAGAGACCTGTTTATGAGTCAACATATTTAAGTCCAATTTTTAATTTTTTGGATAAAGATATTTCTTTTCAATATGACGAATATCAACCATTATTTTACAATCCAGTTAGTTTTGAATCCAATTTAATTTCAATCCTCAGTTTTTACGTGTATATAGCAATCGGAATGGAAGCTGATACATTTAAGGTTAACAGTGGCACTATTTATTTTAAAGAAGCTCAAAAAATTGTTTCACTCGCACAACAGAAAAACATTAAGGGTTGGAATCAAAGTGATGGAACAAGAAACAGGTTTTGGTTAGTTGACACATTATTATCAAATACTTTTAGAGAATATAGGACTGTTCAATATGAGTATCATAGAGAAGGAATGGATTTAATGACAACTGATTTAAATAAGGCAAAAAATGGAGTTTTATTTTCTTTAGAAAAATTTTTACCCTTGTATAAACGTAGACCAAATGCTTTTTTAATTCAGACTTTTTTTGATGCAAAATCAGACGAAATTGTTGACATTTTTTCTCAAGGTCCCGAAATTGAATTAAAACAGACTTTAAAAATACTAAATAAAATTGCTCCATATTTTGGTCCAAAATGGAAAAAGATTAGATAAAAAAAATTTAAAAAGTAATTGCAGACATTGATTTAATTTTAACGATATTTAAAAAAATAAAATGATTTGTTAAAGGAGCTGACTATTTCAAACTATGCATTAATTGATTATTTGAAGGTTGACTTAACCCATGGATTTACTTCTATAACTGGAGAAACCGGCGCAGGAAAATCAATTCTCTTAGGAGGTTTGTCTTTAGCTTTAGGGAAAAGGGCTGACCTAAACTTAGTGAAAGATAAAACAAAAAAATGTTTCGTTGATTTACTATTTTCAATAACAAATCTTAATTTAAAAAATCTCTTTGACTCATTAGATATTGATTACGATTCCTTAACAACGGTAAGAAGAGAAATTATTCCTTCTGGAAAATCAAGAGCATTTATAAATGATACCCCAGTTAATTTGGAGACATTGCAAAAAATTTCATATGAACTTATTGATATTCATTCACAATTTCAAAACCATTTCATTATTAAAGAAGAATATCAAATCGACATTTTAGATTTGTTGGCAAAAAATAAAAATTTAATTGAAAAATATAATTTAAACTTTTTTTCCTTTAAAGAACTTAAAAATAAAATAAATAAACTTGAGGCATCAAGGCTTAATATGAATCAAGAGAAAGATTATAATACCCATCTCTTAAATGAAATTAAAGCTATTGATGTTAGCGAATCTGTAGATTCAATAGAACAAAAATTTAATCAATTAAGTAATTCAGAAGAAATAAATACAACTTTTAATCAGATTCTAAATATTCTCCAAAACGAAGAAAGTGGAAACAATGCAAAATTAAATCAAGTAAGATTTTTAATCAAAAAAATATCTAATATTTCTATTGAATACAAAAGAATTTTTGAAAGAATTGAGAGTGTTATTATTGAATTAGATGATATAACTAAGGATATCAGGAATGAAAACGATATTATTGAATTTAACCCTGCAATGAAAGAAATTTTAAGTCAAAAACTAGAAAAAATTTATTCTCTATTCAGAAAGCATGAGGTAAATAAATTAGATGAATTAATGTTAATTAAAGAAAAAATAGAAAGAAAGGTTTCAGACACCGAAAATCTTGATATTACCATAAATGAGAACAAAAAAAGATTAGTAGAAACAAAATCAGTACTAAATGAACTATCAGAAAAAATTCGACAAAGAAGAAATAAAGTTATACCCGTTCTAAGGAGCCAAATGGAAAATTTACTTAAAGACATGGGGATGTTAAATACAATCTTTAAAATCGAACTTAAAGATTCTGATATTTTTTTAAAAAATGGAAAAGACAAGTTATTATTTAATTTTTCTGCAAATAAAGGCACTCCACTTGGCCCTTTGAATAAAACTGCGTCTGGAGGTGAATTGTCAAGAATTATGCTCGCACTTAAATCTATTTTATCAAATTATAAAAACCTACCAACAATTATTTTTGATGAAATTGATACTGGAGTTTCAGGAGAAATAGCAAACAGTATTGGAAGAATTATGAAAAATATGGCAATAAACATGCAGGTGATTTCAATTACACACCTTCCCCAGGTCGCCGCAAAAGCAAATAATCATTTCAAAGTTTTTAAAACAATAAGAAACAAAAAAACATCAACAGAACTCAAAAATTTAAATTTCAACGAGAGGGTTTCAGAAATTGCTGAAATGCTATCTGGCGACGAATCTACTTCAAGGGCTAGTGATTTGGCAAAGGAATTACTTAATTAACTTATATTTGTAAAAATAATTATGTCGCATAATCTATTAAAAAATAAAAAGGGTTTAATCTTTGGTGCTTTAGATAATAAATCAATAGCATGGAAAGTAGCTGAACTTGTAAAAGCTGAAGGTGGTGAAATAATGTTGACAAATGCTCCTGTTGCTCTAAGGATGGGGGAAATTAATAAATTAGGCGATGAGTTAGACTCACCTGTAATTCCGGCTGACGCAACAAACATTTCTGAGCTAGAAACCTTGGTTCAAGGTGCACTTGAGCATTTTAAAGGTAAATTTGATTTCGTATTACATTCAATTGGAATGTCTCTGAATGTAAGAAAAAAAAGGCATTATACTAATCAAAATCATGAATGGACTAAAAAAGGTTGGGATATTTCCGCACTTTCATTTCATAAGCTGTTACAAGTTTTGTATAAAAAAGATGCACTAAATCAGTGGGGTAGCATTGTTGCATTGACTTATATTGCTGCTCAGAGAACATTTCCGAATTATAATGATATGGCAGATAATAAAGCTTATCTAGAGTCAATTGCAAGAAGTTTTGGTTATTTTTTTGGGAAAAACAAAAAAGTAAGGATAAATACAATATCTCAGTCTCCTACTAGAACAACCGCAGGTCAAGGTATTGAAGGGTTAGAGAATTTTTTAAATTTTTCCGAAAAGACCTCTCCTCTAGGAAATGCATCAGCATTTGAATGTGCTCAATATGTAGTTTCACTTTTTTCTGATTACACAAGAAAAGTTACCATGCAAAATTTATTTCATGACGGAGGATTTTCCACAACTGGAGTTGGACAGGAAATAATAGAGGATTTTTAATTTAAGTGTTGCAAGAAGAACCATATCTTAATTCCTTCCAGAAAGCTCTTTCATATAAGGGAAGAATCAAAATGTTTATCTCGTTCGTGGCCTTATCATTTGTAATTTGGTTTTTTAGAAAATTTTCTAAAGAATACCAAGAAGAAATTAAAATGAAAATTGAACTGATAGATATACCTAAATCACATGTAATTTCGTCAGTTTCGGATTCAATTTTAAATCTCAATTTAAATGCTACAGGGTTCCAATTTCTTTACTATTATTTTTTAGATAATACAGTTAAAATAAGTTTTCAAAAGGCTGTTTATAGAAACAACACAGGATCTTTAGAAATAGCATCTGAATTCAATAAATTACAAGATCAATTATTGGGTGACCCGGAAATTTTAAGTTTTTTTCCAAGTAAAGTTGAAATAAATTATCAGTCAGAATTTTCTAAAAAGGTTCCGATAGTACCTCCAAAATTTAACCTAGATATTGGTTATTCGATAACAAATCTCAATTTGCATCCTGATAGTATCATAGTGACCGGACCAAAGAATGTACTAGCAGATATCAATCATGTTGATTTAAACTATAAAAATCAATCAACTTTAAAGTCAAATTTTTTTGAAAAAATTCCTATTAAACAGGGAGAAAATGAATTGAACTATAATGTAAAAGAAGTGGATGTTGAGCTCACCATAGATCTTTTTTCAGAAAAAAATTTAAACATTCCGATTTCAGTATCAAATCTCCCAAAATCTAAGGTTTTAAAATTATTTCCTTCTCAAGTTGAACTAGTTTTTTCATCATCTATAAATAACTTAAAAAAAATAAAACCCTCTGATTTTAGAGTAGGATTCAATTATGATAGTATTAATAAAGAAAAAAATACTGCAAAAATCAAATTATTAGAATCTCCACTAAGCGCTACGAATGTGAGACTGAATCCTCAAGATATTTTTTTTTTAATTAGAGAATAGAATGTCTAAAGTAATTGCTTTAACAGGAGGGATAGGTAGTGGAAAAACATTTGTTGCTTCTATTTTTCAAAAGTTAGCTGATATTCCTTGTTTTAGCTCAGACCTTGAAGCAAAAAAAATAATGAATGAAAATGATTATATAAAGGAAGAAATAATTTCCTTATTAGGGCCTGAATCATTCGTCAATAACAAATTGAACTCCCAATTTATAAGAAATAAAATTTTTAACTCTCAAAACAAATTGAAATTAATAAATGATTTAGTTCATAAGCAAGTTAGAATTAATTTTAAAAAATGGCTTAGGTTGCAAAATTCAAAATACGTACTTAAAGAAACAGCCATTTTGTTCGAACACAATTATCATTTAGATGTTGGTTTATCAATACTCGTAACAGCTCCAATAAAAATTAGAATAGAAAGAATAATTAAAAGAGATAATGTCTCTCGAAAAAAAATTGAGAAAATAATTGAAAATCAATGGAATGATAAGAAAAAAATACATCTTAGTGACTACTTTATTGAAAACATAAGTAAGGTGAAAACTATTAAAAAAGTTCAGGATTTAATTGAAGTTTTTTCTGTCATTTAAATTAAATCCTTCATTAACATTGTTTTAGCAAAATAAATACAATTTAATTATGAAATTTGCAATTTAGAATTTAAATGAAGAAAAGCTATTTCTTTTTTTTAGTTTGTTTTATGATAATATGTGTCGCTGGAATTATTTTAGTTCAGTGGTACTTCATAAACACCACAATTCAAAACAGGGACCAAGAATTTTCTTTAGCTGTTAAGCAGTCATTAAATTCGGTTGCAAATGATGTTCAAGAAAATGAGTTAAGACACTATATACAAACTTTTGAAAAGTTAAAAGACTCAATTGGAAAACCAGATAGTGTTCAATTAAGAAATTTTTTCCTTTTCTACGATAGTGACGATGAATCAAATCTCTCTTCATTGTTTACATTTGGACTGGTAGAGGAAAAATTTAATATAGCTATACCAAATGAAGAAATTGGTGAGATTGAAGTTTCAAATGTAAATGACATTAAAGGATTTGAAACGACTAGAATTTTTAAACAAGCTTTCGATCGTGAAAATCAAAGAAAAATATCAAGTGCAACCTTTCAAAAAATGGAAAGAATAAGTGCAATTGATCAAGCCACTTATTCTTCAATATTTTCTAAAATGGCAAATTCTTTTCCTATACATAAAAGAATTAATTCATTTGAAATTGCTTCTTTGCTTCAAAGAGAGTTTAATTCAAGAAATATTGAAACAGAATTCGAATTTGGTGTTTTCAGTAATGGTCTTGCGACCAAAATTATTTCAAAAAATTATGAAGGGTCTCTTTCTGGACCAAAGTACTCTATTCCAATTTTTGTCGATGAGCAAGGAAGTAGTTTATATAATCTTGTAGTAACTTTCCCAAAAAAAGAAAAATACTTAATGTCATCTGTAATGGGAGTTGCTAGTTTATCTTTTATTTTAACAATTTTAATAATTCTTCTGTGTGCTATTTCGTTATTTCAAATTTTAAAACAGAAAAAAATATCTGAGATAAAGTCAGATTTTATAAATAATATGTCGCACGAGTTTAAAACACCAATTGCTACAATAAATCTTGCAATTGATGCTATTGAAAGTCAGTTAGAGATTCAGAATAGCAAAAAAAAACATCAATACCTGAAGATAATGCGTGAAGAAAATAGGAGGATGCACGACCAGGTTGAAACAATACTAACAATTTCTCAACTTGATAAAAGCAATACATTGATTGATAAAACTGATATTGATGTTCACAAAACAATTAAAGATTCTCTTGGCCACATTGCCTTATTGGTTCAAAACAAAAGTGTGGAAATCAAGACTTCTTTTAAGTCAAAAAAGACAAAAATATTTGGAAATAGAAACCACTTAGTTAATGTTTTTACAAATTTGTTGGATAATGCAATTAAATATTCAAAGGAGAACCCGATCATTAAAATAGAAACTTTAAATGATGATAAAAACACATATATACAAATTGAAGACAAAGGAATAGGAATGAGTGATGATACTTTAAAAATGATTTTCGAAAAATTTTTTAGAGAACAAAATGGAGATGTCCACAATATCAAAGGTCACGGACTTGGATTAGCATATGTAAAAAAAATTATTTCTCTTCACAATGGTAAAATTTCAGTAGAAAGTGTTGAAGGGCAGGGAACTAAATTTAAAATCCAATTTCCTTTATTTATTTAAATATATAAAATGAGTAATAACAAGAAAAAAATTTTACTAGTTGAAGACGATCCTAATTTTGGTAGTATATTAAGAGAATATTTAAAAATTAATGGCTATCAAGTTACTCTGGCTAAAAACGGTATTGAGGGTTTTGAAAAATTTAAAAAAGAAAAATTCTCATTATGTCTGCTTGATGTCATGATGCCTTACAAAGACGGATTCACTCTTGCTAAAGAGATTAGAGAAATTGATGATTTGGTACCACTAATTTTTTTAACTGCAAAAACTCTGAAGGAAGATGTATTGAAGGGATTCAAATTGGGAGCAGATGACTATTTGACAAAACCATTTGATTCTGAGGTTTTACTGGCTAAAATTAAGTCTATTCTTGGCAGGAGAATGATAAATGAAGTCGCTGACACAGTTGAAACACAGTTTAAAATTGGTAATTTCAGCCTTAATACAAAACTTAGATTATTAATTTACTTAGATCAAAAACCGATTAAATTATCACCAAAGGAAAATCAACTTCTCAGACTTTTAGCTATTCACATAAACGATCTCCTTCCCAGAGATCAAGCTTTAAGTAAAATATGGAGAGATGATAATTATTTTACTTCAAGATCAATGGATGTTTACATAGCAAAACTTAGAAAATATTTAAAGAAAGATAGTAGGGTTGAAATTCTTAATGTCCATGGGAAAGGATTTCGCATGGTTGTAAATCTATAGTTTATTTTCTTGGATGATATTTATTTAATGTTTTAGACAAATGTTTAGTGTCCAGGTGTGTATAAACTTCTGTTGTGATTATATTTTCGTGCCCCATCATAATTTGGATCGATCTCAAATCGGCACCATTTTCTAGCAAATGAGTGGCAAATGAATGTCTAAAAGTGTGTGGGCTAACTGTTTTTCTTATGTTTGTTTTCCGGTGGGCTTCTTTAACTATTGTAAAAATCATTGCTCTAGTAAGTTTCTTTCCGTTTCTATTCAGAAAAACTATGTCATTTGAGTTTTTTTTAATTTTTTTTAAAATTCTAAAATTATCAACATAGTTGCTAATTTTTGATTCGCACATTGTACCTAAAGGGACTAGCCTTTGCTTATTGCCTTTACCTTGAATTAAAAGCAGTTTTTCATCATAATGAATATCTGAAATTTTTAAATTAATTAACTCACTTACTCTTAATCCGCTTCCATAGAGAGTTTCCAAAATAGCTGAATTTCTAATACCATGATTTTTACTTAGTTCAGAATTCTTTATCAATAGTTCAATTTCTTCAATTGATAACACATCTGGTAGTTTATTTACAATTTTTGGTGATTCAATTAACTCCATTGGTGATGTTTTGTTATACCCCTCAAATACTAAATAATTAAAAAAACTTTTTAGAGATGATAAAAGTCTTGCCTGTGATCTTGAATTTATATTTTTCGAAATTTTATATATAAATTCTTGCATAAATTTTTTATCACATTGGTTTAAGCTCAGTTTAGAGTTGTATTTTTTTATATATCTTAAAAGGTTTTGAATATCGTATGAATAACTTTTAATAGAGTTTCTAGAAAGACCTCTCTCAATTTTTAAATAAATTAGATAGTCTTTTAATAAGTTTTCCCAATTACTCATAAGTCAAATTTCATTCCGGTTCTTGCTATATTATATCCTCTTTTAATTATTTCTTTAGTTATTATGTTGTTTGGTTTAAGTAAAGGATTCGTGTGGTTTAAGTGAATAAAATAAACCTTTTTTTTGTGCTTTTTCTTTAAATTTTTAAACCTTTCAAGAGTTTCAATTACAAATGGATGTGGAATTTCATTCATATTTCTGTTAGGTATTTCTTTATCATTATAAAAAGTCCCATCAACAAATGCATAATCTACATTCCTTACTAAATCTTCTATTTTTTTATCCCATTTTTCCCATTTATCTATATCTGGAAGGAATAAAGCCGATTTGGCATCTCCTTTAATTAAATATCCCACTGTTTCAGAAAACTCGTCTCTATGTGGCACAAGTATTGGCTTTATGGAGATATATTTACTTAAAGTCTGTGTAGAGTCATTTTTCAATTCATTTATTATAATATTTTTTTCTTGAATTAATTGCGACCAAGGTCCATTATTTTCTAAAAAAAAAGACATTTTAGGCATGGAGTAAACATTAATTTTTCGTGCTCCTAAAGATTCTTTCCCAAAAAATAAAAGGCCAGTGTAATGCCCAATATGTGCATGAGTAAGTGCAATTCCTCCTAAGCTTGCCCTTGAAGCTATAGACTTTATCATCTGATATTGCTTGGTAATGTCTGGAGAAGCATCAATTAAAAAAAATCTATTTTCAATATTATCAATTAACCCTACCGAGGTTACATTTTCAAAGATATTTTTTTCCCACAGTGTTTTACAACATGATTTATCACATCCTATTTGTGGTGATCCTCCATCTTGAGCAATGCCTAAAATCACTAAACTTGATAAATTATTTTGAGATTGTATTTTACAGCACGTAAACAAAAAAAATATTAATAAAGCTTTTTTAGCAAACATTTCAATTAAAAGTATTTGATCAATAAAAATATAATTTATGAATCATTTTAGGTAATTTTGTTCCATGAATATTAGTATAATAAATGGGCCAAATTTAAATCTCTTGGGAGTCAGGGAAACAGATATTTATGGTTTTTCAAATTTCGAGGACTATCTGAAAACTTTAAAAGATAAATTTCCTAAAATTAATATTGACTATTTTCAATCAAATATTGAAGGTGAAATAATAGATAGGTTACATCATGTAGGTTTTCATTCAGATGGTATAATTTTAAATGCCGCAGCATACACTCACACATCTGTTGGAATAGGTGATGCTGTAAAAGCTATAAAAACTAAAGTTATTGAAGTACATATTTCAAATACTTTCTCTAGAGAAGATTTTAGGCACAACTCCTTTATTACTCCACATGCAAAGGGTCTTATAACTGGTTTCGGACTAGATTCTTATTATTTAGCAGTAAATAGTTTTGTTCTTGACTAACTATAAATGAATTGTTTCATCATAGGCATTAGCAACAGCTTCCATTATTGCTTCACTCATTGTTGGGTGTGGGTGAACTGATTTAAGAATTTCATGTCCTGTTGTTTCTAATTTTCTCCCTATTACAGCCTCGGCGATCATCTCTGTTACGCCACTGCCTATCATGTGGCAACCCAGCCATTCACCATATTTTGCATCGAATATTACTTTTACAAATCCATCAGAGGAACCACTGGCTTTTGCCTTACCAGAGGCAGAAAAAGGAAATTTCCCGACTTTTATATCAAAACCTTTTTCAGTTGCTTGTTTTTCTGTATACCCAACCGAAGCAACCTCAGGATGACAGTAGGTACAACCAGGAATATTATTGTAATTTATGGGTTCAACTTGAATACCCGAAATTTTTTCAATGCACAGAATTCCCTCTGCAGAGGCAACATGAGCAAGTGCTTGTCCTTTGGTAATATCTCCAATTGCATAATAACCAGGAATATTTGTTTCATAAAAGTCATTTACCAAAATTTTATCATTATCTATCGCGACTCCCACTTCTTCCAATCCTAAATTTTCAATATTACTTTTAATACCAACTGCAGATAGTACTACTTCTGAATCCAACTTGACTTCCTTTTCTCCATTTTTTATATTTAGTATTGGACTTTTTCCAGTATTATCTATTCCAATTACCTCTGAGTTTGCCATTATATTAATTCCCATTTTTTTGAACGATTTTTCCAGCTGAGAAGATATATCTTCATCCTCTAATGGGGCTATTCTGTCTTGAAATTCAATTAGTGTAACATCTGTTCCCATCGATTTGTAAAAGTAAGCAAATTCAATTCCAATTGCTCCAGAACCTATAATACATAGTTTTCCGGGTTGTTTTTTTAATGTCATGGCTTCACGATACCCGATTATTTTTTTTCCATCCATAGGGATTGATTTTATTTCCCTAGATCTGGCACCGGTAGCAATTATAATATTTTTACCCTCAATTTCTTTCTCCTCGCTACTGTTGATAATTTTTACCTTCTTACTTTTTCCAATTAATCCCTCTCCGATAAAAACATCTATTTTATTTTTTTTCATAAGAAAATCTACTCCTTTGTTCATATTTTGAGCAACGTCTCGACTTCTATTAATAACTGCACTAAAATCTTTTTCATAGTTTTTAACACTTATTCCATAATCTTTCGCATGTTTTATGTACTCAAATACTTGAGCAGATTTCAAAAGTGCTTTCGTTGGAATACACCCCCAGTTTAAACATATTCCTCCTAAACTTTCCTTTTCAATGATTGCTGTTTTTAATCCTAGCTGTGACGCTCTAATAGCAGAAACATAACCGCCAGGACCACTTCCAATTATAATTACATCATAGGTTTCCATTGTGTTTTTTTTCAAATTTACAAAATCGTTTACTTATTTTTTTTTGGAATAAAATCTATACTAGCAGAGTTTACGCAATATCTTTGGTTTGTTTTGGTTGGACCGTCATTAAATACATGTCCCTGATGTCCTCCACAGTTTGAACATAAAATTTCAATTCTCAAAACCCCAATTTTATAATCCTTTTTATATTCTATTGAATTTTTAATACACTCATCAAATGAAGGCCACCCACATCCACTATCAAATTTAGACTTTGATTTGTATAAAGCCTTACCACACCCTTTGCAAACATAAATTCCATCTTCAAAATGATTATTATATTTTCCAGTGTAAGGTAGTTCTGTACCACCCCTTCTTAAAATATCATATTCCTTATTCGAGAGCTTTCTTTCCCAATATTCTTCGGTTTTATTTTCTTTTTTAAAATTCAATTATTTTTCTATAAAAATTAATGCTGCTCCGTTAATACAATGCCTTTTTCCAGTGGTTTCTTTTGGACCGTCATTAAACATGTGACCCAAGTGACCACCACAATTTGAACATCTTAACTCGGTTCTTGGATATCCAATTTTATAATCTATATCATATTCAATATTATTTTTGATTTCTCTGTCAAAAGAAGGCCATCCAGAACCAGAGTCATATTTGTTTTCTGAGCTATAAAGTGGTTTTTTACAACCTCTACAGACATAGTAACCAGATTTTTTGTTAAAGTTAAGACTGCTTGAAAAAGCTGGCTCAGTGAATGACTTTCTCAAAACATTATAGGATAGCTGAGGCAAAATATTTTTCCACTCAGAATCTGACATAGCAACATTATACTTTTTAGTTTCTTTTGCCTCCTGGCAAGACAAAAAGAAAGGAACAACGGCAATAAAAAGAAAAATGTATTTCATACCTAAATTTACATTATTGTTATCTAAAATTAATATTTTAAATATCGAAAGATATTTACATATCATAATTTAAAGTTATCATAATAAAAAACTTCGTACTTTTAAAAAATATGCTTTTAAAAAAAAAACCGAAGAAGGGTAGTAAAAAACTTATTAATGCTTGGGCTTTTTATGATTGGGCTAATTCAGTCTACTCACTGGTGATAACTACTGCAATTTTTCCTCTTTATTACGCAGCTTTATTTACGGAAAATAACAAAATATTTTTAATGGGCTACCAAATTAAAAACACAGCTATGATTAGTTTTTTGACAGCATTTGCGTTTGTGATAATTTCATTTATTTCACCAATTTTAGCCGGTATTGCTGATTTTTTAGGAAATAAAAAACGCTTTATGCAATTTTTTGTTTATCTAGGTTCTTTTTCGTGTATTGGATTGTTTTGGTTTAATCTTGATAACATTTATACTGGTCTTTTTCTTTATTTTTTAGCATTAATTGGATTTTGGGCCAGTCTAATTTTCTATAATTCTTACCTTCCAGATGTTGCTTATCCTGACCAACAAGACAAAGCTAGTGCTAGAGGTTACTCATTAGGCTATATTGGGAGTGTGATTCTGCTTTTATTCAATTTATCACTAATTATGCAACCTGATTTTTACGGTATTTCAGGAACTCCTGGAGAAGCAAGAGCTTATGCAATGAAAATATCATTTGTATGTGTTGGTATGTGGTGGTTAATATTTAGTCAAATCTCATTTTTCTATTTACCTAAAGGAGAAAAGAAGACTATAGCGAAAAAAAATATTATTTTTCATGGATATAGGGAGCTTAAAAGTGTATACGATTTAATAAAAATAGACTTTTCTTTAAAGCGTTTTTTGCTAGCTTTTTTTGTTTATTCACTGGCGCTTCAAACAATTATGCTTGTTGCCGCTTATTTTGGGGAGGAGGAAATAATTTGGTCATCAGATCAAGAAAAAACTATAGGATTAATTGTTAGTATCTTACTTATTCAGATAATAGCCATTTTTGGTGCAATAATTGCAGCAAGAGCATCCATAAAATTTGGCAATATACCTACTTTATTTGTCGCTAACATCCTTTGGGGACTTATTTGCATTTACGCATATTATATATACACACCTTTTCAGTTTTACTTGGTTGCTGGACTAGTTGGAATGGTCATGGGAGGATTGCAGTCAACTTCTAGAGCTACATATTCCAAATATTTGCCAAACACAAAAGATACTGCTTCTTACTTTAGTTTTTATGGAGTCACTGAAAAAATAGCAGTTGTTTTTGGTATGACACTTTTCGGAATTGTTGATCAAATAACGGGAAGTATGAGGTTATCAGTTATATTCTTTATGTTATTTTTTTTAGTTGGTGGTTTTTTAATCTTAAGTATAAATAGCAAAAAAGGAAAATTTAACAATAATAAACAACTGGCATAGATATTGAACGTATATTTTTATTAAAGATAATGTACCTTAAAAATATATAACCTGTACCCTTAGTTTATCTTAAAATGACATTATGTCATGTATCTGTTATGACAAAAGCGATTTTTTCATCCTTTGACAACTTTTCTTTAGATAGCGTGGGTTCTGAAGCTGAACTAATACCTTTAATGACATCTGAAGATGAAGAGGCACTTGAAAAAGAGGAACTACCTGAGGTTGTTCCGTTACTTCCTGTAAAAAATACAGTTTTATTTCCGGGTGTTGTTATCCCTATAACAGTTGGAAGGGACAAGTCTATACAACTTATTAAGGATGCAAACAAATCCAAAAGTCCTATCGGAGTTGTTGCCCAAAAAGATAAAAAAGTTGAAGATCCTACAATTAATGACCTCTATGAAATGGGAACGGTAGCACAAATTCTAAGAGTTTTGAAGATGCCAGATGGGAGTACAACAATTATAATTCAGGGTAAAAAAAGATTTAAGATTGACAATTTGATTCGTACCCTACCATATCTTAAGGTGAAAATTAGTTCTATTATAGAAAATAAAAAAGAAAAGAAAGAGTCTGAATTTAAATTAACTGTTGAATCAATAAAAGAGACGGCAGTAAAGATAATTAATGAAAATCAAAATATTCCAAGTGAAGCTTCATTCGCAATTAAAAATATTCAAAGTGACTCATTTTTGATAAATTTTGTCTCTTCAAATATGAATCTTACTGTAAACGATAAACAAAAAATCTTGGGTTCAAAAAATATTACTGATAGGGCTCTATTGTGTTTAAAATATATCAATTTAGAATACCAAAAGCTGGAATTAAAAAATGATATTCAATCTAGAGTAAGAAATGATTTAGATCAACAGCAAAGGGAATACTATCTACACCAACAGATGAAGACGATTCAAGAGGAACTTGGAGGACACACACAAGAGGAGGAAGTTGAAGAATTAAGAAAAAGAGCTTCTAAAAAACAATGGAGTGGTAGAGTTCAAAACACTTTTGAAAAAGAAATTTCTAAACTTCAAAGAATGAACCCCCAAGTTGCTGAATTTTCTGTGCAGAGGAACTACATTGAATTACTACTTGACCTTCCATGGGATAACTTTTCAACTGACAAATTTGATCTTAAAAAATCAGTAAAAATCTTAAACAGAGATCATTTTGGCTTAGATGAGGTGAAAAAAAGAATCCTAGAATACCTCGCTGTTCTAAAGTTAAGAAATGACATGAAATCACCAATTATTTGTCTTCATGGCCCCCCTGGAGTTGGTAAAACATCGTTAGGAAAATCGATTGCAGAAGCAATTGGAAGAGAATACGTTAGGATTTCACTTGGAGGTTTGAAAGATGAATCCGAGATTAGGGGTCATCGTAAAACATACATAGGAGCTATGCCTGGTCGAATCATTCAAAACCTTAAAAAAGCAGGAACTTCTAATCCTGTGTTTGTTTTAGATGAAATTGATAAAGTTGGATTTGGTTCTCAAGGTGATCCGTCTTCTGCACTACTTGAAGTTTTAGACCCAGAGCAGAATAGTGATTTTTATGACAATTTCCTTGAATTGGGTTACGATTTATCAAAGGTTATGTTTATAGCAACAGCAAATAATATATCAGCTATAAATCCAGCACTAAGAGATAGAATGGAATTCATTAACATAAGTGGTTACAGCCTGGAGGAAAAAGCAATCATTGCAAAAAAATATTTGATTCCTAAACAGGTAAAAGAACATGGTTTAAACAAAAAAGATTTTATCCTTTCCAAACCAATTGTAGAAATAATAATTGACAAGTATACTAGAGAATCAGGTGTAAGAGGTTTAGAAAAGCAAATTGCCAAATCAATACGACATGCCGCTAAATCAATTGCAATGGATGAAAAATATTCATTGAATCCGTCCAAAGAAGAAATTAAGGAAATTTTAGGTCCTGAATTAATTAAAAGAGAGGTTTTTAAAAATAATAATAAAGCAGGAGTTGTAGTAGGTCTTGCGTGGACTTCTGCAGGTGGAGATATCTTATTTATTGAATCTGCCCTATCTGCTGGAAAGGGTCAACTTTCAATCACTGGAAATCTTGGAAAAATAATGAAAGAATCAGCAACTATTGCTCTTGAGTATATAAAATCAAATGCAGATTTATTTGATTTAAGTAAAATACAATTTGATAAATATAATGTTCACATCCACATTCCTGAGGGATCTACACCAAAAGATGGACCAAGCGCAGGAATAACGATGTTAACCTCACTTGTTTCTCTTTTCAGTCAAAAAAAAGTAAAAAAGTATTTATCAATGACAGGTGAGATTACATTGAGAGGCAAGGTACTTCCTGTTGGCGGAATAAGGGAAAAAATTTTAGCTGCTAAAAGATCAAAAATCAAAGAGATTATACTTAGTGAAGAAAATAAAAAGGACGTTATGTTAATCCAAAAGAATTATCTAAAAAATCTAAATTTCCATTATGTTAGCGAAATGAAAGATGTAATTAAATTATCTTTAACAGATGAGATTGTATCAAATCCAAAAAACATTTAATTTATCGATTTATGTGAATTTTTTATTTCACTACTTAAACTTAAAATGAAAAGTCTTTATTATCTATGACCGGAAATATAATTTCAGTTGATGGATTTTCATCAACAGGTAAAAGTACACTTGCAAGTAAACTTGCTGAATACTATAACTTCTATTATTTAAATTCTGGATTGATGTATAGAATTATAAGCCATTTCGCATTAAATAATGATTGTATAATAAATAATATAATCAAGGAGTCTCAATTAATAAATAAACTTGATAATTCAAATTTTGACTGGATGATTGACAATAAAGGAAATAAGTGCTTGTCATTTGATGGAAAAATTTTTGGAGATGAAATGTATAGTTTTGAAATATCCGACATTGTTAGTTCTGTAGCAAAATTAGAGTCAGTAAGAAGTTTTTTGTTTAGACAGCAAAAAAAACTAGCAGTTAAAAAATCTATTGTTGTAGAAGGAAGAGATATTGGGACTGTTGTTTTTCCTAATGCTAAGGTAAAATTTTTTTTAAGTGCAGATTTAGATATAAGAACCATGAGGAGAAACATGCAAATAGAGGAAAACAATATCTCATTTGATTCCATGAAAGTAGAAGACAACTTAATTAAAAGGGATAAAATAGATTCTGAGAGAAAAATAGCACCTCTTAAAAAAGCCAAAAATGCATTTGAAATTGATACTTCTAAAAAATCACAGATCGAAGTATTTAATATTGCTAAAAATTATATAGACTCAAATTTTAAATTTTAGAACTTGTGTTTTTAAGATTTATTTATTGATAGCAAAGTTGATTCAAAATCATTAAAAATTTGTTCTTCCGGAATTAAACTAGGTATTATATTTGCCTTTACCATTAACTTCTTCGGTTGTTCATTAAGCCCAACGAGAAATACTCTTTTATCTTTTGAAATTAAATCATCAATTACAGATTCTAGCGCGTACAACCCTGACTGGTCCATGTAGGGCACTTTTTTGAGTCTAATGATTAAGATGGATATTGTTGATGGGATTTGTTTAGCTGTTTGATTAAAATTAGAACTACTTCCAAAGAAGAGTGGTCCTTCGATGTCTTTAATAAAAATCTCATCTTTAAAATTTGATGGAAGTTTGAATTCCCCTTTTTTAATTGGAAAAATATTGAAGCTTTCACTGGTTAAATCTCCAACTTTCTTCATAAAAATTAAAGATGCGATAACTAAACCTATTCCAACAGCATAGACTAAATTCCAAATAGATGATAATGAAAGTACTATTAATAAAATAAAAACCTCTGGTTTTGGCATATAAGGGATGGCTTTTAACCCTTTATAATCCATGACACCTATCCCTACAGTTATTAAAATGCCAGCAAGCACCGCAGCAGGAATCTTTGAAGCAATAGGACCTACAGCAAGGAGAATAAAAAGAAGTAAAAGTCCAGCAATCATTCCAGATAGCCTTGTTTTACCACCTGAATTTATATTTACTACTGTTCTTATTGTAGCTCCTGCCCCGGGAATACCACCAAAGAGTGCTCCAATTGAATTACCAATTCCTTGGCCAATTAGCTCTTTATTCGGTTCGTGGATTGTTTTGGTCATATTATCAGCCACAATAGAGGTTAAAAGTGAATCAATTGCCCCCAAAAGTGCAAGAGTAATTGCAGTAAAAATATATTTTACAACTAATGAAATATCAAGGACCTTAAACACACTATATTGTATTTCGGGGAGCCCTGAGGGTATAGCTGATATTGGCCTATAATTTATTCCAAATCCATAAGCCACTGCAGACACTACAAATAAAGCCACAAGAGTGCTTGGTACAATGGTAGTTATTTTTTTAAACCCATAAATAATAGCTATTGTAAAAAAAGCTAATAGGAGTTCAGTTATATCAATGTTTTTTATAATTCTTGGTAAAACCTTGAAAGTTCCCAAAACTCCAGAAGCTTCTTTGCTAGCCAAGGTTTTAGCCTCTGTCATTATATCACTCTCAGTTATTTTGTTAGAATTTTTAATTGCAGACTCAAAATCATCCAAAACTAACATCTCATCACTTATTTCGTCGTCAAGAGATTTTTGAAGAAGATTACTTTCTGCTTTTTCTTTAAAATTTTTAACAAATTCCTTATCTTCTTTAACGTAATAACCCACCGTTGGTGCGATTTGAGTAACTAGAATAATTACACCTATAGCTGTCATAAAACCTGAAACCACAGGGTAAGGTATGTATCTTATATATTTTCCAATACCAATTAAGCCTAACACAATTTGTAAAAGACCCGATAGTAGAAATACTGCAAGAATAATGGGTAAGGCCGCGCTAATAGACCCGTCAAAATTGGATAAGATGTCCGCAATGAAAACCATACTAACTGCCGTCATAGGGGCAGTAGGACCTGATATTTGGGTTGGAGTACCTCCGAAAAAAGCTGCAAAAAAACTGATAAAAATTGCACCATATAAACCAGCACTAGGCCCTAATCCGGAGCTTAAGCCAAAGGCCAGTGCAAGTGGAAGGGCAACAATACCTGCAGTTATGCCTCCAAAAAAATCTCCTCGGAAGTTAGAAAAGTCAAACTTAAACACGTTTTTAAACATAGGAATCAAAAATATAAATAATATTTAATTTTTAACTTTAGTAAAATATTAAGTTCTTATTGTCTACTAAGGTTTTCTTATTTCTAGTACTAATCTTTGAACTTCTATTGGAACTTTTTTTGTGAATTTTGAAACAATTAATGAAATTAAAAAATTAAATAACATCGCTATGCTTCCAAACCCCTCTGGAGAGATTCCAAACCACCATTGAGATGAATTTCCTCCTCCAAACCACCCGAATTTGAATTTTAACATATAAACAAGCATCAATGACATTCCAGCAATCATTCCGCAGATAGCACCTTCTTTGTTCATTTTTAAACTAAATATTCCCATTACGATTGCTGGGAAAAAAGATGCAGCTGCAAGTCCAAATGCAAGCGCAACAGTAGCGGCAACAAAACCAGGTGGGTTAATACCAAAATATCCTGCTAGCATTACTGCTACAAAAGAAGAAATTCTAGCCGCTACCAACTCTTGTTTTTCATTTACTTTAGGGTAAATAATTCCCTTTATTAAGTCATGGGAAATTGATGAGGAAATTACTAACAATAGACCAGCTGCAGTTGACAATGCAGCTGCAAGTGCCCCTGCAGCAAGTAGGGCAATCACCCAGTTGGGCAATTGCGCAATTTCTGGATTAGCTAATACCATAATATCTCTGTCAATAATTAATTCATTTTTATTTGTATCAGCACTATATTGAATTATTTGGTCGTTATTTTTGTCTGTAAATTCTATAAGACCAGTTTCCTCCCATTTTTTAAACCACGTAGGCATATTTGAGTATGTCTTATTGTTGGTTGTTTCTATTAGATTTATTCTAGCAAATACTGCAATAGCCGGTGCAGTGGTATATAATATAGCTATAAATAAAAGAGCCCAACCGGCTGATTTTCTAGCATCACTAACTTTTTTAACAGTAAAAAATCGAACAATTACGTGAGGTAAGCCTGCTGTCCCAACCATTAAGGCAAGTGTTATTAGAAGCATATCCAAAACTGATTTGCTTCCGCTGGTATAATTATTAAATCCTAATTCATTGTGTAACGAATTTAATTTATCAAGAAGATACATACCATTTTGATCTGTAGAGCCAAATCCTATTTGTGGGATTACCCAACCTGTGCTAAGAAATGAAATGAAAACTGCTGGTATTAGAAAGGCGAAAATTAAAACGCAATATTGAGCTACTTGGGTATAGGTAATTCCTTTCATTCCTCCCAACACTGCATAAAATAAAACTATAGCCATTCCAATAAAGACACCTGTATTAATATCAACTTCAAGATATCTCGAAAACACAACACCAACACCTCTCATTTGTCCTGCAACGTATGTGAATGAAACTATCAAGGCACAAAAAATAGCAACTAATCTTGCAGTTGATGAATAATATCTTTCTCCTATAAAGTCAGGCACAGTAAATTTTCCAAATTTCCTAAGATAAGGAGCTAGGAGTAATGCTAATAAAACGTATCCACCTGTCCACCCCATAAGATAAACGGATCCGTCGTAACCTATAAATGAAATTATTCCTGCCATTGAAATAAAGGATGCAGCTGACATCCAATCAGCAGCAGTAGCCATACCGTTCGCTATAGGAGGAACACCTCTTCCAGCTATATAGAACTCCTTAGTATCTCCTGCTCTAGACCAAATAGCAATTGCTATGTATAAAGTAAATGATAACCCAACTAAAAGCCAGATCCATGACTGAAGCTCCATTTATTTGAATTTTTTATCTAATTTATTCATTAGGTATATGTATAAAAATATTAAAATGACAAAGACATAAATCGAGCCTTGTTGTGAAAACCAGAACCCAAGGGGGAATCCACCAATTTGGAATTGATTTAATTGTTCAACGAGAATTATACCAAATCCGTAAGAGACAGTAAACCAGACTGAAAGAAGAATTGTAACGTATTTTATGTTGGATTTCCAATACTCGTTGTTGTTGAAATTTTTTTTCTCCAATTTTCAAAAAATTTTTTTAATGTACAAAAAACAATTTATAGTAAGTTAGAAGAACACTTATTTAATTTTTAGAATTTAATTTTTATAAAAAACATCATTATAATTATTTAAATTAAATAGTTGTAAATAAATCATTTAAACATATATTTGCAAACTCCTTGATTAAGTGAAACGGAGTATCATTAACCCTTCTGTTAATTTCAATTAAAGTTTCACAAACTATTAACAGGATACAAATTTAAAATTATGGCTAAGAAAGAAAAAGACAAAAAAGAAAAACCTAAAAACGTTGAAATAAAAAAGAAAACTCCGTCAAAATCAACAAATTCATCTTCCAAAACATCTACTCAAAATAAAACTACTTCTGCTAAAAAGTCAGTTACTAGCTCAAAAAAAAGTACTATACCAAAAAAAACAAAATCAGTTGCAGATAAAAAAGAATCGACCAAAACTAAAAAATTAACTTCAAAAAAAGTAAATGATTCTGGGGAAGATAAATTAAAATCTTCCTCTAAAACTAAAACAAAACCGATACAAAAAAAAGAGTCACGATTAAAAGAAAAAGTTAAGAAAGAAGTGATAAAAAAATCACCAAAAACCTCTGTTAAAAAATTAAAAATAGTAAAAGAAAAAATTGACAAAAACCTTGCTGATTTCGATTGGCATCACTACGAAGAAGGTTTAGATGAAATTGACAATAAAAAAATTGAAGAATTTGAAAAACTAGTTTCAAAAAACTTTGTTGACACAACAGATGAGGACGTTATTGAAGGAGTCGTAGTACATATGACTGACAGAGAAGCTATAATAGATATTAATGCTAAATCCGAAGGAGTCATTTCTTTGAACGAATTCAGATACAACCCTAATCTGAAAATTGGTGATAAGGTTGAGGTAATAGTTGATATGAGGGAAGATAAAACGGGTCAATTAATCCTATCACACAGAAAAGCAAGAACTATAAAAGCATGGGAAAGAGTTAATAATGCACACGATAGTGGTGAAATTGTAAATGGTTATGTTAAATGTAGAACAAAAGGTGGAATGATTGTCGACGTTTTTGGAATAGAAGCTTTTCTGCCAGGTTCTCAAATTGATGTAAAACCAATAAGGGATTACGATCAATTTGTAGACAAAACAATGGAATTTAAAGTTGTTAAAATTAACCATGAATTTAAAAATGTCGTCGTTTCTCATAAAGCACTTATAGAAGCTGATATTGAAGAGCAAAAGAAAGAGATTATTGGCCAATTAGAAAAAGGTCAAGTTCTTGAAGGAACAGTTAAAAACATCACTTCATATGGGGTTTTCATCGATCTAGGTGGTGTTGACGGTTTAATACACATTACCGATTTGTCTTGGAGCAGGATAATTCACCCTAGTGAAATCTTGGAACTTGATCAAAAACTTAATGTTGTTATTTTAGATTTTGATGATAATAAATCTAGAATTCAATTAGGATTAAAACAACTCAGCGACCATCCTTGGGATAAACTAGGAGACGATGTTAAGGAAGGATCAAAGGTGAAAGGAAAAGTAGTTGTAATTGCTGATTATGGAGCTTTTATTGAAATTGAAGATGGTGTTGAGGGTCTAGTTCACGTCTCGGAAATGTCTTGGTCAACTCATCTAAGGTCTGCTCAAGATTTTGTAAATGTTGGAGATGAGGTTGAAGCTCAAATTCTCACCATGGATAGAGAATCAAGAAAAATGTCATTGGGAATTAAGCAACTAACTCAAGACCCATGGACTGACATAACTTCTAAATATCCTGTTGGATCTAAACATAAAGGTATAGTTAGAAATTTCACAAATTTTGGGGTTTTTATTGAACTTGAAGAAGGAATTGATGGTTTGGTTTATATATCTGATTTGTCTTGGACGAAAAAAGTTAAACATCCTTCTGAAATTTTGACAGTGGGCGATACCATAGATGTAATTGTCATGGAACTAGATGTTGACGGAAGGAAGTTGAGTCTTGGACATAAGCAAACAAAAGAAAATCCATGGGATAAGTATGAAAAAGAGTTTTCTGAAGGAACCGTACATAATATTGAGTTATCAGAAATTGTAGATAAGGGAGCTACTATAGATTTTAATGAAAATATAACTGCTTTTGTCCCTTCAAGACACATGGAAAAAGAAGATGGTAGTAGATTAGGTCTAAAGGAAAAAGTTAAATTTAAGATTATTGAGTTTAATAAAGATTTCAAAAGGGTAGTTGCATCTCATACTCTAACATTTAGTAAAGACGATAGAAAAAGTAAAGCCAAAATTAAAAATCAGACCAACTCTGATTCAAGTGAAAAAGCAACACTTGGAGATTTAGGTGCTCTAGCAGATCTTAAAGAAAAAATGAAAAAAAAGTAATTATTTAAGTAATTTTACTATGATATATCGAAATTATATTTAATATATATTCGTGAAACAAAAAAAACTTCTTGATAAATTTACTTTAGATGTATTATTAAATAGATTAAGCTGCGAATTAATTGAAAACCACTTTGATTTCCAAAATTCAATATTAATTGGGTTACAGCCAAGAGGAATCTTTGTTCTAAGTAAGTTGGTTAAGAAATTAAAGGACAAATATTTAATCCCTAATTTGAAATATGGAAAACTAGACACTACTTTTTTCCGTGATGATTTTAGAAGTAAAAAGGAACAACCTAAAGCCAGTTTTTCTAATATAAATTTTGATATTGAAAACAAACGTGTAGTTTTAATTGATGATGTTTTGTATACTGGAAGGAGTATAAGAGCAGCTTTAATTGCTATTGAGTCATATGGAAGACCTATAAATATTGAATTATTAACATTAATTAATAGAAGGTTTTCTAGACATCTTCCAATTCAACCTGATTATGTTGGTCTTAATGTAGATACTCTGCAAAATGACAGAGTTAATGTCAATTTGCAAGGATCAAATATTGAAGACGCCGTTTACATATTAAAGGATAATGAAGAAACAAATTTCAGTTAATAACCTTTTAGGCATAAAGTATCTTTCCAGAGATGATATCAATTTAATTTTTGAAACTGCTGATAGTTTTAAAGAAATTTTAAAACGAAAAATAAAAAAAGTTCCAACTCTTAAAGGTATTACCGTTGCTAACCTATTTTTTGAAAATTCAACTAGGACAAAATTATCTTTTGAATTAGCAGAAAAAAGATTAAGTGCTGACATAATAAACTTTACAAAAACAGGATCTTCAATTTCAAAAGGAGAGACACTTATAGATACTGTCAATAATATCCTAGCCATGAAAGTAGATATGATAATTATAAGACATCCTAGTCCAGGTGCTGCTGAATTTTTGACTAGAAATACAAATTCATGTATAATTAACGCCGGAGATGGGACTCATGAACATCCTACCCAAGGTTTACTAGACACATATTCAATAAATAAAAAACTTGGATCGGTAAACAACAAGAGAGTTCTTATTTTAGGTGATATTTTACATTCAAGAGTTGCGTTATCAAATATTTTTGCTCTAAAACTTTTAGGTGCCAAAATAAAAGTTTGTGGTCCAAAAAGTTTGATTCCTAAATTCATTCAAAATCTTGATGTTAAATATGAATCAAACCTTGAGAAAGGGCTTGTTTGGTGCGATGCAGTAAACATTTTGAGAGTACAAAATGAAAGAATGAATGAAACGTATTTTCCTTCTTTACGAGAATATCATAATTTATATGGAATCAAATTATCATCTATAAAAAATTTGAGAAAAGAAATTTTAATACTTCACCCTGGGCCCATTAATAGAGGGGTTGAAATCACATCCGAGGTGTTGGATAACAAAAAAACAATTGTTCTTGATCAAGTTGAAAACGGAGTTGCAATAAGAATGGCTGTCTTGTATCTTTTAGCTTCAAAGCCTAATGGAATCATTAATTATAATTAATTCAAATCTTAACACTTTTTATTTTAAAAAATAAATATAAAAATGAAATTAACTATTCTTGGTTCAAGCGCTTCTACTCCTAAAGTAAATAAGTATACAACATCTCAATTTTTAAAAATTAGAAATCACCACATTTTAATTGATTGTGGAGAAGGTATACAAATGCAGCTAAGGAAACTGAAAATAAATTTTTCTAAAATCAGTCACATTTTTATTTCTCATTTACATGGAGATCATTATTTTGGATTAATTGGGCTTATTTCAACATTTCGTCTTTTAGGAAGAGATTCTGATTTGAATATTTATGGACCTGAAGGTTTGCGAGAATTAATTAATATGCAATTAAAACTATCATGTTCATGGTTGAACTATAAAGTTACCTTTCATACCCTGAAGAGTAAAAGTCAAAAAATAATTTTTAACAATCAAGATTTTACAGTCAAAACAATCCCTCTAAATCATAGGATATATACCAATGGATTTTTATTTGAAGAAAAATTTTATGAAAGGAATGTAAATAAATCTAAAATTAAAGAATACAAGCTAAAAGTAGACGATATAAAAAAAATTAAAAATGGTGGTGATTTCTTTCTTAAGGATGGAAAAAAAATAGAAAATTCTTTCTTTCTGAGAGCTCCAAAGAAGTCTAAACGATATGCATTTTGTAGTGATACAGCTTATCATTTGGATATAATTGAATTAATTTCGTCAGTTGATTGTCTTTATCACGAATCAACATTTCTTGACTCACATTCTGACCTAGCAAAAAAAACAAAACACAGTACAGCCTCTGATGCAGCAAAAATAGCTAGCGCCGCTAATGTTGGGAAATTAATATTAGGACATTTTTCAAACAGATATAAAAATCAAGAGAAATTCCTTCTTGAAGCTAAAATTCATTTTAAAAATGTCGAATTAGCAATTGAAGGAACTGAATTTGATATTTAATATTTGTAGATTATTATATGTTTATTAGTAATTTTAAATATAACTATGAGTCATAAGGGAGATTTAAGTAATTTTAGAAAATCATACGAAAAGGGATTAATTTCAGACGATTTTAAAAATTTCAATCCATTTTTTATTTTTGAGAATTGGTTTGAGGAAGCAAAACAAGATAAAAGCATTTTGGAACCAAATGCTATGACATTGTCTACAGTGAGTTTAGATTTCTCTCCGAAGTCTAGAATTGTTTTACTTAAAAAATTCAGCTCAATTGGTTTTACTTTTTTCACCAACTATGATAGTAACAAGGGTAAGTCAATTTCAAACAACAACAATGTGTGTCTTAATTTTTATTGGCCATCCTTGGAAAAACAAATTATTATAAAAGGGAATGCAACTAAAATATCTGAAAATGAATCTGAAGATTATTTTAAATCTAGACCTTTTGGAAGTAAAATTGGAGCAATCGCCTCAAACCAAAGTGAAGTTATTGAAAGTAGAGAGTTTCTCGAGAAAAAGTTTAGAGAAGCAAATAATTTATATACTAAAATCACCCCTCAAAGGCCTGAAAAATGGGGTGGATACTTAGTAAAACCCTTATTATTTGAATTTTGGCAAGGAAGAAAAAACAGATTACATGATCGTTTAGAATTTACTTATGAAGGAAATATTTGGAATGCTAACAGGTTGTCCCCTTAACTATGAAAAAATTACTCCTTTTACGTCATGCTAAATCTTCATGGCAATATCATGTTGAAGATTACGATAGACCTTTATCTGAAAAAGGCATAAAAGACATTAATAAGGTATCATTGAAAAACATTAATTTTTTTAAGAGTTTTCAAATTGTTTTGACAAGCCCAGCTATTAGAGCCCTTCATACCTCAACTATTTTTAGTCGAAATGTATTTGTTAAATACGAAAAATTAAGAGTAGTTGATGAATTATATTCGTTTAATTATAAAAATATAATCGATTATGTTTACAAGCTAGATAATGCACTCTCGAATATCGTTTTAGTTGGACATAATCCTGCATTTTCAAATGCAGCTGAATATTTTTCTGAAAAATGTCCACCTGAATTAAAGACATCAGATTGGATAATGATAGAATTTAAACAAAATAACTGGTCAAAGGTTAGTAATGGAATTTATACCTATGAATCAAAAAAAAACTGAAAATAAAAAATTTAATTTCGTCAATAGAGAGCTGAGTTGGCTAAATTTTAACGAAAGAGTTTTGGAAGAAGCATCTGATAAAACAGTCCCATTGATTGAAAGACTTCGATTTTTAGGCATTTTTTCTAATAACTTAGACGAATTTTTTCAAGTAAGATTTGCATCTGTGAAGAGAATAGCTCAGTCAGGCAAGTCTGGTAAAAAAGTTTTAGGAGGGATTGAGGCTAAAAAGTTACTAAAATCGATAACAAACAAAGTAATAGAACTTCAGCAAAAAAGTAATACAATTTTAAACGATATTGAAAGAGAATTACAGAAAGAAAATGTTGTATTTATTAATGAGGAGCAAGTTAAAAATTGTCAAATTCAATATCTAACAGATTACTTTTTAGAAAAAGTTAATCCATCACTAGTTACTGTTATTTTGAAAGAGGAATATCAAGATTTTACAGATAATAAAACTTTTTTTGCAATTAAAATGGAATTGAATTCAAATTCAAATAATAGTTTATCTGAAAATAAAATTTATGCCTTTATTGAACTACCAAAAAAATTAGATCGTTTCATTGTTTTACCAGTTGAAAAAAATGGCATGCAGTTTATAATGATGCTTGACGATCTAATAAGATTTCACTTCCATTTGATTTTTAGCATGTTTGATTACAAGAAAATTGATGCACATATGTTCAAAATAACAAGAGATGGAGAATTAGATATTGAAGAAAATTTTGGTAAAAGTTACGCTGAAAAAATAATGAATAGTGTAAGAGATAGAATTTTTGCAGATCCAGTCAGACTCGTTCATGATAAAAATATTGACCCAGTTACTCTGGAAAAAGTCATGGGTAAGCTTGGAGTAAAATCAAAAAAAAGCCTAATTCCCGGAGGTCGCTACCACAGACGTGCTGATTATATGAAATTCCCAAGTTTAAATAGAAGTGATTTGATGTATCAAAAAACTATTCCTTTGTCTGTTAAAAATTTAGGATTAGAACAAAATATAATTCAAGCTGTTTCTAAAAAAGATTATTTGATTTATACCCCTTACCACAGTTTTTCTTATTTAATAAAGTTTTTGAGGGAATCTGCACTTGACCCAAATGTTAAAACAATCAAAATAACTCTTTATAGACTGGCTAGATATTCTCAAGTCGTAAGTTCCCTCATTAATGCTGTAAAAAATGGTAAAAAAGTGGTTGTTTATGTGGAGTTACAAGCAAGATTCGACGAAGAAAATAATATAAATATCGCAGATAAACTTGAAAAATCAGGAGTTCAAATAATCATGGGTGTAAGAGGATTGAAAGTTCATTCAAAGATTTGTTTAGTCTTACGGTATGAAAAAGATAAAATTAAAAAGTATGGTTTTGTAAGCACAGGTAATTTCAATGAGTATACTGCAAAAATATACACTGATTACACATTATTTACTTCAAATCAAAAACTATTAAAGGACGTATCTAAGGTTTTCGACTTTTTAGAAGTTAATTATGAATTTAAGAGGTATAAGCATTTAATTGTTTCTCCTCACTACACATATCAAAAATTGATTGAATTGATTGATAACGAAATCCGAAACAAACTTATTGGTATAAAGTCAAAAATTAGGCTGAAACTTAATAGTATCACAAATTATAAAATAATATCAAAATTATATGAAGCCAGTAATGCAGGTGTTAAAATTGAAATGATTGTGAGAGGTGTATGTTGCCTAATTCCTGGGGTAAAGAATATGAGCGAAAATATTAAAGTCATCAGTGTAGTAGATAAATATTTAGAACATCCTAGAATTTATATTTTTGAAAATGCAGGTAAAACCAAAGTATATATATCGTCTGCTGATTGGATGACTAGAAATTTTGAAAACAGGATAGAGGTTACTTGCCCTATATACGATATTGACCTTCAAAATCAAATTATAGATACCTTTAATATAAGCTGGAAAGACAACGTGAAAAGCAGACTAATAAATGAATTGAAATTAAGGAATATTAGAAAACAAAATATTATAAAGACTAGATCTCAATTTGAGACTTATAAATATTTTAAAAATCTATCTTCCAAATGAAAATAGAAAAATTTGCTGCAATTGATATAGGTTCAAATGCAATAAGACTTCTTATTTCAAACGTCATAATTAAAAAGGGATCCCCGATAAAATTTATTAAAAGTTCAATTGTGAGAGTCCCTATAAGACTTGGTCAAGAGTCATTTACGATTGGTGAGATTTCATCAAAAAATATCAAAAAAATAATTCAAACAATAAGGGCTTTTAAACATATTATTAAAGTAAATGAAGTTAAGAGCTGGCTTGCTTTCGCAACTTCTGCATTAAGAGAAGCAAACAATTCAAAGGAGATAATTCAGGAAGTAAAAAAGAAAACAAAGTTAAAAATCGAAATTATTGATGGTAGAAAAGAGGCTAAAATAATTTCATTAAATAATATTTTTGAATTTTTAAATAAAAATAGAACATTTATATATGTTGACGTTGGCGGAGGGAGTACAGAATTTTCAATTATATTAAATGGAAAAAGAAAAAAATCTAAATCCTTCAAGATTGGAACAATAAGAATGATTAATAAAATAACTAGTGAAGACGTTTGGGATCAAATTCGTATTTGGATTAAGTCTAATATACGTCAACAAAGCAAAATTGCTCTAATTGGCTCTGGTGGTAATATAAATAAAATATTCAAAATTGCTGGAGTTTTAGATTCTAGACCACTAACTCTAATAAAGCTAAACTCTATATATAATACTTTGGTAAAAATGAGCTATGAAGAAAGAATAATTAATTTTGATTTAAACCCAGATAGATCCGATGTAATTATCCCGGCGGCTGAAATATTTTTAAAAACACTTGAATGGTCCGGTTCTTCTGAAATTTATGTACCAAAAGTGGGACTAGCAGATGGGATGGTAAGGCTATTATACAAGAAAGACGGTAACAATGGATAAATCTTTTATTTCCCAAAATAATTTTTTGATTTTAAAGGTTTTAATAATCTAAATCAAGTTTTTTTCTCAATATTTCGAGTGATGGATTTATCTCAACTAATTTTTGAAATTTTTCTGTCGGTGTAAATAAAATATTTTTTTTAATTGACTTATTTGAATCAATCTTTACCTTAATAAAATCATTTTTTAGTGATTTTCTAATATATTCTATTAGCTTTGGAAGCTCATACTCTAATTCTTTTTTATTAATATCTGAAATTACAGTGTATTTTACCTCATTCTTATTTTTTTTTGGTCTGCTTATTTTTAGCAAAGAGGCTATATTAAATTCTTTATTTTGTAATTTCATATCATGATAAATATTCCAGCATCTTTCCAAATCTTCTTGTGTAAAATAACTTTCGTTCCCTATACTTTTCGATTTTGTAAAATCATCACTTATTTTTCTTTTTTTAAATGTCCTTTTTTTTTCAACGCTTGCTAGTGAAAAGGAAGAAACTTCTTTAAATCCTGAATCTAACTTTTGAGTTTTATTTTTTAATTCATCTTTGTTGACTTCATGTTTAGAATCATATTTAGGAATTAAATTTCCTAAGGAACTTTTATTAACCCTCTCATTTTTATCATTTTCAATAATTATTGTTTTGTCATCATTTTTCAAGTTTTTTTTTTTAGGAATATTTTTTCCATCTACTTTTATAGATGAAATCTCTATTAAACACAATTCCGTATGAATTCTTTTATTATCAACATTTTTAAAATTTATTTCAAATGCATTTGTGATATTGAGTGCTTTTCTAATCCAACTTAAATCAACTCTTTTTGATTGATTATAATAGAAGTTTTTTAAGTTTTCGCTTGTTTCAATTAGTTTAAACGTCTTGTCATTCTTGCAGAAAAAAAGATTCCTAAAATGATTTGAAAGACCAATAATAAAATCTATTTCACTAAATCCACTTGTTATTATCTTATTAATGCCTATTAAAACTTCTGAAATATTTTTTTCAATAATTTTGTCACAAATACTCAAGTATAGTTCAGATCCTATTATATTTAAGTTCTTTGAAACTTTACTAATGCTTAAATCGTTGTCACAAAAGTTTATCATCCTGTCTAATATTTGCAAACCGTCCCTTAAAGATCCATCTGAAGACTCTGCTATTAGAAATAGAGCTTCATCGTCGAATTTAATTTCTTGTTCCAATAAGATAGCCTCCAGTTTCTTTTTTATATCTAAAACACTTATTCTCTTAAAATCATAAATTTGGCATCTTGATAAGACTGTAGGTAAGATTTTTGATTTTTCTGTTGTAGCTAATATAAAAATAACATGTTTTGGTGGTTCCTCTAGTGTTTTGAGAAATGCATTAAAAGCCTGAGTTGATAGCATATGCGCCTCATCAATAATATATATTTTAAAATTCCCAATTCTTGGTGGTACTCTTACTTGTTCATTTAAATTTCGAATATCATCAACCCCATTATTAGAAGCAGCATCTAATTCAAAAATATTAAAAGAATAATCACTATTGTCCTCTTCGAAATTAATTTTCTTTGCTAAGATTCGAGCACATGTCGTTTTACCGACACCTCGAGGACCAGAAAATAAAAGAGCCTGACCTATTTTTTCTTTTTTTATAGCATTTTCAAGGGTGCTAGTAACAGCTTCTTGTCCAACAACATCCTCAAATGTTTTTGGCCGATATTTAATTGCAGAAATTTTATATTCACCCATTAGCTCAAAAATATAAAAAGCTTGTTTAATTTTTTTATCAAAATTTAAAATTCGATAAAAATTGTTAACAATAATTATAAATTTGCAATGCAGGTCTTCTTATCGCTCTAAATTTAGAGAGGAAAGTCCGGACACCGAAGAGCAGTATAGCGGGTAATACCCGTCGATTATTGATATGATAATTAGGACTAGTGCAACAGAAAGTATGTACAGGAAAGCTGTAGTGAAATCATGTAAACTCTATACGGTGCAACGCCAAATATATCTACATTTAAGAATTGCTCGTTCTTTGTAGAGGGGTAGGCGGTTTGAGTTTTTGAGTAATCAAAAACCTAGATAAATGATAAGACTTGACAGAATCCGGCTTATGACCTGCTTTTTTTTTATTTAAAAAAACTTAGTGAATTTGTTCCATATGTTCTAGTGTCAAAAAAATGCTCATAATTGCTAAATATATTTTTCTTATGGTGCTCAATAATTAGGATTCCATTTTTTTTTAAAATTTTTTTTCTAAAGATTAAATCTATCAAATCCTGTATTTTTTCTTTTGTTTGTGAATATGGAGGATCAGCAATAATTAAATCAAACTTTAATTTCGTGATATATAAAAATTTGAGAGTAGTAGAATTAATTATATTTAATTTAATATCAAGTGTTTTTGAAAAATCATGTATAAATTTTACACACTTAACGTTCTTTTCAACTGATGTTATTTTTCTAACACCTCTCGAGGCTAGCTCATAGCTAATGTTACCACTTCCAGAAAAAAGATCCAAAGCATTTATTTCTTCAAAAACGAAATGCTGATTCAAAATATTAAATAGTGACTCCTTTGTTCTATCTGTGGTAGGTCTTACATTTTGAAGATTATTATAATTTATTTTTTTCCCTTTAAATTTTCCTGAAATTATTCTCATAATTATAAAAATAATTGAAAAATGGAGCTGGGTGATTAACATCTATCTCCAAATTTTCTGGATAAGTAAATTTTGTTTGTGTATGAAATTCTTTAAAAGCATTATAATACTTTTGATAATTTTGAAATTTCCCCAAAAAAATGACTATAAATTGATTTTGTTTAAGATAGAATTGCTCCAAAACAAAAAATAAATAATATAAAAATTCCTCTTCATTTTCGTGAGGGAAGGAATTATAAAGCAGCAACTGGGAGCCTTGATAAATAAATAAATCAAAATAGTCTTTTCTAAGATGAATAAACACCTTTTTTTTTAAATTTTCGGTAGATATTTTTGTTAAGTAGGGGATTAGTTCAGCTGCAAAATGAGTTATTTCCATGGTGACTTCCAAATCTTTTAAAAGAAGTCCCAACTCCTTGCTTTGAGAAAAAACAAATACTTGATTACTTGATTTAATAATTTTTGCTTCAATTATTTTATTTATTAAATCATCTTCAGATAAAGACAAATACAGATTTTTATTTTTTTCGTCAAAGAGTTTGTGTGGTACAATCACTCCTGCATTGTCAAATAAAATACATTTGTTATTCTTTTTTTTAATATCATGATATTTAAACCAAGTACTAAGAGTTTCTGAATTAATGTTTTTTTTTTCTAAATCGAAATAAAGTGTTTGATCTAAAGTACAAAATGCAGCTCTATCTTTAAAAACTAGTATAGATAGGTCATCCGAAGTTATTTTTTTATCAATTTGTAGCATCAAAAATTGTTGGCCAATTTCCATTTGTACTAACGTTGGAAAGAGATCCTAAAATTATATCTGGCCCATTAACACCGTCAACTGAAATTGTCTCATTTTCCTGTTTTAATAAATCTTTGTTTTGATCATACAAAACAATATTTTTTGAAATTTTGACTTCAAACACAGGAACTTTGTAGCCATTCTTATCAATTATCATTGATTTTATTTTAAAAACACTATCTTCTACGCCCTTTACTGGAAGAAAAGCCATTCTTTTATATTCTTCATTTCCTTTGAACAAAGAATCTTTAACATTTACTGTCCCTAGTGTGTCAATGACAATAACCTCTCTAAGCATATCTATTCTATATACTCGATCGTACTCTAAATATGATGAATCTCTTTTTTCAATTAAGGTAAAAATACCCGTATCAATAAACTTAATTAGACTATCAAAATTATCAGAGAAAACACCTTTTACGTCTTTATGGGCAATTTGAGCTTTCCTAATTAATTTTAATTTATTTATAACCTGAGCGTATCTTTTATTTTTAATTTCATTAAACTCAATCGGTCCATTGATTGAGTCATAGATTTTATAACTAAAAAAAATAATTAATATCCAAAGAAAAGCAAGAATACCTTTTTTCATTTTAGATTTTTTGACGTGTTGGACAAATCTACAATTTTTTTTTATTCTTCAATGTTTGTTTAATTACAAATTTAAAATAGATTATATTTGGTTAAATGAGAGTGATTGCTATAATTCCTGCGAGATTAAACTCCAAACGCTTTCCTAGAAAATTAGTGGAAAAAATCAACGGTACACCCTTGATTTTAATGACCTATCAAAATTTATTATCTATGAATATTTTTGATGAAATAATAGTTGCCACTGACAGCTTTGAAATTTCAAACATTATTAAAAACAATGGAGGTGAAGTTTTTTTAAGTAAAAAAGAACACTTTTGTGGAAGTGACAGGGTGTCTGAGGCATCTGGGAACTTCAAATCTGATATTGTAATTAATGTTCAAGGGGATGAACCATTTGTAAAATTAAAGAGTATTAGAAAAATAATTGATTTTTTCAGTGATAAACGAAATAAAAATATTTCCGTTGTTTCACTTATTTATAAAACAAATAATACTGAAATTATTAATGATGAAAATTGCGTAAAAGTTGTTACTGATAAAAATAATTTTGCAATGTATTTTTCAAGAAGTAAAATTCCTTTTTTACGAAATATTGATAAAAGTTTTAATTTCTTCATTCATGTTGGAGTTTATGGATTTTTAAGTCAATCTATTATTGAATTTTCAAGTTTAAAACCAAGTAAACTTGAAAAGATAGAAATGTTAGAATGTATTAGATTTATCGAAAATGGAAAAAGAATTAAGATGATTCATATTGATAATCCAACAATAGGAATTGACACACCCAATGATCTAATAGAAGCAAAAAAATATTTAGAATCTATTTAACATGTTTAGCTATATATGTGAATTTCTAACCTTTAAAATATTTAAATTTAAGGTGAAAGGCAATTTCCCTATCAATAAAAAGCTGATTGTTTTGGTTTTTCCTCATACCAGTAACTGGGATTTTGTTGTTGCTATTGGAGTAAGGAAACTACTTCATGAAGAAATTAACTTTGTGATAAAAAAAGAATACTACAATTTTTTAACTACTAATTTTTTTAATAGCCTTGGTGGAAGACCGATTGATAGAAGTGGTAAAATGAATTCAGTTGAAAAAATTTCACAAATGTTTGAAAACAACGAAGTTTTTAGAATTGCTATAGCTCCAGAGGGAACCAGAAAATTAGTATCTCAATGGAAAACTGGGTTTTATCATATTGCTTTGAAGACCAATTGTAAGATACTACCAGTTGCATTTGATTGGAAAAAACGCGAGGTTAAAATTTTTAATCTTTTTTCAGCAACTTGTAACTTCGAAAATGATTTAAAACTTTTAAAATCCTTATTCAAAGGAGTTGAAGGAAAAATTCCAGAAAACAGTAAGCTTTAGAATTTATTTAAGGTTACTAAATACATTAAGAACATCACTATCTTCCTCTATTAAATTAATAAGTTTATTCACTTCCTCTGTGTTTAATTTATCTAACTCTAAAGTGTTTGTTGGAATTCTTTCAAATTCTGATGATAAAATATTAATGGATTCGCTTTCTAATTTATGTTGAATTAAACCAAAGTTGTCAAAAGGTGCATAAACAAAAACCTCATCATCAACAGTAAAAAGTTCGTCTATACCGTAGTCAATTAATTCTAGTTCAAGTTTTTCCAAATCTAAACCTTTTGGATTAAGTTTAAAATTACATTTATGCTCGAACAAATATTCTACAGAACCTGAAATACCAAGAGATCCTCCAAATTTATTGAAATAACTTCTTATGTTGGCAACTGTTCTATTATTATTATCGGTTGCGGTTTCAATTAATATTGCTATTCCATGAGGTGCATACCCTTCAAAAAGGATTTTTTTGTAGCCAATTGTGTTAGAATCATTTGCTTTTTTAAGTGCTCTTTTAATATTTTCTTTTGGCATATTTGCACTTTTGGCGTTTTGTATTAACGCTCTTAGTTTTGAATTTGTTTTGGGGTCAACTCCTCCTTCTTTAGCACAAATCGTAATCTCTTTAACAATCTTTGTAAAGGTCTTTGCCATTGAGGACCACCTTTTAATTTTTCTACTTTTTCTAAATTCAAATGCTCTTCCCATTTTTCTGCTTATCAGTATGTGAATCAGACAAAACCTCATCACATGTAATAGTTAAATGACTTGGTAATTTGTTTTCTCTAGGTAAAACTGCAATATAGTGTAAGTCGTTTATTGTAAATACTTGTTTAAACACTATTTTATTAAAGTTTCTGTGAATTGCTAATTTTTTAAAAAACTCATGATGGCTAATCAAATCTGTGCTTCCTAAATGAAAAATCCCATTCAATCCTTGATTAATGATATAATGAATTTGTTGACACAATTTTAAAATACTATTAACATTAATTATTGAATTTGGAAAAACTTCAAATGCTTTGTTATTCAGCATTTTATCCTTCATCTCTTTAATTCTTGGGCAGTTTACACCAAATATCATAGGAAGTCTAGCAATAACAAAATTTTTAGTTTCCATTCTCAGAATTGCATTTTCAATCTTAATTTTAAAAATACCATATTTACTTTCTGACAATGTCTTGTCGTGTTCGTATGAGGGGTAATTGTGAAATGAATCAAAAACATTTGATGATGATAAGAAAATCAACTTAAAATTGAATTTTTTCGAATAAATGATCAATAAATTATGTAGAGTGATTTGATTTTCAAAAGGTCCTCTTAATGAGGAAATTATGATAGTTGGTTTTATTTTAGTTAAAAGTTTTTCTATGTTGTCTTTTTCGATATCGTACTTAAAAAAATGCTTATTCTTTTTAAAATTAATATTTGAGTTATAGGTGCCAAATGTTTTGAAGAAAGGGCTTAAATCCTTGTATAATGAGTATCCTATAAATCCACTTCCACCAAGAATTAAAATATTATTCACTTATGATTTAATAAAAGGTAAAGAATAAATTTCAGCTTTAAATATTTTTCTGTTGTTGTCGACAAAAACTTCTTCACCATAATTTAGCTTACGTTTTAAAATAAAACCTATCCCAATTGGTGTTTTTAGAGTTGGCGAAAAAGTTCCTGATGTAATCCTTCCTATTTTCTCTTTGTCTGAATTAAGGATTATGTTCCCTTTTCTAGGAATGATTCTTTCCTCAGACTTAATTCCGGTAATCATGTACTTACATCCTTTTTTTATATCCTCTTCGATAAAGCTACTTCCATAAAAATTTGTCTCAGTTTTAGTAATCCAACTCAAACCAGCCTCAATAGGAGATGTATTTTCGTCAATTTCATTTCCATACAAGCAATAACCCATTTCTATTCTTAATGAATCTCTAGCTGCAAGACCAATCGGCAAAATATTAAATTCATTTCCTTCATTGAGCAGTGCACCCCATATCCGCTGAACATTTTCATTATCGCAATAAATTTCGTAACCTCCAGCGCCAGTATAACCAGTTGATCCAACAATCACTTTTTTAATTCCAGCTATATTAGTCACACAGTTCATATAATTTTTTAAAGTTCCAAAATTAAAATCAGAAATTTTATTTAAAAGATTGGTTGAATTTGGACCTTGAATTGATAAAAGAGAAATATTGTCTGAAATATTTTTCAAGACAGCATTAAATTTTTTATTTAATGAGTTTAGATGTTCCCAATCTTTTTCAATATTAGACGCGTTTACAACTAATAAATACTTATTTTCCTCTAATTTGTAAACTATTAAATCATCTATAATCCCTGAATTCAAGTTTGGCAAGTAATTATATTGAGCTCCACCAATGAATAGTTTCTTGACATCATTACTGCAACAATATTGTAAAAAATTTTCAGCATTCTCACCTTCAACTAAAAACTCACCCATGTGTGAAACGTCAAATACTCCTACACTATTTCTTACACAATTATGTTCATTGATTATGCTCCCATAAGAAATTGGCATATTGTATCCAGCAAAATTAGTCATATTAGCCCCTAACGCTTTGTGGATTTCATAGAGTTCGGTTTTCTTCATTTTAAATTTTTTCAGATTATGATTTGATTATTTGCAATACCAATTATTTTGACAATAAAAAATTCTTTAACTGTTCGTAATCCTTTATTCCAATTTTGCTTTTATTCTTTTTTTTAAGTTTTAAAATATTTTTAGGAATATTTATTTTCATATTTAATGCATTCTCAACTGTGTCCAAAAATTTAACCGGATGTGCTGTTTCCAAAAAAACTCCTATTTCTTTAGGATTATTTAACAAATATTTTTTTAAACCTAAATATGCAGTAGCACCATGTGGATCTAATACGTATTTGGATTTCTCATAAAGTCTTTTTATTCCCAAAATCGTTTCTTCGTCTGAAAATTTGTATGCTGTTAATTCTTTTTTAAGTTTTTTAAAATCATCATCGTATAAACTGAGTATTCTAACAAAATTACTCGGATCACCAACGTCCATTGCGTTAGTTAGAGTGGATATAGTTTTTTGTTTTTTATATTCTCCGGTTTTCATGAATTTTGGAACTGTATCATTTTCATTTGTTGAAGCGATAAAGTGGTTAATAGGAAGACCCATTTTTTTTGCTAGCATTCCGGCACAGAGATTTCCAAAATTTCCACTCGGAACGGATACAACTAAATTTGGATTATTCTTTTTTAAGTTTCTGTATGCTATAAAATAATAAAGGATTTGAGGTATCCATCTCGCGACATTGATTGAATTTGCTGATGTCAATAATTTTTCATTCAAATCTTTGTCAACAAAAGTTTTTTTAACCATTTCTTGACATTTATCAAAATATCCGTCTACTTCAAGTGCTGAAATATTATTTCCATGTGTTGTTAGTTGCAATTCCTGAATTTTACTTACTTTTCCCTTAGGATAAAGGATTACCACGTCCACTCCTTCAACGTCTAAAAAACCATTCGCAACAGCCCCTCCAGTATCTCCAGATGTTGCTACAATAACAGTTATTTTCTTATTTAAATTTTGATTTTTTATGAAATAATCCATGCATGCTGACATAAATTTTGCCCCTACATCCTTAAATGCCATAGTTGGGCCATGAAATAATTCTAAACTATATATATTTTTGTCAACTAAAACTGTGGGAAATTTAAAATCTAAAGTCTTCCTAATTATGTCGAATAAGTTTTCTTTTGGTATTTCATTATTTATGTAACCTTTTAGAACATTATAAGCTAATGAAAAAGTATCCATTTTTTTAAAGTTTTTCCAAAAATCCTTACCTAATTTTTTTACTTCAACTGGATAATAGAGGCTTTTGTCAGAAGCCAGGCCTTTAAATAATGCCTCTTTAAAACTTACTGATTCTTTATTATTTCCTAAGCTTAAGAACATTATTAATTGATTATTTTAATTCCATCCTTGTTAATCCCAGACAAGATTAAATTATATTCTAAACTTTTTTCATCCGTAATTTTTCTTATTGTGTCCATAGCTAATTCCGCATTTTCTTTCCCTTTACAAATTGAAAAGATTGAAGGACCCGCACCAGAAATTCCTGAACCAAGTGAATATTTTGAAGCAGCATCTATTATCTCCCTAAAATTGGGTATAAGCTTTAACCTTTGTGGTTCTATAATTACATCATCAATTGATCTAGATAATAATTCATAATTTTTGGTATACAATGATGCTACAAACCCACCCAGATTACCCCATTGTTGAATAGCTTTTCCTAAACTTATTTGTTTGTTGATAATTTGTCTTGAGTCTTTAGTTTTTAATTCAACTAACGGGTGAGTTATAATTACATATAGATCTTCTATAGTTGGCAGAGAAATTATATCTAATGGGTTTAATGAACGAACTAGAGTAAAACCACCAAAAATCACTGGTGATAAATTGTCTGCATGTTTTGCTCCACTGGCAATTTCCTCTCCTAGCATTGCAAACTTAACAAGCTCTAAATTTGAAAATGTATTCCCTGTTAAATAATTTATTGCAAAAGCCATTCCAGCTGCACTAGCTGCACTACTTCCGATTCCGCTTCCTGGTTTTATTTTTTTAATTATTGTTATATGAAATCCATGGTTTAAGTTCAATTTTTTAATCATTGCAAATGCAACTGGTCCACAGACGTTTTTTTTTGGATCCGTTGTAATTGATTTTTCATTTATAATTTTAATTTCTATACCCTTTTTCTTTTTTATTTCAACTGTCATCTCATCACATGGCTTATCTAAACAGAACCCTAAAACATCAAATCCACATGAGACATTAGCAACAGATGAAGGTACACTTATAGTTATTTTTTTCATCTTTTACCAATTCTAATTATATCTCCAAAAATACCTGAGGCAGTTACTGCTGCTCCAGCACCAGCTCCTTTTACAATCAAGGGATTATCTTTATATCTAGCTGTGTAGAAAAGAATAATATTGTCGCTTCCCTCTATGTTGAAAAAATCATGTCCTGGTGGAATTTCTTTTAGACCAACTTCAGCTTTACCGTCATTGAGTCTTGCTACGTACTTTAAAGAAGATTGATTGAATCTTGCGTTCGTTAAATATAAATTAAAATGTGATTTATATTTCTTAAGAGATTTTAAAAATAAATCTGTGTCATCTATATCACAAACTTCTTTGGGAAGAAATGGATTTATTTTAACATCATCAAGTTCAATCTCAAGTCCACTTTCTCTAGCAAGGATTAAAATTTTCCTTGCCACATCAATTCCACTTAAGTCAATTCTTGGATCGGGTTCAGTTAAACCTTTTTTCATCGCATCTTGTACGATTTTGTGAAATGAATCATCAGTCTTAAAATTGTTGAAAATATAATTTAAACTACCAGATAAAATTGCTTCAATTTTTATTATTTGATCACCTGAAGCAATTAAGTTTGAAAGGGTATCAATAACAGGTAATCCAGCTCCAACATTTGTTTCAAAAAGGAAAGGACTATTAAATTTTCGAGATACAGTCTTAAGGGTTTTATAGTTTATAAAATTGTCTGCACAAGCAATTTTATTACAGGTAACAACTCCTATATTGTTTTCCAAATATCTTTTATATTCTTGTGAAACCCTATCATCTGCTGTGTTGTCAATAAAAATACTGTTTCTTAGGTTCAGCTGTTTAACTTCTTTAAATAAATTATCAAGATCTGTTTTTTTAGCGTTATCCAGTTCTTTTCTCCAATTTTTTGTATCAATACTATTTGGATTAACGAGAGTTTTTTTTGAATTTGCTATAGCTATAATTTTTATTCTCAATCTTAGATAACTTTCCAAATATGTTTTTTGCTTTCGTATTTGTTCAATAAGTTTTGAACCAACATTTCCGACCCCAACAATGAATAAGTTTAGTGTTTTAATGTACTTTTCAAAAAAAGCTTCATGAAGAGTATTCAAAGCTTTTTTAGTATCATTTTCGTTAATTATTATTGAAATATTACTTTCAGATGAGCCCTGGGCTATTGCTCGAATATTTACATTATTTAATCCTAGAGAGCTGAACATCCTCCCGCTTATTCCTTGGTGATCTTTCATTTTATCACCAACAATTGCAATATTTACCAAGTTCTCTTCGAGTTTAATTGGATCAATCTTTTTTAATTGTATTTCAGATAAAAATTCTTTTTCAATTAATTTTTTTCCTTTTTTGGCATCCTCTTTCCTTAATGCAACACATATAGAATGCTCAGAGGAGGCTTGAGTAATCATAATAATGTTAATATTATTATTAGAAATTACCTCAAAAAATCTTTTTGAATAACCTGGAATACCAATCATACCACTTCCCTCAATGCACAAAATTGAAACTTTATCTATAAAAGTTATTCCCTTAACTATTTGACCATTGCTTTTTTTAACTGAATTACTTATTAAAGTTCCTTTATTTTCTGGGGAAAAAGTATTTTTTATTTTTAATTCTATTTTTTTATCAATGAGCGGTTGAATGGTTGGGGGATAAATTACTTTTGCTCCGAAATGCGATAATTCCATTGCCTCATGGTACGAAATTTTTTTAATGGGTCTAGCCTGAGAAACAATCTTGGGATTTGCTGTATAAACACCGCTCACATCAGTCCAGATTTCTAGTGATTTAGCATCTAATAAATTTGCTATTATTGATGCTGATAAATCAGATCCACCCCTTCCTAAAGTAGACAAATCACCATTTTCATTCTTACATATAAAACCAGGTATTACACTTATATGAAAGGAGTTTTGATTAAAAAGTTGCTTAACCTTTTTCCTAGTTTTGCCCCAGTCTATTAAATGGTTTTCATTATCTCCACTTATAAAAATCAAATCGTTTCCATCAACTAATCTTGAATTTAATTTTTCACTAATAAAAATTTCATTTATTAGTTTACTTGAAAGTATTTCTCCAGTAACAATTATTTTCGAGTAAATATTTGGAGTAATCTCCTTGACTAGGGATATCCCTTTAAGAAGTTTTTCTGCTTTACTAAGTTCATTTTTAATAAAAGTAATTAATTCTCCTTCGCTTTTTTTTGAAATAAATAGATTTATAATGTCAAGGTGTTTTATAAAAATTTCATCAATTTCTAATTTAAATTTTAAGTCACCTTCTTTTGCCTTGTTCATGCAATTGTTAAGTAAGTTTGTAACCCCAGAGATTGCAGAAACCACAACTACACATTTAGATTCATTTTTGACAATATCAATTATGTTGTTAATACAAAGTTGATTTGCAATTGAGCTGCCACCAAATTTTAATATTTTCATTAAATAGGTTTTTTAAAACTTATTCTATATATGTAATTATATATAAAACATCATATCCATAATATGTTAAAAAAGATTTATATTAATTAAATACTAGACTGCAAAAGTAATTTAATTGTTTTGTTTTTAAAAAAAAATGAATTAGCGACCTGTGTTAAGGAATAATTTAGGATTCTTATTATCGAGGTCAACCTTGATTATGTCATTTTCTTTAATGGAGTCTGTTACTATTTCTTGTGCAATTAAATCCTCTAGATATTTTTGAATAGCTCTTTTTAGGGGTCTGGCTCCATATTTTTTATCATATCCCTTGTCAACGAGAAATTCTTTAGCTTTTCTTGAAATTTTTATTTCAAAACCTAGCTTTTTAACTCTATTGATAACTTTTTCAAGCTCGATCTCAATGATTTTCAACATATGCTTTTTGTCAAGACTATTGAAAATGACGATGTCATCTATACGATTTAAAAATTCGGGAGAAAAGGTTTTTTTGAGAGCATTTCTAATCACACTTTTTTCATATTCTTCTGATTGTGCTTTTTGAGATGAAGTTTCAAAACCTACACCATTTCCAAAATCCTTAATCTGTCTTGCTCCAATATTGGAAGTCATAATTATAATTGTATTTTGAAAATTCACTTTTCTTCCTAAACTATCTGTTAAAAATCCATCATCAAGAACTTGAAGCAGCATATTAAAAACATCTGGGTGAGCTTTTTCTACTTCATCAAGTAGAATTACAGAATAAGGTTTTAGTCTAACCTTTTCACTAAGTTGTCCGCCCTCTTCGTAGCCAACGTAACCTGGAGGAGCACCAATTAGTCTTGATATAGCAAATTTTTCCATGTATTCGCTCATATCGATTCTGACTAAATTTTCTTCTGAGTCAAATATTTCTGTTGCTAAAATTTTAGCTAGTTGTGTTTTACCGACTCCAGTTTGACCCAAAAAAATGAAAGAGCCTATAGGTTTTTGTGGGTCTTTTAGACCAGCTCTATTTCTTTGAATTGCCTTAACAACCTTTTCTACAGCTTGTTCCTGGCCAATTAAACTTGAATTTATTTTATCGCACATTCCAGAAAGTTTACTCTTTTCAGTAGAGAGTATTTTGCTAACTGGAATTCCTGTCATCATTGAGACAACCTCCGATATGTGCCCTTCTGTAACTTCAATTCTATTTAATTTTGATTCTTCTTCCCATTTTTCTTGAGCTAAAATTAAATTTCTTTCAACTCTTTTTTCATCATCACGGAGTTTAGCAGCTTCTTCATATTTTTGTTTTTTAACGACACTATTTTTATTATTTCTTACAATTTCTAGCTGTTCTTCCAAGTCAATTACTTCTTTTGGAACCTTCATGTTTTTAATATGTACTCTTGAACCTGCTTCGTCAAGAGCATCGATTGCCTTATCGGGTAAATATCGGTCTGTAACATATCTACTTGTCAATTCTACACATGCATCAATTGCAGATTTAGTGTAAGTTACATTATGATGATTTTCATACTTTTCCTTTACATTGTTGAGAATTTCGATTGTTTCTATTTCAGATGTTTGTTCAATAAGAACTTTTTGAAATCTTCTTTCTAAGGCTCCGTCTTTTTCAATATTTTGCCTGTATTCGTCTAGAGTTGTAGCTCCAATGCACTGTATTTCACCTCTCGCTAGAGCAGGTTTGAACATGTTTGATGCATCTAAACTGCCTGTCGCCCCCCCAGCACCTACAATTGTATGAATTTCATCTATAAAAAGAATAATATCATCATTTTTTTCTAATTCATTAACAACTGCCTTCATTCTCTCTTCAAATTGCCCTCTATATTTAGTACCAGCTACGAGGCTTGCTAAATCGAGGGTTATTATTCTTTTTCCATAAAGAACCCTCGATACCCTTTTTTGAATTATCCTTAAGGCTAATCCTTCAGCGATGGCTGATTTTCCGACTCCTGGCTCACCAATTAATAGAGGATTATTTTTCTTTCTCCTGCTTAAAATCTGAGAAACCCTTTCAATTTCTTTTTCTCGACCAACAACTGGATCTAATTTATCCATTTCTGCAAGTCCGGTTATGTCTTTTCCAAAATTATCAAGGACTGGGGTTTTAGATTTTCTTGATTTGCTAGATTCAGATGTTGGAACGAATGGGTTTTGTTTTTCACCGCTTTCAGAATCATCTTTTTCCTCTGGAAAAGAAGAATCAGAAATCTCTAAGTACTCAGAATCATTTGTTAGTAATATTTTGAATTGCTCTTTTACCAAATCATAGTTAATATTGAATTTACTCAAAAGCTTTGTGGTTGGATCATTTTCGTTTCTTAGAATACAAAGTAATAAGTGAGCAGTATCAATTAAATTACTTTGAAATAATTTTGCTTCCAAGAAAGTAGTTTTAAGAGCTCTTTCAGCCTGTCTTGTTAAATGAAGGTTTCTTTTAGTATTTTCAACTCTTTCATTGTTCAATAAGGCTGGGTTTAGAATTTCTACTTTTTTTCTAAGATTGTCTAAGTCGATATCGATAGCATTAAGAATTGTGATTGCTTTTCCACCTCCGTCGCGTAACATTCCCAGAACTAAATGTTCAGTTCCTATATGATCATGACCTAATCTTAAAGCCTCTTCCTTGCTGAAAGAAATAACATCTTTTACTCTTGGAGAAAA